>DASZXJ010000232.1:0-25506 GCA_035545895.1 Tepidisphaeraceae bacterium | reverse complement strand
ACCACCGCCACCCCGGCGGCCACCACCGCCGCGACCGCCCGAATTGGCTTCGGTCTGCGCGGTTAATACATCCTGCACCTTGGGTTGCAGCACTTTCCACTCATCGTCGCTGGCAGCGAGGTCCTGCTTGATCTGCTCGAGGCGATTCTGCATGAAAGCAGCCGGATCGCCACCGCGACCGCCGCCCCGCCGACCACCACCGCCAAAGCCGCCTCCACCGCCGCCATTTCCTCCAAACCCACCGCCGCCCTGGTTCTGCGCCATCGCAGAGCCGGCGACCGTCAACACACAAAACATCGCTGCAACAAACCAAGTTCGGCGTAACATCGGATGCTCCGTTTCCCCTATGCCTAGGGATTTTAAGATGCGCAACACCATATTTAGTGTTCCGACGACGGCTGGGTCGCGCTGCCAGCTCGCCGGTTCTCTTCGCCATCGCGCCTGGAATCGCCGGGACCCCCGCGGCCTCGAGGATTGCCAAATCCTCCACGCCCCGGGCCCGGTCCCCGCCCTCGTGCGGATTGAGTACGACTTAATATCTGCTCATACCTCACCCGTTGATCCGCATTCAGAATCTTCTTCGTACGCTCCACTGCCAGGTCATATGCATTCCGCCAGGCGTTGTCCCGGGCACTGGACTGATCTTCAAAGTTCTTTTTCAACTGCTCGTACTTGTCGTGACTTTCCGGCGGAATTAAGGCGATGATCGCATTGTCGCGATCGATCCGTGCCTGCTGGCGTTCCTCACGCTCACGCTGATCCCGCTGCGCCAAGGCCGACCAAATCTGATTCAACTGCTCCTGCTGCTCGCTTGTCAGATTCAGTTCCCTGACCGGCCCACCAGGACCGCCGCGGCGCGGGCCACCGGCTCCATTGCCCGGGCGGGTCGTCGCCATCGATGGGCCCGTTGTCGGATGCGACACCAACGCAGTGGGTCGCATCTGCCAGCCGCTCACCAGCCCGGCTGTGAACGCCACCAAAAATCCCGCTAAAACAATGAGCTTGGTTCCCATAGGTCGCTCCCCGCATTTCACTGAGCCTGATCGGGGGAAAGATCGTCCGCCATCCACTGAACAACACGCCCAAGATCAGAATTCGGATTATCCAGCGACTGTGCCGGAGGAATGAACGCCAGCGTCTCTTCGAAAGCGGCCTGGTGCTCTTCCGGCTCGGGTGCAACATCGGTTGAAATCAGCGGCACGAGAATGGCGATTGCGGCAGCGGCGGCGGTCATCCACGCCGACAAACGACGAATCCCACGCTCCTGTGCG
The DNA here is from genome assembly GCA_035545895.1 of Tepidisphaeraceae bacterium. Classification (GTDB taxonomy): domain Bacteria; phylum Planctomycetota; class Phycisphaerae; order Tepidisphaerales; family Tepidisphaeraceae; genus DASZXJ01. The sequence goes on along the minus strand of DASZXJ010000232.1, from coordinate 24,235 downwards.
GCTTTTGACGCCCACCAGGCGCCTTTCATTCGATTCATTGCGGATTGCGGCAATTCCGGCAGCGGAACCGACAGCAAAAGCCCGGACACGCGCTTGAGTTCATTGAGCAGCTCACGGCAATCAAAGCAATCCGCCAGATGTGCCTCGACTGTTGCGCGCTGTGATGCCGGTAATTCACCGTCGTAATACGCTTGAACCTGTTCTGACCGTTCGCAACTCATACTCAATACCCCTTAAATCGCTTTCGCAGCTCTTCGCGGGCTCGAAACAGTCGTGATTCCACCGTTCCCCGGGGCACTCCCAATTCCTTGGCCATTTCCTCGTAACTCATCTGTTCCAGTTCGCGCAGAATAATGATCTGGCGATGTTCCGGCGAAAGTGCCTCGAGCATCATGGCCAGATCCAGCCTGGCTTCGGATTGGCCGGTTGCCTGTTGTCGGACGGCCGGTTCGGCTGCGGGATTTTCGATCCAACCCGCTTGTCTTTTGCGGCTTCGCCGAAGCATGGCCGCCCGTCGAACCAGAATACTGACCAGCCACGTCCGAACCGCCGATTCACCTCTAAACCGCGAATTCAGAACGCCAATGAGGGTTTCCTGCACCAAATCCTCTGCATCGGCGGCGTTGTTTCCGGTTAATCCCCGGGCAATTCCATACAAATAACGCCCGTGCCGGTTGACTAATTCGCCAAATGCCGCCTGTTCTCCGCGCCCGGTCTGCTCCAGCAGTTCGGCGTCGGTAGGAACCTTTCGCGTTTCGCCGGACCCTGGCGGCACTGTCATGTTCCTCAATACTGTTGCTAAACGTCCCCGTTTTCTTCCCGCTATACCTTCGGATTTCGCCTCCATATGCCAAATCAATGATGAATAGAGTATGAAGACGTCCCCCATTTCCCGCCTGAAATCGCGGATTTTTCGCAAAGCGGGCGCCCCTTATCCCCTTAATGGAGGCGTGAACCCTCGGTTCAACCGCTTCCCCGATTTTCCGTATCCTCGATCGCTTTTCGGTTAAACTAATCCTAAAAGGGACTCCTCTCATGTCAGACCTACTCCATCGCATCATTATTGGGGCAACAGTTGAACGTGTTTATCAGTCCATCGCATTTCCCGAGGGAATTAAGCATTGGTGGACACAAGATGTGACCGATGGCGGCGGCATTGGTGAATTGCTTGAGCTGGGTTTCAATGGCCGCAAAGCCGTTTTGCGGTTTTCCATTGATGAAATGGTGACCGATCAGCGGATCAAGTGGACCTGCATCGGCCACGCCGGCGGAATGGAAGAATGGCCGGGCACGACGTTGATCTGGATGCTGTCTCCCTGGAAATCAGGCGGGACCGACCTGCGATGTTCTACTAATAAGACATAATTCCGCCAACGATCGGGTCCTCGGATCGTAGTCTAAATCAAAGATCAACGCATTTGTCCGCCGAGGAGAATCGTCAATGAACATCCGAAACTGGCTCGTCATTTCTGTATTCGCGTTCTCATCAGCACATTTTGTAATGGCACAAGGCGTCGATCTCAGCACCGGACCCGACCCAAAAGAAATCCCCGTGCCCGAGATCGTCACTCCGCTTGGCAAAATGCCGGGCGTTAACGAACTGCCCGTTCGCAAAGAGATGCCGGACATCATGACCATGAACGATGGCACGAAGGTCACCACGCCTGAGCAATGGGCCAAGCGCCGCGAGGAGATGAAAAAGATTCTGGAGTATTATGCGGTGGGCGTTGCGCCGCCGGCGCCGGGCAATGTGAAGGGCAAGGAAATCAGTTCGCAATTGCTGGCCGATGGGAAGATCAAATATCGGCTGATCCATTTAACGTTCGGCCCGCAAGAAAGTTTGAGCCTGGATATTGGCATCTTCACGCCCACAACCGGCGGCCCATTCCCTGCCTATATCGAACCGGGCGGCACACCGCCGGGCGCTACGCCGCTGCCGCGACTGCAGCAAGGTCCCAATCAGGGACGCGGACAGGACGCTTTACTCGTGGTCGGGCCTGGAACACAACCAGCCTCAGCGCCGGCTGTTGCCACCGGAGGTAATACATCTGCCACTCAGCCCGGCCGTCGCGGCGGATTCATCGGTCGAGGCGGACGCGGTCCCGATGCCATCGCCACCTCCAATCCAGCGCTGCTACATGGCTTTGCCTATGTGATGTTCAACAGCAACGATTGCGCCGAAGATACGACACTCCGCGAAATGGACGGCAGTTTTTCGTTCCGAAAAACGCGATTTTTCCCTGCTTATCCCGGGTACGACTGGGGTGTGCTTCGCGGCTGGGCGTGGGGCGTGTCACGCATTGTCGATTACCTTGAAATCGATCCAGCCATCGACAAGTCCAAGCTCATCATCACCGGTGTTTCGCGCGAAGGGAAATCGGCGCTGATCGCCGGCGCGTTCGATGATCGCATTTCGATGGTCGCGCCGGTCGCCAGTTCCGGCGGCGGAACGCCCGCCTACCGTTTCAGCGGCCAGGGTCGAGGCGGCAACGAAGGATTGTCCGAAATGGTCCGCAAATATCCGAATTGGTTCTCGCCTCACCTTCACGAATTCTGGGCGCATCAGGATCAATTGCCGTTCGACGAACACTGGCTGATTGCCTTGTGCGCGCCGCGTCCGTTCATCGCACTGGAAGGAACGCAAGACACAAACGTCCAAGCCTATGGCGTGCGACAATCGATGATCCACGCCCAGCCAGTGTATGACTTTCTCAAAGTCCCCGACCGCCTGGGTATCAATTGGACCGAACGCCCGCACGGCATAAGGCCAGGCGATTGGAATGCGCTATTCGGATTTGCCGACAAGCACTTGCTTAGGGAAAAAGTTGAAATGAAATTTGATCAGTATCCGGAAAAAGCGTTTGTTGTCCCTTAAGGAATCAATCATGAGATTGCACGCATTGCTGGCCGCAACGTTTCTTTGTTCATTCATTGCGGTGTCGTCCGTCCTTTCACAGTCGAATCCTTCGTTCGATGTCCGAAAATTTGGCGCAACCGGAGACGGCACCACCAAGGACACGGCCGCTTTTCAGAAAGCGCTTGACACGTGCGCAGTCTCGGGCGGCGGCGAGGTGATCGTCCCGGCCGGGAAATATCTCATCGGCAGCGTGCAGATCGGGTATCGCACGATTCTGCGACTGGACAAGGATTCAATCATCGTCGGCAGCCCCGATGCTGAGGACTATCCGATGATGGACATTCGCTGGGAAGGCCGCTGGCAGCCGGGACGTCGAGCGCTGATCTACGCCGCCAACGTCGATCACATCGGCATCATCGGGCCAGGACAGATCGAGGGGAATCCCGCAGTGGCTGCGCCACAAAATCCCCGCGGCTCGGTCGTGCTCGAACCAATCAATTGTAACGATGTTCACTGGGAAGGTTTCTCCGTCACGCAAGGCGGCAACTGGGCAACACATCCCACTTACTGCAATGACGTTGTGATTAAAAACGTCACCATCCGCGGACGACGTGATGGGATCGATGTTGATTCCTGCAAAAACGTCCGCATTGAGGGGTGCGACATCGAAACTGGCGACGATGCGATCAGCCTGAAATCCGGCCGCGGACTCAACGGTGCTCGCATTGGCCGGCCGACGGAAGATGTGCTCATCACCCACTGCAAGCTTCGCTGCACGATCTTTGCCTGTATTGGCATCGGCAGCGAAACGTCCGGCGGCGTGCGTGACGTGAAGGTCGAGCACTGCCAGATGAACGGCAACAGCCAGGCGGTGTACATCAAGACCCGCATCGGCCGCGCCGGCGCCAACGATGACATCTCCGTCGATGATTGCGATGTCACCGGCGGCGCGCTGCTCCGCGTCAACCTCATCAGCGGCGGCAACACCAACACCGCCGACGACCCCGTCGAGGGATTGCTCGGTTATCCCACCGCCAGGAACATCAGCTTGACCAACATTCGCCTGGACAACGTCGCAGGCATCGCCGACGCGACCGCCATCGCACCGGAAAAACCGCTCGAAGGCCTGACGCTTTCCAAGATCACCGGCACAGCCAAAAAGGGAATCACTCTGCAACACGTCAACCACGCGGTGCTACGGGATATCGACGTCACCGGTTTCAGCGGCCCGAAACTGGCAATCAACAACGTCACCGGCGAAGGCTTGGAAGGCGCCGAGAAATATACGGCCCCGCCACCGTCGCCCGCGCGAGGACCTCGCGGTGCCGGCCGCGCCGTTCAACCAGCGACTGCGCCAGCGCAATAAAACATTTAGCCACAGAGATCACAGAGGACACCGAGAAAGAAAAGATATTCTTTCCGTCTCTGTGTCCTCTGTGATCTCTGTGGCTAGTTCTTTTCTCTTCGTGCTTAACTTCGTGTTCTTCGTGTCTTCGTGGCTCTGCTCTCTTTATTTCATTGCATCTTCAATCGTTGCGCCGTACGAATAGTGGAAATAATCGACATCCACATATCCCCCCGAACCATATGAATATAAGGTCGGCCGTCCGCCCTTCCAGCTTTGGAAGCCCATTTTGAATGTGCTAGGCGTATCGATGTAGGTCTTGCCATCCAGTGAATAAGCGAAATGACAATCAATGCCTTGATACATTCCGCGCAGCCAAACGGAATCGCCCGTCACAGCCGGGCCTTCCCCTTTTTCCCATTCGATCTGCCGCGCGCCGTTCTTTTGCTTTACGCCCACCCAGCCAAAGCCATTGCCGGTCATGAACGCAAACCCCGCGTGCCCTCCATCAGCCAAACCGCGAATATCTATCTTTACATCCACCATGCCCGCATCATCCCATAGTTTTTGCGTCAGCGTGTTTCGCGCAACCGCCAGGTTTTCCGCCGGCAGCGCCGTCAGGCGCAAGAATCCGCCACGCTGCGACAGAGACCAGTGATCGTCCACCGGGTTGTGATTCCATTGCCATTGGAAACCGAGCCTGGCCGAATCAAACTCATCGCTGGTCGCCGGCTTTTCAATCGGATAGGTCTTGCCGACGTTCGGTTTTTTCCACGACGGCACGGGCTGGCCGTTATTCCCAAAGACCGGCCAATCATCGTTGCCCCATTTCACCGGTTCGAGATAGCTGATGCGCCCAAGCCCAGCCGCCGAGTTGTACTGTTCCTTGAATCCGATGAACCACGATTCGCCGTTATCGAGATCGACATACCCACCCTGATGTTCGCCGGTGCCGGCCAGCACTTCCTTGCGTTCGTATGGGCCATAAATATTTCTCGATCGCAATATCGTCTGTCCGCCACTCTTAAATCCGCCTTCAGGCAGCGAGATGTAATAATAGCCGTTGCGCTTGCTCATCTTCGGTCCCTCGGCGTTGGGCCCGCGATAGACTTCCTTGCCATCATCCAGCAGGTGTGAACCATCGATCGCCATCTTGTTGATGATGATCGGCCCCGCACCGCGCAGGCTGTGCACCAGATACGCCTGCCCATCGTCATCCCAGAATGGGCACGGATCTTCCCAGCGTGCGATGGCCTTAACCGTCACCGTTTCCGACCACGGCCCGGCGGGGTTCTTCGCGTGCCACATAAACAGACCGTCATTGGGCGTGCAGACGAAGATATAAAACTCGCCGTTGTGATACCGAAGCGACGGCGCCCACGTGCCTTCGCTGTACCCTTTCATCTGGTCATACTTCGGAGACATCGACAGCTTGTTGAACACCTGCCCGATGTATCGCCAGTTCACCAGATCCCTGGAATGCAGCACCTGCATTCCCACGAAATGAAAATCGGAAGCGATGAGATAAAAATCATCGCCCACGCGCAGAATTTCCGGGTCGGAATAATCCGATTTGAGTACAGGGTTCTTGTACGTGCCATCGCCCTGATCGCCCCAGGCAAACACCCTCCCGGGCGGCGAGGACACATGCATTTGATCGAGTGAACACCCTGTCGTCACAGCGATCACAGCGCTCAGAAAAGCCGGCAAGTGAATTCGTTGTTTCATGGATATGCATCCTAACCGCCATCCGCTTCCATGCCGAGCGTAAGACAAGATCAAGCCAGGTACTTACCCCGAATTGCCGAACCATATTGGCGGGCTGGTCATTTCGCATGTTCACTGCCGCAATATTTGCCTCGACGTTCCTCTGACGCTATTGTCTGGACAATATATGGGGTCCCATATAAATAATGCCGACATCCAACGGATCATGGATGCGTTTCGCCGCATCGTTCAGGCCCTGCGCCTGGGCGGGCAATCTTCGCAAAGGCGATTTGGGCTCAGTGCGGCCCAGATGTTCGTGCTTCAGCAGTTGTCGCACGGACGCGCGACATCGCTCAATGAGCTGGCTGCCCGGACGTTCACGCATCAAAGCTCCGTATCGGTCGTGGTTCACAGGCTGGTCGATCTTGGCCTGATTGCGCGAAACACGGCCAAGAACGATGCGCGCAGGCTCGTCCTGTCGTTGACCCCGTCCGGCCGAAAACTGGTTCGATCGGCTCCGCAGGCGACACAGGAAAAGCTGATCGATGCGCTGCATCGACTGCCTGCCTCTCAGCGTTCACAACTGGCGCAATTGCTTCGGCACGTTGCCGATGATGCTGCTGGTGAAACTGCCCGGCCAGCCCTGTTTTTTGAAGAAGGTTCGCAACACCCCAAAAGGCGTAAACATGGTTCACGACGTTGAAACAGCATCGACCACCGAAGGCTTGCCCATCTCCCCGTCGATGGGACCGGCTCTCCAGCAAATCGGCGCGCCCGCGCGGCTCAGCCTGGTAGATGGACGGGTCGTCTATCTCTGCGTGCTGTCGATCGTCATCGCGCTGGCGGCGGCAATCATCGCGGAACTCTTGATTCACCTGATTGCGCTGGTCACCAACCTGTCGTTCTATGGCCGCATCTCGATGCTGCCGGTTGCACCTTCAACCGAAAGACTCCGATGGCTGGTCGTGTTCATCCCGGTCATCGGCGGAGTCATTGTCGGGATCATGGCGCGATATGGTTCCGCGGCGATTCGTGGTCATGGCATTCCTGAAGCGATGGAACAGGTGCTGCTCAATCAAAGTCGCATTCCCGCGCGAATGACGTTTCTCAAGCCGCTCTCGGCTGCGATTGCCATCGGCACGGGCGGGCCCTTTGGCGCGGAAGGCCCGATCATCGCCACCGGCGGAGCGCTCGGCTCATTGGTGGGACAATTGCTTTCGACAACTGCCTCGGAGCGAAAAACGCTTCTGGCCGCGGGTGCCGCGGCAGGCATGGCGGCGACGTTCGGCAGCCCGGTGTCGGCTGTTCTACTCGCGGTTGAACTGCTTTTATTCGAATTTCGACCGCGATCGATCATTCCTGTCGCGCTGGCGAGCGCGACCGCTGCCGCGACGCGCATCGCGTTTCACGGCATCGAACCCATGTTCAAAATGCCCGACCTGGGCCAGCCCACGGGCGAAGCAATCACTGCATATATCTTGCTCGGCGCCGTGATGGGAATCGCATCGGTGCTCGTCACCCGCGCGGTGTACGCCATCGAAGATGCGTTCGAACACATCCCCCTCCACTGGATGTGGTGGCCTGCCATCGGCGCGGTCGCGGTTGGCGCGGTTGGATATTTCATGCCGCGCACCCTGGGCGTGGGATATGGCAATATCTCTGATGTACTCTCTTCGAACCTGACCTTGCAGTTGGTTGCCATGCTTTGCGTGCTGAAATTCATCTCCTGGTCAATTTCGCTGGGGAGCGGCACTTCCGGAGGCACACTCGCGCCGCTGTTCACGATCGGCGGAGCAATCGGATTTTTACTCGCCGCGGGCGCAGCCCATTTATTCCCGCAAGCGGGGATCGATCCGAGGATTGGCGCGCTGGTCGGAATGGCTGCCATATTCGCGGGAGCTTCGCGAGCCATGCTGGCGTCGGCGGTGTTTGCGTTTGAAACAACGCTTCAACCCGTAGGCCTGCTGCCGCTGCTCGGTGGATGCTCGGCATCATTCCTGATTTCCTGCCTGCTGATGCGAAACTCCATTATGACCGAAAAGATCGCTCGGCGCGGCGTGCGCGTGCCTTCAGAATACTCCGCTGATTTTCTCGATCAGGTATTGGTTCGCGATGCGTGCGCCAAGGACCCCATCACCTTGCCAGGCAGTCGTCTACTGGGCGACGTGCGACAATGGATCAATTCCGCTGCTCCGGGGACAACTCATCAAGGGTTTCCGGTCATGGAAGATGGGCAGATTTTGGCCGGCATTGTCACTCGGCGGGACCTGCTCGATCCGGCGCAGCCCGACGATCGCGCCATTCGAGAACTCGTCAAGCGTCCGCCGATTGTCGTCTACGATGATTGCACCCTGCGCGATGCGGCTGATCACATGGTAAACCACGACATCGGGCGATTGCCCGTCATCGCTCGCAAGAAATCAGGGAAACTCGTTGGAATCATCACCCGCAGCGATCTGCTCAAGGCGCACCGCATGCGCCTGCATCAAACCCATCATGCGGAACGAAGCATTGGGATAATGACTTCACGAACCGAGCCAGGCGCCTGATCGGGCGACAGCGTTTAGACGCCTCGTGCCAAAAAACCGCCGTCGATGATAATGGTTTCACCGCTGACGTAGGCGGCCGCTGGAGAGATCAGATATAGCGCCGCCCCAGCAATTTCGTCGGCACTTCCGAAGCGATCGAGCGGCGTGTGCTTTTTAAGCCATTCGCCGCGAGCCGTGCCTTCAATCAATGGCCGATTGAGGTCCGTGGGGATGATTCCCGGGGCAATTCCGTTCACGCGGATTCCATACTGTGCCCACTCGTTGGCCAAACCGCGTATCAGTCCCATCACGCCGCTCTTGCTTGATGCATACGCGAGCACTTCAGAGAGGGAGATGAAGCTGTTCAGAGAAGCGATGAAGACGATGTTGCCCCGCTGGCCATTTGCGTCAGGCGACTGGTCCTTCATGACGCGTCCAACCTGCTGAGCCACAATGAAGCTGCCGGTCAGATTCGTGCGTACGATTCGATCGAATTCGGCGACGGGCATTTCCAGGGAGGGTTGCTTCTTAATGACTCCCGCGGCATTGATCACCGCGTCGATGCGGCCGAACTGCCGCGCTACCGTTGCCACCGCTTTGGCGACGCTCTCTTCGTTGCCGACATCGAGCTGCACCGCGTCGTGGCCCGCGCCCAGTTCCTTTTTGATTGCAGAAACTTTCTCTGGATTTGTCGAGCCGGCGATGACCTTCGCGCCCGATTGCGCTAGCGCCAGCGCAATGGCACGACCAATTCCGCTCGTGCCGCCGGTCACCAGACATACTTTCCCGCCGATGTTGAACCCGTTGTATCCCATTTGGTTTCTCCGAATGCTGTTAAATTGTCACGGCTGGATGATACCAGAAATCAATGCTTGATTTCCGTATTTTCTGCGCTTTCAGTGGCTACTCTCTGAACAGCCATTCGTTTAACACGCGGGCCGATTCTTGTGAAGAGCTCGTAGGGAATTGTTTCAGCAATTTCCGCCAAAGCATAGATGCTGGCGGCAGACATGGGGTCGTTGTCCATCACAGTCACTTCATCGCCGACTTGGGTGGCGGGCACATCGTGCAGGTCGATGGTGGTGAGATCCATACTCACCCGCCCAACCACCGGCACGGCCTGCCCGTGCACGATCATCGACGCCCGATTACCCAGACAGCGCAGATACCCATCTGCATAGCCGACCGGAACCAGCCCCACGCGCGTATCGCGTGGCGATTTCCAGGTTCGACCATAGCCAATTGTCGCGCCGGCGGGGGCATTCAGGATGGATATGATCGGCGCGGTCCATTTGGCGACGGGCTGAAGCGGTCGCTGCATGTTCGGGCCGCAGGTCGGATCGATTCCATAAAGTGAAATGCCCGGGCGAACCAGATCGAAATGCGCCTGTGGATAGAAAAATACGCCCCCGCTGTTGGCAACCGTTCGTAATGGCCCGCGTGTTGACTTGGCAACAAAGTCGCTCGTCGCGTTGCGAAACCGGGCGGCCTGCTCGATGACGAAATCATCGTCGGCCGCATCAGATGTCGCCAGATGCGTGCCGATGCTGAATAACTTCAGCGAACTATGCGATTCGATCCGTTCCAGCAATTGCGGCAGATGCGCGATATCGCAGCCGCAGCGCGTCATCCCGCTGTCGATCATGACGTGAATCATTGCACGGCGGTGAAGCGACATCGCAATGCGGGCAATATCATCGGCAGCCGAGCCTGTGCCAACGGTCAATATCCGGTTGCTTTGGATGGCTTGCTCGATGATTGCTCGCGCCGGGCCGATGTAAACATTTTCAACGGTCCGTAAAACGAGAACGGGCAGCGACGATTCGGGCAGCGCCATCGCCTCGCCCAGCGACCCGGCCGCAAGCATATCGACCGCGGGCGTTGGAATGCCGTCGCACGCAAAATTACAAAGCGTATCGACCACGATATCCGCGCCATGGCCATACGCATTGGCTTTCACGACGGCGCAAATTTTGGTTCCAGGTGCAAGCTGCCGGCGAATCAATCGCGCGTTATGCAATAAAGCATCCCGCGAAATATGCAGACGCGGCTCGTGGTGAGGGTGATTCACATCCATGTTCATCGGCTGTCTCACGTCCCTGTGATGACCCAAGGCTAGGAGTATATGAAATGATGCCAAGCTTTCCAATGCCATTGAGCAGGCGGAAGGCCGGTTGCCGGTACATTTCATGGGAGTTTTCGCCGTCCAGACGAGCTAAAATAAAAAAGCCATGCCTTCTTTCAGGACAAGGGATTTGTTTGGAGGCACTGGAATTGGTCCATGACCATTCCGATTTTAAACCCACGCTTTTGTTACCTCGTTACCCGAAACGGTTCCTAGGGCGCTAAACCGCGAATGACGGTCGGTGTCTCGATTCCGTTCGACGAAAGAGGCGCGAGCAATTCCACCTTGCCAAATTCATTGACGACAATGTTCTTGGTGTCGCCCATCCAATAAGTTTCCCGGGAGCGAAGGATGGCATTGCCGATGTCCTTGGCGCCTTGGACATACGCGATGGGCCACTGCCCCCGATCGCCTAGCTGTTTGAATTCGCATCCCTCACAAACAACAACGGCGCCTGGACCAAGTCTGAATAGCGGGGTTTCCACGTTATCCGGCACATCGGGCAGCGCACCTCCGGCTGTCCAGACAGATTGGAAAGTAATTAATCCGTAATCGACATCGTGATCCGTACCTTCCGTGGGACGCGCATCGACCAGCGACATGTAACGATTTTTGTAGCCGGCATTTTCAATTCTGATCGGCCCGATGTGTATCGCGCCGGTGTTATGACCCCGATGAACGACTTTCAAAAACAAGTCGCTGAAGGCGGCTCCTCCTCCTATCATGGTCAGCGCTCCGCCACGCTCGATATTGAGAGCGCATTCAAGCCAGCCGAACTGACAGCCCATGAATTGGTTGTTCACCGATTGTTCGTTGATCGCCAAAAAACCGTTTGGCGCGTGCAAGAACATCACGCGATCGAAAAATGAGTCGGCACAGTTTCCTTCCCTGGGAGCTTCGCCCGCCTGAAAGCAGGCGGTCGTGAATCCATCAAGGCAAACATCTTCAAGGCGGTTCAACCCAGATCCAACTGTTGGTGAGTTTGTAAGCAGAATGCCATGAGACGCGATTCCCCTGCCAGCCAGCATCATGTTGCGAAACGTCACACCAAGTGTATTGAGCCGTATCATCGGCTGGCCGGGCGGACCATGCCATTCAAGAATCGCGCTGGAGGGATGATTTGATTCGCGAAATATCGTGCCTTCCGTGGCGCCTTCAATCAGCATCGGCCCCAGCCCATGCAGGTTGATCGTTTTTGTAATGCGATACGTGCCACCGGGTAAAAAGACTCGCCCGCGCGGATCCTTGTACGCATCGCTGATCGCGCGCTCGATGGCTTCGCCGGTCATGGCGGCAGGCTCATACCAGACCGGCCCGGCGCCCATCGACAGCAACGCCAATATGACGATCGTCCAACCCTGCATCCGTTTCATAGGTTCACCTCGCTGGCCATTCTGAATTCGACACAGTACAAAAAGGACATCAATGAGCAAACCAACCGTACTTCTCACCGGGGCTGCCGGATTCATCGGATCGCACACTTCCGAAGCACTGATCGCTCGCGGCTGTCGGGTCGTCGGCGTCGATAACTTCTGCGACTTCTACTCCCCCGCCTGGAAACGCGCCAACGTTAAAGCCATCGGCAGCGGCATCGAAATCGAAGAACTCGATATCACCGATGCGCCGAGAATCAGCAAGCTCGTAGCCACTGTAAAACCCGACATCATCGTACACCTGGCCGCCATGGCGGGCGTCAGGCCGTCCATCGAGCAGCCCGGACTTTACTCCCGCGTCAACCTCGACGGCACGACCTATCTCCTCCAGGCCGCGGTTGAAAACAAGGTGCAGAAATTTATCTTCGCATCCAGTTCCAGCGTCTATGGCAACAACAGCCGCGTACCTTTCAGCGAGGAAGATCCGGTCGAAGAACCGATCAGTCCCTACGCAGCCACTAAACGCGCCGGCGAACTGATTTGTTACACATTCTCGCACCTCTACAAACTGCCCATCAGTTGCCTGCGGTTTTTCACCGTATTTGGACCGCGACAGCGACCCGATCTGGCAATCCATAAGTTCACTCGTCTGATCATGGCGGGCAAACCAATCCCCTTCTTCGGTGATGGTTCGATGAGCCGCGATCATACATTCATCAGCGACATCGTCAGCGGAATCATGTCGAGCATCGACCGTTGCAAGGGATATCGAGTCTACAACCTCGGCGGCTCGCATCCGGTGACGCTTTCCATGCTGGTTACTGAAATCGAAAAGGCAGTCGGGAAAAAAGCGATCATCGACCAGCGCCCCACCCAGCCGGGCGATGTCGAACGAACCTATGCTGATCTCAAACGGTCAGGTGCGGAGCTTGGATATGGGCCGAAGGTGAGCCTGGCCGAAGGTCTAGCACAGTTTGTCAACTGGCTGAAGGTGCATGGCCCTGCTTATAAGCTACCTGGTGAATGAAATACGCCGACGTCACCGCGTTGATCACCGAAGCCACCAACCCGCCGATGATCAACCCTGGCACACCCCACTTGGCGGTACAAGGCAATCCAATCAACAGCGTCGCGATCATGTCCGTCAAGCGAGCGTGGAAATTGTGATGACTCTTTCCAAGACCGCCCAGCCAGGCGCCGAGCATCGCTGCGACGAACACCGCTGAATAGTTCAAAACAAACAGCCGCAGCCAATTGCCATACTGGTCGTAATGCTGTTCAGGCCGGTAAAAGTGCTTCAAAACAAAGTCGGGAAACACGATCAACAGCAGGAAATAAGGCGTGAGTAACAATGCGCCAAACAGGATATATCTCCAGGCTTTTCGAGTTGCTGCCTTCACGCCCTCGCTGGCGGAGACTCGCGCAACGGCAGGCACAATTAGCCCGTTCATGCTGTTCATGATCGGATTGGCGGGCTTGAAGAGCTGGACGATCGCATTAAACACGCCGCAATCGTCCGGCCCATAATAGGCTTGCAGGGTCCACCAATAACCGAGCGATGTAACAATCGTTCCGCCATTGGAGAGCATGACCCATCGGCCCAAACGCCAGAATTCGAGCGCCACCGTCTTGATCTGCTGCGTCTGAATCGTTCGTAATCCGATCTGAATCGCCTGGATGAAGATGGCGATCGCCGAAGTGGCGGCCATCACCACAAATGCATTATAAAGCGTCAACATTCCAAGCTTGCCCAGCACGGTCACACCAATCGCCTGCCCGGGATAGCTGATGAAGTCGCCCCAGATGGTGTCGGCGAATCGCATATCCGCCATCAAGGCGCGGCGAGTCATTTCCTGAAGTTGCCACAAAAGCATTGCTGCAACTGCCGGAACTGCAATCGACCATCCATGCAGCGCTTGCGCCACCGATCCCGCCATGCCAGCGCCCAAAAGTGGTAAAAGCAGAAGAGTTAGAATGGCCGATGCGCTCGCCATGCGTCCCAGATTTTCGCGGTCGCCGGTGGCGCCTTTGATGGTCATGGGATAGATCACCAGCGCCGCCTGCAGGCTGTTCAGGAACAGCATCGTCTCGATGAGCAATCCAAAGTTGCCGAAATCCCCGCGAGGCAGATAACTGCCCAATCCCTTGGCGGTCAGGAAATTCCCTACGCTGACGATGCCCTGGTCGATCAACACCCAGGTCGCGTTGCGCTGGAAAAGTCCGATCACCCGTCCACGAAGAGTGGGCGGTGCACTGATCGGATCAGGTTCGATGGCAGCGGTCATCGCGGGAATACTCCAGGCTTCTGTGGGTCAATAAAATGGGCTCAAAACTCAAGTCCAACACATTTTGATCGGCTATTTATGAAGTGGAGTTGCGACAAAGATCCCGAATGCGGCCGACAGGAGTTGAACCTGCACGTCTTGTGGACACTAGAACCTGAATCTAGCGCGTCTGCCAATTCCGCCACGGCCGCAGCATCGCGGGATGATAGGCCGGGGAGCCCAAATCCGCAAGCATTAGTAAATGGCAGGCCACAAGTTGAGAAAGCAAAAACTTGGATTTTGGATCGAAAATCGAACCATCTTCGCGTTTTTAATTCATGGCTATGTGCTTTGCGACGTTTGAATCCGTCTTATTGTTTGTGATCCGGATTCAATCGTTGAACGCGCCGGCGATATGCACTTGCGCCCAAGTCGACCAGCCGAGGCATGAGGGTTCCTAGGCCAAACACGATGCGCGATAATGGGCTTGGCCACACCTCGGGGCGCGGACGAATGATGGCGCGCACCATTTTTCGAGCGACCTTGCCCGCTGTGTGACCCATCGGCCCAGAAACCACTTTCATCTGGCCGAGCGTTTGCGCGACTTGCCCAAATTCGGTGCTGGTGTGAATCGGGTGAACGGTTGTAACGGGGATCTTAAACGGGCGCAGTTCGACCCGCAGCGCCTCGGACATCGCCAGTTGCGCAGCCTTGGTTGCGGAATAGATGCCGATGAACGGCATGCCCCGCCGGCCCACGCAGGAACTGACCACCATGATCTGCCCGCGCACTCCATCGCGAAGCGACTGATTCATCATGGCGGGCAAAGCCAGATGTATGCAGTCGGTCGTGCCATAAACGTTCGTCTCGAAAATTCGGCGAGTCTGATCGGGCGTTGTTTTTGAGACCCATTCATACACGCCATAGCCGGCGTTGCAGACCAGCGTATCGATGCGACTGAATCTCTGTAGCGATTGTTCGATCAGGCCGCGACAGCCGTCGATCCTGGAAACATCGGCGCCGACGCAGAGATGTTGCCCGCCTAAACTCGCATTCAGCTCGTTTAATCGGTCCAATCGTCGTGCTGCCAATACAAGCTTGGCGCCGCGTTGATGCAACTCCTGCGCCAACGCCTTGCCGATGCCGGCGCTGGCGCCGGTGATCACCACAACCATGTCCTTGAGTGTGCGGGGCATCATGGTATCGTCCATCTATACATGTTCACCGGAATCATTCAACAGATGCATCGAGTCGAAGCGGTTGAAGATCGCACGATGTTTCGTCGGCTTCTCATCGCCGCCGACTGGACGGATGTCAAGCTCGGCGACAGCATCGCCAACAACGGCGTGTGCCTGACCGTCTCCCACCTTGCCCCAAACGTTGTGGGGTTTGACGTCATCAAAGAGACGCTGGACAAAACCAACCTGGGCAGCCTGCGCGCCGGAGATTTCGTCAACATCGAGCGCGCCATGCGCGCCGACGACCGGATCGACGGCCATTTCGTGCAGGGGCACGTTGACGGGACGGGCGTACTGACACATATCGTCGAAAACCCATCTGAAGCAAGACAAACCATCGAGGCCCCGGCTCACCTGGCGAAATTTCTCGCGCCCAAGGGTTCGATCAGCGTGGATGGCGTGAGCCTGACCATCGCGGCCGTTCGCGAAAACGTGTTTGAGGTCGCGCTCATCCCCACCACGCTCAAATTAACCACCATGGGCAACCGCAA
This sequence comes from Tepidisphaeraceae bacterium, assembly GCA_035545895.1. Lineage (GTDB taxonomy): Bacteria > Planctomycetota > Phycisphaerae > Tepidisphaerales > Tepidisphaeraceae > DASZXJ01. The sequence goes on along the minus strand of DASZXJ010000232.1, from coordinate 8,307 downwards.
GGTTGGCTGGCGCTATAACCTGGAAGCCGACATCATCAGCAAGACAGTCGTGCACTATCTCGAGCAGCGGACAATGCTCTCATAGATCCTCGATATTAAGATTTTCTTGACCTATCCTAATCGTTTGATACACTACACCTGTATTATAGTTGGACATTGCGTAGATATTGGTTCGGTCAGATTCCCCTTTTGGAGCAGCAATTATGAAATATCGATGCGAATTGTCCCGCGGAGTTCCTGATCGCAATAACGTTGCTGCCCTGCTCGTGAAAGAAGATAACCCGATGCAAATGGTCGATCCGGGTTATCATGTTCTTCACTGGTCAACTTCCTTTCCAGCCTGCAATGTGGACCTCGGCAACAATCAATTGGGATTGAGTCGCGCACTAATTGAACTTGAACTTACCGGCTTAAAGTGCATGTCTTCTTGCCATTGGTCATTGCCTGCAAACATGGAATGGGAAACAGGATCGAGCGAAGACGAGGAGCATGGAGCAAAAGCTTCCGGAACATTGAGCGGCCCAGGGGCCAAAGTATCAGGCGCCTTATCTTCAAAACGGGGCAGCAAGCACACTTCATCGGTTGGTGCGAAGGAAACCGTTCCCACATATCCGGTCAAGCAGCTCACCGGTGGCGAGAACCCGACGTGGGAATACCTGCCCGTCGACACCGCCGCAAGGGCATTTGCAGCCGGATCGGTGCTTGATTACGTGGCGGATTTACATGTTCATCTGGCGGTCGATGAAGCTAGCAAACAGCGTCGCGGTATGTTTAAATTTCGTGCCAAACCTGAAGATTTGATGGTAATCAACAAGCGAACACGCCAGCCGGTGGATTCGAATCGCTTATGGAATTTTCTCGCACTATTGTGGGGAAGAAAAAATCTCGTCGAGGCTTATGGAACGCGTGAGGTATCTTTGCACGAAATTCGAGTGGAGTTTTTTCTCGCATCAGTGGATTTTGGACCGAAAGAAATCCCCGTGATTTGATCAGTCGATATGTTCGAAAGGATGTTATATGCAGCTTATTGACGAAGAAACCCGAGCCAGGGCAATAAACATGCTGGAGAAGGATTCAGACGATTGGCGGTCACTTGCGATAGCAGGCGGCGTTGCTCCACAGGACTTGCAACGCGTACTCGACTTTGGGGTCTTCAATAAGCAAGAACAACGACAATTTGAACTGAATTTGGAAGCATACGGCACTGAACTTCGCACACAATTAGTGGTTGCCCTGGCGGATCTGCTGAAAAGCGGTCTGGATTTCGAAAGGGACTTTGGCAATCAAGTTTTAAATACTTTATTAGGTTCGTTTTGGCGCCATGCGGTCTTACCGTCGACCGATGTGCACGCCGCCGTCGAAAAAGCCGTAGAAGCTGCCATCGCGCAGATGCCCGTCCCTGCTTGAGATTAAGAGCTGAGAATTCCGCTTGCAACTCAAACCGACGTAAAACGCCCATCTTCCGTTCCATCCTCCAACGTCCGGAAGAGATCATTCACGCTCCGATTGTCAACTGAAAAGCGATTTTCTGCCGATGTTTTTTGAGCGGCAACTCTTGCCGGTTGCGCATTTTGATTTGCCATTTGGCGATTGTGGTTTAGGCTGTTGGTTGAGTTATGGATTACAGGCCAGTCATTGCGATCACGATGGGCGACCCTGCGGGTATTGGCGCGGAAGTCGTCGTCAAAGCACTGTCCGATCCGGTGCTGCGCAGCCGCGCCAGATACATCATTTATGGCATGAATGAGTTACTGGCCTACGCGGCGGACCTGGCGGAATTCGATGTCTTCTGGTGGAGAGATCAATACAACGGCCGGCTTCGGTCGTACCCGCACGACGTGGTGGTTGTCGATTACGACCAGTACAGCATGCTCGGCAACGCCATCAAAAGCCCCAGCCGTTTGGGCGGCGAAGCATCCATGCGATTTTGCGTCGATGCCATCGATTCGGCCCAGAAAAAACTCGTCGATGCGGTCGTCACCGCGCCCATCGCCAAGGAAAGCTGGAAACTGGCGGGATACCACTATCCCGGCCACACCGAATTGTTCGCGACCAAAACCGGCACCAAGCGATATTGCATGATGTTCGTCGGCGGTCCGTTGAAAGTCGCGCTGGCGACCGTCCATCTGCCGCTAATGGGTCTGTGGAACAAGCTGAATATCGGCGCGATCTTCCAGCCTTTGGAATTACTCCATGAGGCGCTGGTCAACTGGTTTGACATCCCCAAGCCGCGCATCGCGGTGGCGGGCGTCAATCCACATGCTTCAGAGAATGGCCAGTTTGGTGATGAGGAAGAACGGCTGATCTCCCCTGCCATCCTCATGGCGCGGGAACAGGGAATCGATGCCACCGGCCCCTACCCCGCCGACACGGTTTTTCTCGGCGCCCGAGACGGCAAGTTCGACGCGGTCCTGGCCATGTACCACGATCAAGGTTTGATCCCCGTAAAACTGCTCGCCTTCGATCGCGCGGTGAATCTCACGCTGGGTTTGCCGATCATCCGCACAAGTCCGGATCACGGGACGGCCTTTGACATCGTCGGGCGCAACCGCGCCAACCCCGGCTCGATGCGAGCCGCCATTGAACTGGCGATCGAACTGGCGACGAAACGGCATCAGCGGGAAGCAACGCCGAAACCCACCGAAGCGCAATGATCTTTCAAGCCCCCCACGGCAGCGCCGTGGGCGTTTCTGTGATTAACTGTAATCCCCAACCGACGGCGTAGCGGTTGAACCGAGGGTTCACTTCTTGGATCTTCCTTCCAACCGCGATAGATCCAATCCTTGATCGCAAAAAGGGCATCACAGTTAATCAACCTGTGATGCCCTATTCACTTCATTCCAATGTATGCGTCCCATGCGTCATCGCCCCGCCGGCTCTGAGCGCGGCGGCGATCAGCGTCGTCTCGGCCAATTCCTGCTCGGTGACGCCGGCTCGTTTGGCATTTCTTGTGTGAATGTCGATGCAGTACGGGCACTGCGTCGTCAGCGCCACCGCGATGGCGATCAATTCCTTGTATTTGACCGGGATCACACCATATTTGATGACGGCCTGGTCAAATTCAACAAACGCCTTGAATGCTTCGGGCGCAAGTTCGCCCAATCGTGGGAACTTTGCCAGATTTTTCTTGTCGTACATATTTCACTCCGTCATAGGCAAACTTCTGAAAATCAAACGCCGGGCGCAGCGCGTGGCCGCGCCCGGCGAAACAACTTATTCGACCACCAACCGCGAATGCGTGGCAATCGCGTGGGTAATGTTGAAGTAGTTCGGACTCGACTTCTTCACCGTTTCGTGAAGCTGCCGGAACTGCTCGTCGGTTCCATCGCCGGCGATCGTTACTGTCTGCTGAAGCGATTCGTATCCCGGCGGCACGCTCGGATCGATCCCGAGGAATCCGCGAAGGTCGATGTCTCCTGACGTGCGAATCTCAAGTTTCGTCAACTTGATGCCCATCAGCGCGGCCACGGCTGCGTAGCCGACGATCATGCAGGCGTTCATCGACGCTAGCAGATATTCCTGCGGATTGGCGTACTGGTTCGTGCCGCACAGTTCCAATGGCTCGTCCACGCGAAGAGTGAACCGGCGATCAACTTCCTGCCCGCCGATGCCGCACCCATCGACTTCATGGTCGGATCGCGTTCCGCCCGCCCAGCGGCTGCTGACCGCCCAGTGCGTCTGCGCGGCCGCGGGGTTGGTGCGAACGGTTTCAATCGTTCCCTGCAAAGCGGCCACATCAATCCCGTTGCGAATCGTGCTTGTCAAAGTCGTGTTCATGGTTCAATCCTTTCAAAATGCCCCAATTTGTTTTCTTCAATAATCTGCCAAAGTCCGAAACCCGATCAGCTCAATCCAACCGGCTCTGCGGTTGCGCGACCGGCCGCCATCGCTTTGATATCGGCGGTGGTGAGCGCATTGCCACCAAACCCCCAGTCGCCGCTTTTGACTTCTTCGACGATGACCACGGTCGCCGGACGCAGGTTTTCACCTTCGATCTCGACCATCGTGTCGGTGAGCTTGCGAATCATTTCGCGCTTCTGAGCCGGCGTGAAAACCCCTTCCAGAACCTTTACGTTGACCAACGGCATAAAGACTCCAATCTGCTGCTCTTGCAGCCCTGTTCGTTGTCGATCACACGCTACGTCACGTGCGATCCAAACCAGACGTGGAACTCTATGCGACTTTGCAACGGCGAATAGTTTACTTGTGGTACACCCCTAAACAGGGCTATCGGTAAAATTGATTTGCGCAAAACCCTGGATCCAAGCGATGAAATCGCCGAAACAGGTTGACCGATCCTTAGCGCCTCCAGCGGTCGGGGTGCACCTCAAGTACACCTTGGGCTTGGGTGTTGCTAAACTCCAGATCATGCCGAACACCCGGACAAAATCGGTCGCTGAATTACTTGGCCTGCCCGATCCGCCCAAGACGGGGCGCGAGCGGCTTGTGGCGGCGGCAGTGGATTTGTTTTACCGCAATGGCTTTGCCGCGGTCGGTATTGATCGGGTCATCGAAGCCGCGGGCGTCACCAAGACAACCTTCTACAAACATTTCGAAGGCAAGGACGACCTGATGGTGGCGGCGGTTCAGCGCCGGGATGAATGGGAATCGCAGGCCTGGGCAAAGGCCATCCACAAACGGGCGGGAGATGACCCGATCAAGCAGCTTCTTGCCATGTTCGATGTCATGGATATCTGGTTTAACGATCCGGATTTTCTCGGCTGCATGTTCCTCAATACCGCCATCGAGTTTCCTAATCCGCACGACCCGGTACATCAGGCGGCGGCATCATACAAACGCAAGGTGCGCGATCATTGGCGTGATGTCGCCAAAGCCGCCGGCGCCCAGACGACTGCGGCCGAAACGTTCGCAGATTGCTATTCAGCACTCATCGAAGGGGCCCTCATTCTTCGGCAAACGCATGGCCGCAACGATGCCGCCCGCGCGATCAGGCCGGCGGTGGAGCAGCTTATCAATACATACCTGCGAAATAACCTCGGGCCGCCAACGACAGAAAAACCGCCAATACGGATCACGCGCAAATTAACGAGAGTTGATAATTCATGACAGGCAGATTCCATTATGTTGGTGGATCACACGGTTCTGTATCGGAGAACATACGGTTATGAAAAACGAGAAGAACAATAAAAAGAAATTATCTTCGAGAGAAATTGCAGAACTGCTCAAGACATTGAAGTCGCGTTTCGAGAAGCACATGCACCGGCATAAGGGAATCGACTGGGCGAGGGTGCAGTCGAAGCTGGAAGACAATCTTGAAAAACTGTGGTCGCTGAATGAAATGGAAAAGACCGGTGGCGAGCCGGATGTGATCGGTTTCGACGAGGAGGCCGGCAAATACATCTTTTGCGACTGCTCGGCGGAAAGCCCGGGCGGCCGCAGAAGCATTTGTTACGACCGCGAAGGGCAGAAGGCCAATATCAAGGGCCGGCCTGATGCCAGGGACAACGCGATCGATATGGCCGCCAACATGGGCATTGAGGTTTTGACCGAAGACGACTTCCGAAATCTGCAAAAGCTCGGACCCTTCGACGCCAAGAGTTCGAGTTGGCTCAAGACGCCGCCGGAATTCCGAAAGATGGGCGGCGCGTTATTTGGAGATTACCGTTACGGGCGGGTCTTCATCTATCACAACGGCGCCCAATCCTATTACGGCGCTCGTGCGTTCCGGGGATTGCTCAGGGTGTGAATGCTCGGTACTGGTGCATTTCCAAATGTGACGCGGGCTTTCAGCCCGTGTTCATGGGCTGAAAGCCCATGTCACGTTCAAATTGCACAGTACCGAATTTTCGAGCATGAAGGCCATGATCTGAACTAGAAAGAGCAGGCGAGCAGGTGAGCAGTAGACCGCAGTGGAACAAATCGATGTCGAACGTCTTTCTTGTCTCCTGATCTCCTGCTCTATTTCTCCACTGCTCTATTTTTGCTTCGCAAAAATCGGGGCGACAAGATTTGAACTTGCGACCTCTTGGTCCCGAACCAAGCGCTCTACCAAGCTGAGCTACGCCCCGGAATCCTCTAAATTTAGCCGTGCAAGTGTATGGCTTCGGCGGATGCTTGCAAGTCCGGCTTGAAACTTCAGAAAAGCTGGTCCAAAACCTGCTCGATCGGCATCTGAACGCAGGTGAAGATGGGCGTATCGCGAAGCGTATATTTGCTGCTCTGCGTTTCGCGCAATTCCATCACCAGATCGAGAAAATCCTTGGGCTCATCGGATTCGAACGCCACGACAAAATCCTGATCGTCCAGCCCAAAACTATAGGTCGTATTGAGTTTGACACTTGGATATTTGTTTCCCACGCGAATATGCACGTCCATGATTTCCTGCCGCTGTTCCAAGGGCAACAGATACCAATCACGGGTTTTAACGAAGGGATAAATGAACAGATATTTGCGTTTGCCGGGGATAATATGGGTCCGGCTCTCGGCTGTGTGAAAAGGATCGACCTTGTCGATATACATGCTGCGTTTGGTCATGGCCAAAAAGGAGAAGGGCATCGTCAGATAACCGCCGATCCGGGTCTTATTGATGGCCTGGGTCTGGGCTTGAAAATCATCGGGAGTCATGCTGATGCGCCAGAGGAGAAAATCGCAGTCGGCTTTGAGCCCTGCCGTGCTGTAGGTGAGGCATATCATTCCCGATCGATGCTCATTCAATGATGCAATGAATTCCTGGCGCGCCAGGCGGCGTTCACCTTCATGAAGCCGACGAAAGGCAGGATCGAGCTTGAAAAACGCGAAATTGACGAACTGCCTCTGAATTGCCGGCGCGGTTGACCCATGCGGGCGCGATGCCGTTGCGGGAATCGGCGGCTGAGTTTGTGGCTCCATGGACAATCTCCTTCTTTGACTCGTTTGAATCATTGTAGCAGGAACGGCACGAAGAGTATGCGTTGGATTTTTATACTGTTTCTTCTGGTCAGCGGAGGATGTGCTGAAAACATCCCGGTGAAAAGCGATTCCGGCCCGGACGTGCTGTTTATATCGCCAGGCGTCGGCGGCAGCGGAGGCTACGCCGGCCTGGCGCGGGCGGTTACGCATCCGGGCCAGTCGGCATTTGTCATTGGCTGGGGCGCGCCGATTTTTGTCATGAATTTTTCCGACGAATCGATTCATAACGATGCTGAAGAGCAATTGGCTTCGGAAATTCGCGCATGGCACAGCGCTCATCCAAATGGCCGGATCGATCTCATCGGCCACAGCGCTGGCTGCGGAGTGGTCCTGGGCGCACTCGCTCAACTTCAGAATATCCACGCCCACAACGTCGTGCTCCTGGCCCCTTCCGTATCGCCCGGGTATGACCTGAACCCGGCGCTGGCTCATATCAACGGCCGACTTCACGTCTTCTACAGCGCACGAGATGGTCTTCTCGAATGGCGCACCAGCACTTTTGAAAGTTACGACCGCGTCAAAGGCGCGGCGGCGGGCGTCGGAGGATTCAAGGGCAACTATCCCCCGGACAAACTCCTTCAACATGCCTACAGACCCGAATGGGCGGATATGGGTTATGACGGCGGGCACTGGGGTCCCATCGCCGAGCCGTTTGACCGGCAAATCGTCGCCCCGCTGCTGGCGCAATAGCAGCAAAATGATCCGCCTTCCTAAAAGTCCGAGAATTTCGCCCCCAACGGGGTCCTTGCCCCATCACATTCATGTCATCAACAGTAGTCAATATCAAATAATTTGCTGGGATCGTCCGATAAAGTCCCCCTTAATCGACAGCGCCAGCCGCTTTTCTCGCTACAACAGTGGCATGGTTAGAAATCCCCATTTAATGACTCCTTGTTGAATTCGATCTAGTACGGCCAGGCGAATGTCTTCCGGAGAGGAGATTAGATCGCCCAGGTTATTTATTACGGGGGCGAAGGTTTTTGAGAGCGAGGGCTGAACAATGTGCGGCCAGGATTTTTTTGGAGTTGCCGACCCCAGGCGAGACACCATGACGCTGGATGACTTTCGCGGACATGGCATAGCGGATGAACGGCGATTTGAGTCCCGCATCCCGCTGGATCGCCAGATCTACATCCTTCATTGCGGAACGGAGAAAGATTGGGAATTTGAGCAGGTCAAGCTGACCGATTGCTCGCCTCACGGGGTCGGGCTGATCTCCCGCAACCCGATGAAAAAGGGCGAGCAGTTCATGGCCAAGCTGAAGCTCGACAAGATCACTCTCGTCGTCTACACGGTCCGTAATTGCTCGACGGCCGGGGCTGAATTCCGAGTGGGTGCGGAATTCAGCGGCATTATCGGATCGCCCGAAGAAAGCGATCCAAACATCGTCATGAATGC
>DASZXJ010000231.1:0-5271 GCA_035545895.1 Tepidisphaeraceae bacterium | reverse complement strand
ACATTCATGGGAAATATGACACTGATCGGATCGACTGCCAATATCGTTGCTTGTGGCCTGCTCGAAAAACGCGGGCATGGCTCGGTGCGATTCTTTTACTGGTTCAAGATCGGCTTCATCGTCAGCGTCGTGTCGATGTTTGTGGCTGCGATGCTCCTGCTGGTTCTTGAGCGAACAGTCGGCGTGCCGATGTTGCCGGTGCCGACAACCACAGCTCTTCCATAATCGGGCAGCGGCGCGCGAACTTCGTGAATCGTCTTATCGCATCCCACCATCACAAGCAGGCCGGCTATTAGAACCATCTGGCGCATCTGATCTCCTGAATCGTTTTGCACGGTTTAACGCAAAATGCCTTCGAGGGCATCGCAAAATCGGCCGCATAGTATTTCCTGACTGAGCGATGCCTGCAAGATGTTTTGTCCGATTCGACCCATTTCACTTCGGACGGCCGGGTCTGCCTGGCGGAGCCATTCAATCGCCGCGACGGCGCCATCCACATCGCCATGGCTCACGTGCACGCCAAATGCGTGGTTGTCGATCAGATCGGCAATATGCGAAGGAGCCGGCCCAAAGAAAAGCACCGGCCGGCCGACGGTCATCGCGCCGTAAACCTTGCACGGATGAATGATGCCCACCATGTTTTCGCCAAGTGAAACCACGTGCGCATCAGCAGCGGATAACGAATAACGCAACGCCTCCAGCGGCTGATAGGGTAATGAAATGGAATTGGTCAATTTGTGGGTTGCTATGAATTGCTCGACCTCTTTCTTGCCAATTCCCCCGCCGATGAACATGAAGCAGAGATGTTGATCATCCTTGTATCGCTCAGCCGCCTGGAGCAGCGTCAGCAGGGGATTGCTCGGGCTGTGGTTTCCGCTGTACATGATGACGAACTTGCCGTTGAGCCCATGCTGCTTGCGGAATGGGTTGGCATCGTGCTCCAGCGGTTCGACGAATGTTTCGTGCGGCCAGGGAGGAATGACCACCATCTTATTGGCGTAATTTCCGCGTTTGTTCAGGCGGGCAGCCATGAACCGATCCAGCGCAATGATCAGACTGGTATTTCGCAATACCATGCGATTGGCGCTTTCCAGGAACGATGCGAGCGGATGATCGCGCGTCAGCTTGCCCATGGCGATGAGCTGATCGGGATTGAGATCCATCGCCCAGTAGGCAGTGGGAATCTGGCGAAATAGTTTGAGTACGGTCGCAACGAGTCCAATCAGCGGTGGGGAAGTGCTGAACAAAATGCCGCAAAGATTGAACGTGAACATCCCGCGCCAAAAAGCCTGCAACATGAAGCTGGCGGTGCCGATGATGCGCGTAATCAGCGACTTTTTGCCAAACGACGAGAGTGGCAGGCGGCGGACATCCACGCCTCGGATCATCTCCCGCGCGGGATATTTTTGGGTGGGATCGTCGTAACCCCGGTTGGCGGTATAAACCAAAACGCGATAGCCGCGAGCCGCCATTTCAGCGGCCACGTCGGCGATATGCTGCCCCACGCTGGCGGGATCAGGCACATACACCTGCGAAAAAATCAGGATGGTCCCTTTATGAACTTTCGGTTTTACCGCGCGCACGCCCATATCAAATTATCGACCGCAAACGGGCTCCCGTCCACAAGTTCACCCTTTGTGGCTATTATCAGGCATCGGTCAAGGAGGCGCAATGTTCAGATGGACGCTGATGGCGATATTTCTGGAACTGCCGGCTGCTTTCAACCCAGCCGCTGCCCAGGTGCCGCCGTTTTTCGGCGGCGGAGTGGTTGCGTTCGATCCCGAAATTGCGGTCATTCAAAATGGAGCGCTACTCGATGCGCAAGCCACCGTTTCGGATGATCGCAAATACGTCACGTTGAACATGCGCCCGGCCCGATCCAATGTGCGTTCTCTTCAGACATTCCCCGTTTCCAGCATTGTCAATACCGGATTTGTGGGTGGAATCAATCTTCCCAGCGGCACCGCGGTGCCTCCGCAGGTGGCTGCCGGCGCGCAGCAGATCAATCCACTGACTAATCCTTCCCCCGATATGTTGAGCAGGGCTTCCAAGAGTTGGGTGTTCACCCGCAAAGGGATGTACCTGATTGCCCCATTGAAATGAAATTGCGTTTGCGTAAATACGTAAGCGTGATGACGCTCGCAATCTCCTATTGAAAGATCGCTATGTCACAAGACTCCCAATCGCCGCAGAATCCTTCCGATGAACCCGCGCCCACTCCACCGCCGCAGCGCAAGAGGCGCATTTGGCTTCGCATCGTTCTTGTGTTGGTGGTTCTTTTGGTTGCGCTGGTGGCGCTCGGCCCGACCATCGCGAGCATGGGCTTTGTGCGATCGATCGTCCTGGGCAAGGTCAATGAGAATCTCAATGGCCATGTTGAAATCGACAACTGGTCGCTTGGATGGTTCAGCCCGATCAGCGCGAGCGGCATCAAGGTATATGACGATCAAAAAGCGCTCGTGCTTGACGTCAAACAAGTGAAGCTTGGCATCTCACTCCTGGGCGCGATTCGATCCAATTTTGCGCTGGGTGAAGATAACGTTGTCGATGTGAATTCGTTTTTGGTGCATCTCGATGAAAAAGGGGAGATGAACCTTCAGCGATTGTCCAAGGCACATCCAGCGCCGGCGGGCCCCGCGCCAAAAGCAGAGCCAGTCAAGTTGCCGGACATCAGCGGTAAATTCACCGTCAACTTTGCTGGCAGGATCGAAAGCAACGCAGCTCCCAAGCCGGTGATTGTCGATCCGAGCACGGCGGTTGTGACGATTTCCGACATCAATCAGCCCATCAACAGCCTGGTTAAACTGAATTTTCGTGTGGGTGAGGACGGCAAAGTCAGTTCCATCGAAACCAGCGGCAATATTGGCGCGGTCAAGCAGAATATTCTCGACGTAACCATGCTGGCGGCGGGGCAGAAGATCAACTTCAGCGATGTGAACCTCGCCGCACTTGATCCTTTTCTTAAATCGCTTGGTGCAGACACTCAACTGACCGGCACGATTGGTGGCGGCATCGAGGTCAAGACCGAAGGCTTGTCCGGATTGAGCGCCAACGGACAAATCGTCGTGCATGGATTGGTCTTTGGTGGTGGCCCGCTCGGGCAGGACAAGTTTCAGTCGCAGGAAATCGCGATTCCAGTCAATATCACGCGCACAGCAACGGCTGGTGGCGGGTCGATCATCAAATTTGAAAACGTCGGCCTGAAAATGGACCAGGCGACTGTTAACGTTACCGGCCAGGTCACCGAAGCTGCTCTGATCAATCTCACCCAAAATAAAGGGCCAGGATCGGATGGCAGCATTACGATTAGCGCTGATGTTCCGAACATTGCCTCAATCGCCAATCAATTGAAGCACACGTTGCACTTAATTGAAGGCGTCGAACTCACTGGCGGGGCGGTGCATCAGCAATTGACCGTCGCATTCGCCAATGATCGCATCAACGTCTCGCAAAACCTCACCGCCGACGCCAAGGGCACGCGCGATGGCAAGGCGATTCAGCTTCAGCCGATCACTTTTAACGGTTCCGCCAGCGCGATTCCCAATGGCAAACCGGTTCCGGATTTCCGCGATTTGAAGATCGCGCTCCAAACCGCGTTCGCCAACGTCAACGGTGGCGGCGAAACCCTGGCCAAGACCAATGTCACCGGCAATTTCGATCTCAACAAACTCGTGGCGGAAGTCAGCCAGTTCTCTGATATGGGCGGGTTGACGTTGCAGGGCACCGGAAGTTTTGCACTGAATACAGCGGGCGATCCGACCAATTCTTTCGCTCCGACCGAAATCCAAGCGCAGGCCAATATCCAGAACCTCATGATTGCCTCGTCAAGCGGCGAGAAGAAGTTTGACGTTGAGTCCAAATCGTTCGATGCGGCAGCTTCGATATCGTCCAGCTCTGGCAAAATCACATTCACCAGGCCCGCGACTCTGACCATTGCTGGCTTGTCTGTTAACAGCGACAAGCAACCGATTCTGAGCAATGATGGCTTGCGAGCATCGATCAACGGTAACGTGACCGTGAAAGATGGTGTTGCCGCTGAGTTCAGCGATGTTTCTCTGGATACCGACAGCAAGATGGTCACGGTGAGCAAATCCGGCAATGGTCCACTGTCGTTCAGCGCGGTTAAGACTGGCAACACGACCGCTATTCGCGGCAATGGCGCGTTGTCGATTGCCGCTAATATGGCCAAACTCGCCAACTTGGCACAGTCGTTTTCGGGTCCACCTGTCGCGGGTCAACCGAAATTGAACAACGGACAACTGACCGGCACATTGACGCTGGCGCGGACGGATCAGACCGCCATCGACTTCAACGGCCAGCTTGTCGACCTGACCATTGCCGCCAACGGAAATAACGTCATCAACAACGAGCAAATGACGCTGACCTTCAGCGCCAAGGCCCCGGATGATCCGGCTCAGCCACTGACCGCCACCGGCAAGATCGGCAGCTCGTTCTTCACGGCGACCTTGAGCGATGTCAAAGTCGCCATGACCGGCGCGATGCTCGACATGTTGCAATCCGCAACCATCGATGCGCAGGTTCCCGATGCGCCCAAGCTGTATGCCTTGGCTAACTCGTTAAGCCCAATGCCTGCAGCCGCGCCAAAAACGGCTTCGTCGTCTGAGCCACAAGTCGCATTGGAACTGACCAGCGGAAGCGCATCGCTTCACTTGAACGTCACTCGGGATACGGCAAGTAAGAGCACCAATATCAATCTCACCGACGCCACCGTTAAAAATCTGGCGATTCGCCGGGGCAAGCAGAGTTATGCGTTTGATAAATCCACGCCCATCACGCTGAAGCTGTCGAGTTCCATTAAAGGGACCGACAAAGTCGATTCGCTTCAGGTCAAGGAATTGACCGGCGACGTGCGCGTGGCAACCCTCTCCATGCCCGAACCGATCAACATCACCGACCTGCAAGCCAAGCAGCCCAATCTGCAGGGTTCGATCGCGCTGAAAGGCAAAATCGAGGATGTCACGCCGATCCTTGCGGTTGTGCAGGGTGCTGATGCAATGCCTTATGCTGGACAATATGCGCTGTCCGAAAAACTCAGCACGGTGGGAAATGCAACCAAGCTGGCAGGATCGATTGACGTCAACGATTTCAAGGTCCTCGGTGAGAACAAAAGAGACGCCCAGTTCACCGAGCCGCAGATTGCTATTCGCAACGATCTGAATCTCGATCTGGACCAGAAGAAGATCGCGATTACGACGCTCACGCTGGATATGCCAAAGAGTCAGGCCGTCAAATTGAGCATGACCGGTGGGG
>DASZXJ010000230.1:0-7984 GCA_035545895.1 Tepidisphaeraceae bacterium | reverse complement strand
CCGTCTGTTCATCGCACGCGGTGCAAATCCGCTCCCGAAGATCCAACGACAAGCCCTCCATGCCACACCTCCAACAGCAGGTGATCGGCTCAGCCTACCGCAGGATAGGTGTACAGTCATCTGAAAACCGCTCTAGCCCCGGGCATGCCCGGGGCTATATGAGTTTCATCGACGTGGCCTGTGAATAAAAAATAAATGGGCGGAGAGGGAGTGGAACCTCTCCGCCCGCAAAAAACGAGAACTATTCCGCCACCTCCGCGGCTGTCGCGGCTTCGCGCAGGACGCCTTCCTCGGCGATGGCGGTCAGCTTCTTGTCGGCAGCGCCTTCTTCGTCCAGGGTCTGTTGAAGAAGATTCGCGATATCATTTTGGCCGAGCTGTTCGGCCATCGCGCGGACCGTGCCGTAGGCGGCGATTTCATAATGTTCGACGCGCTGGGCGGCGCCGATGAGCGCCGCGTCGATCACCGCGTCTTCGCCATTCTCGTCGATCACTTCCTTGCCTTCTTCAACCAGGCCTTCCATGGCATGACATTTCTTGCCGGTCAGTTTCACGTCCAGCATTTTGCCGATTTTTTCCAGGCGCTGAACATGCCCCTCGGTTTCCTTCAGATGACTTTGAAAGGCCGTCTTCAGTTCGGTTGAGGATGCCTTCTTCGCCATTTTCGGCAGCGCCTTGAGAAGCTGATTCTCGGCATTGTAAAGGTCCTTGAGTTCGTCCTCCATCAGATCGTTCAATGTTTCCATGGCCATGTGCGACTCCTTTATCGGTTAATGGTTTGATTGCCAGCAACGAACAATAGTTTGATGGATTTCGCCGGATAACCGGGGGATTTCTGAATGGACGATACGAGGCATCCTGATCCGTCGCTTCAAACTATTTGCCGTCGCTAAGATGGATCAGATTGCAATGAGCAAGCGTGCGGGAAGATCATCGCTTTCGCTGAAAGTCCTCAGCGGCGACATCGATTGCATCAATGACCTGGAATTCCTCAGCGGCGACAAGGTGCTGCCCTGGGCAATGAAGCTATCGACGCGTTTGGCGGCATTTCGGGGCAAAATGCGTCGTGCCGGCTTGCCGGTGATTTACGTCAACGACAACTTCGGCCAATGGCGAAGTCATTTCGGAGATGTTTACCAGCACTGCATTCGAAAGGGCGCCAGGGGCCGCGAAGTGTCCCGCCGGTTAAAACCTGGCCCAAACGATTATTTTATTCTCAAGCCAAGGCATTCGGGGTTTTTTTCGACCTCGTTATTGCCGCTGCTGGAGGATTTGAAGATCAAACGCCTGATCCTGAGCGGCATCGCGACGAATCTGTGCGTGCTGTTCACCGCCCATGATGCGCACATGCATCGGTATCCGATGGTCGTGCTTTCCAACTGCTGTGCTGCCGAAAGTGATTTCGATCACAATGTGGCGCTCAGCCAACTGGAAAAATTCTGCGGGGCGGAGATATGTCTGAGCAAGGAGGTTCGATTCTCGGCAAAGAATCGTGGTGAATACGGTGCGTCAATGAAGCATTAGTTTACTCTCGTTCTCGCCAATATCGTGGGCGGCGATGTAAATGCATAACTTCAAGAAATTCATCGCCTAAGCCGAGGCGTTTTGCATCGTACCATTTCACAGCTTCCGACAATTCGCGGTCGGCTGCACCAATCGTCTCGATCTTCATCACTTCGTCCGGTTCCGAAGTTTAGCAATCAGTTTTGCAACAGGTTTGGAACGAATTTTACCAGCGTCAAAGGCATCGATCAGGCGTTCAGCGTGGGCACCCCATTCTGCGTCGATTTTTCGCTGCGCTTCGGAATCCAAGCTCGTAAGTAATTTTTCGGCCAAGATCGCGCGGCGTCGCGGCGAGAGTTTCATTGCGGCTGAACTTAGTTCTTTATGGCTCATATTTTATCCGAAGTCGATTATATCATCTCGTTGATGGCAGAGAGAAACGCCCCGCAAGCGGGGTAGCTAAACGGGCGCGGATTTTGGTTCCGGTTCGGTCAGCAGGTCGTTCAGATCCAGCGGCTCGGTGACCATATTCAATTCGCCGGCGGGAGTCTTGGGCCACTCGGATTGCGGCCGGTCCCAATAGAGTTCCACGCCGTTGCCGTCCGGGTCGCGGAGATAGAGGGCCTGGCTGACGCCGTGGTCGGATGCGCCGTCCAACGGAATACCGGCGCGGATCAGTCGCCGCAGCGCGTCAGCCAGTTCGGCGCGAGTGGGATATAGGATGGCGACGTGGAAGAGGCCGGTCGTGCCCGGCGCGGGTGACGAGCCGCCACGACTTTGCCAGGTGTTCAGGCCGATGTGGTGGTGATATCCGCCCGCCGATAGAAACGCCGCCTGCGTGCCGTAGCGTTGCGTCAATTCAAATCCAAGGACATCGCGATAAAACTTCAGAGCACGTTCGATGTCCGCGACTTTCAGATGAACGTGGCCGATCTTTACGTCGGGGTGGATGAAGGGCATGGTGGGATTATAGGAAATATCGGTCGCCCGGCATGGAAAGCTAATACCCCGACTCTCGGCAGCAGTTAATTCATCATCCGACTACGATGCTTTTCTGCGCGTACGATTCTTCCGCGTTGAAACCGGTTTTTCCAGGCCGGTGATCAAAAGCAAATCGAGAATCACGAAGCCTTCATCGGTTGCCACCGAAATCATTCGGCCAGTGCGTAAAGACGCAAGCCGTTCAGGGTGCCTGACATCGTATGACCGGCCATCAGCCACCAGAATTCGAAAAGGTTCGAAGGGCCGCTGCTGGTGGTGAAATTGAAGTTCCTGAATGGTCATTTCTGGTCAATTTACTGAATAAATGGTCCGGCTCAAAGAAAAATTACACTAAAACACGGTATTGGACCTCCGCCTTTTCGTTCTCTCGCCCTTCCGATACGATTCCACCCATTGCAAGCGAGGTAGTTCGATGGCCGCCAAGGATGAATATAAGCAGAAGTTTCGCCCCGATGACGCCAAGCTGGATCGCGAGGTCGATTCCGCGCTTGAAGGCGTTTCTCTGGATGCGCTGTACGGCTTTGACAAACCGCAGTTGCCGCAGGAATCGAGCGTCAAAGGCGTTCGCAGGGGACGCGTGATTTCCGTCGATGCAGCCAAGGACGAAGTCTTCGTCGATTTCGGCGGCAAGTCGCAGGGCGTGGCGCCGTTTTCGCAATTCGAAACCGAACCCAAGGTCGGCGATGTGATGGAGTTTTCCGTCGATCGTTACGATCCGAATGAAGGGTTGCTTCTGCTTAATCGCAAAGGGGCGGCAGCGTCCAACGTGTCGTGGGAAAACCTGGAAATCGGTCAAATTGTGGAAGGCGTCGTCACCGGCGTGAACAAGGGCGGCATTGAACTGCAAATCAAAAACATGCGCGCCTTCATGCCGGCGGGACAGGTCGATATCTATTTCAACCCGGACCTGAGCACGCTGATTGGCCAAAAGCTGAAATGCGAAGTCACGCAATTTGATGCGCACGCCAAGAACCTGATCGTCAGCCGTCGAAATATCCTCGAACGCGAAAAAGAGGAATCCAAACAGAAGATGCTTAGCGAGATCGCTGAAGGGCAAATCCGGCGAGGAACCATTCGCAGCATCATGGATTACGGCGCGTTCGTCGATCTGGGCGGAATGGACGGCTTGCTGCACGTGAGCGAGATCAGCCACAAGCGAGGGATCAAGGTCAGTGATGTGCTCAAGATTGGCGATCTGGTTGATGTGAAGATCGTCAAATTTGATCGGCAGACCGGCAAACTGAGTCTCAGTTTGAAACAGACTGGCCCTGATCCGTGGGCGACGGCGGCTGAGCGATATCCGGTGGGAATGCAGATCACCGGGCGCGTGAGCAAAGTCGAAAGCTTTGGCGCGTTCATCGAAGTGGAAGAGGGCTTGGAAGGCCTGTTGCCGGTCAGTGAGCTGAGTTACACGCGCGTGAAACATCCTTCGGACATGCTCAAGGAAGGAGACACGCTGCGACTGGTGGTGCTTTCATCGGACCCAGCCAATCGCAAGATCAGTTTCAGCCTCAAGCAGGCGGGCCCTGATCCGTGGAAACAGGCTGAGGAACGATATCCCAAGAACACGGTGGCTGAAGGCAAGGTGACGCGTACGGTCGATTTCGGCGCGTTTGTCGAATTGGAAACCGGTTTGGAAGGGCTTGTACATATCAGTGAACTGGCCAGCCATCGAGTGAAGTCGGCGGCGGATGTCGTCAAGCCCGGCGATACGGTACGCGTGGTCGTGCTGGAAGTCGATGGCAAGGCGCGGCGCATTTCGTTGTCGATGAAGCAGGCGACCGAAGCGATGGCCGCTGAAGCGCAAGCCGCTGCGGCCGCAGCGACGCCAGCCAAACCACGAAAGAAACAGCAATTGCGCGGGGGGCTGGACTGGAATTGGTAATGGGGGAATGTCCAATGGCCAAATCCCAATGACCAACAAAGGACAAATGGTTAGGGGTGAGGGGCGAGGGGCGAGGGGCAAGAGTATGTGCTCGCCCCTTGCCCCTTGCCGCTTGCCCCTATGGGCTTGGTTGATTATTGGGTATTGCTGCTTGGGCCTTGGTCATTCCACTTACGCCGCTATTGATTCCGCCAAGATTGATTCATCTCTCGAGCGCGCCGTTTCATGGCTATATAAGCAGCAAAAAGGGGACAACTGGGAACAGTCCTTCGATGTGCACGGCGACCAGGCCACTGGACAAACAGCGCTTGCGGTTTATGCGCTGCTCAGCGCGGGACAAAGCAGCCAGGATGCGCGGATCGTCAAAGCCATCGAATATCTCAAGACCCACGAGGCCACCGGTGTGTATGCGCTGGGCATGCGATGTCAGGTCTGGCTGAATTTGCCGACATCACCCGAGATCAAACGGGCCATGAGCAGGGATGCGGGAATCCTTCGCAGCAGCCTCATCACCACTGGCACCGGCAAAGGGTTTTACGCGTACAACCCCGAACTTCGGCCCTGGAGCCATAGCCGGGCGCAGTATGGCGTGCTGGGCATGTGGGCGGCAGCGCAATCGGGCATTGAAGTGCCTGATTCATATTGGGAAATCGTTGAAAAAGCCTGGATCGAAGATCAGGACGCCAGCGGCGGATGGTCATACCAGGCCAAGCCCACCGAGACCTATGCGCTCACGCCCGGCATGACGGCGGTGGGCGTGGCGACGCTGTTCATCACGCAGGACTATCTTCACGCCGGCGATACATCCACTCCGCGAGGCAACATTCAAAACGCCAACATCGATCGCGGCATGAAATGGATGATCGACAATTTCGGCAAGATTGCGACTGATGAAAAGTATTCGCGCGATTATCAATATGCCACGCTTTACGCGGTCGAGCGCATCGGCGTCGCCAGTGGATTGCGATACTTCGGCACGATCGACTGGTATGACAAAGGCGCGCAGTGGCTGATCGGAAAACAGAGAAATGACGGCGCCTGGCCGGCGGAGTTTGGAAGCAATGTCGTCAGCACCTGTTTTTCAATGCTTTTTCTTTCGCGCGGGCGCGATCCGATTGCGATCAACAAGCTGGATTATTCCCGGGCCAATCAAACCAAGCCGTCGTCATGGAATCAGCGGCCTCGCGATGTGGCCAACGTCTCACGATGGATCGGCCGCCAACTGGAAAAGAATTTCAACTGGCAGATTGTAAACCTGTCCGTGCCGGTTGCGGATTGGCACGATGCGCCGGTGTTGTATATCAGTGGCAGCGATGAGATGGCATTTGACGCAACGGCCAAGGACAAGCTGCGTCAATACGTCGAGGAAGGCGGCTTGATCCTGGGCAACGCTGATGGGGCGGCGAGAAATTTTTCGATTGCGTTTCGCAAGCTGGGGCAGGAACTGTTTCCCGACTACGAATTTCGCGAACTGCCGGCCGAGCATCTGATTTACAAAGGCGAGCAATTTCCGCGCGACCGCTGGCGCATGAAACCCAGCGTGCTGTCGATGAGCAACGGCGTGCGCGAGTTAATGATCCTTATTCCACAGGCCGACCCCGCACGGGCGTGGCAGACGCAGATCGTCGCCGGGCGAGAGGATGCGTGGCAGCTTGTATCCAACATTTACCTTTACACCAACGAATCGCGCGATTTTCACAAGCGCGGGCAAACCGATTTGATCGCCCGCGACTCAGCAGTCGCCGCGACGAAGAATATAAAAATCGCGCGTCTGAAATATGCCGGCAACTGGAACCCCGAGCCCGCGGGTTGGCGAAGGATTTCGAATCTGCTGCACAATCAGGACAAAATCGATGTGCAGGTGACGACGGTCGATCTGCTCAAGGATTCGCTGGACGGTTACAAGATCGCGCACCTGACAGGCACCGACAAATTTCTGCTCAGCGCCGCAGCCAGACAAAAGATCAAAGCTTTTGTCGATGCCGGCGGCACGCTCTTGATCGACTCCGCTGGCGGATCAACCGCATTCGCAATCGCTGCTGAAAAGGAATTGGCCACAGTCTTCCCGGGGACAAACCTCGTACCCATGCCTCGCGATCACGCGCTGCTGGCGGGCAACTCGCCGCTCAAGACGATCGGGTATCGACAATATGCATCAAAGATTCTGGGCTCGCTGAAGGATGAATCGCGATTAAAGATGATCGAAATCAGCGGAAGGCCCGCCATCATCTTCAGCCGCGAAGATCTGAGCGAGGGCTTGGTGGGCAATTCGGTGGATGGCGTGGTGGGATATGATTCGCCGACGGCGACAGAGATCGTGTCACGGATACTGCGGCATTTCGTAATATAGCTACCGAGCTGACTTGCTTGAGATTCACATCACGTTACCGGAACGCGCTCCTTCAGCATACTTGCGTAACGATGGCGGCACGTGTGGATGTTTTTCGAGCCAGTCGCTAATGATGTTGCTCGTCAGATCCTTGTCGGAAGTGTGCCAATGGCCCAGACCGTGCAAAAGACTATGTTGGCAAGCCAAATGTTCAATTTGCAAAGCGCGGCCCATCAATTCAACTAATTTCACGTCAATCGTGGCACTTTCGGATTCCGTGCTGTTTGCGCCGCCATTTGGGAATCGATCCCACCACATGTAGCAAACCGTGCTCAACGGTCTGGAGTTAACAAACACCTCGTTGATACAGCGGCGGGCAAAACAGTCGCGATAGACTATTTCGATAGAATCGATGCATTCAAATCGTGACTGCCGATCAATGGTGGGGTCATAGATGTAGCGCATCCAATCGCTTTCGCCGCCTGCAGCGATGAAAACCAACCCTTCACCGATTTGTTCGTCGGAGTACGGAAGAAGTAATTTGCCGCAATTGGAAAATAAACGGGTAATCAAGCCAATGACTTCATGCGGTCGCAAACTCGCGACAAGCTTGGCATCGGCAGGATTCGTCTTATCTGCCAATGATTTCGCGAAAATATGTTCGAGCCACCAAGAATCATCCATATCGCGAAGTTCCCAAGTTCGTACGAAGTGTTTTAGTTGCCGAAGGCTAAACTGGCCACTTACTTCTTTCGCTTCTTATCTTTGGCAGCGCCGATTTTTGGTTTTAGGTGCTTGTCAGATAGCTCGACCAGTTCAAGTTTGCTCAGAGCGGCCTTGATGCTTGCATATTGGTCGAGATCACGAAATGTGAAAATCGTTGTGATTCGGTAGGGCTGGTTGAGATGAATGCCAAGCATTCCGCCCGGCGACTCCATCGGATCCGATGATGCCGGTTCTCCACGCCATACGAATATCCAGTTTATACTCGAGTGTGCAACGACATCCTCTTTCACCTTCAATTCTGCAAGTTGGTCGAACCAGGTCGCAACAGTGGGCAATTGTTCAACGGAGAATGGCCAGCGATGCTGGGTGAATATCTGCTCATCGGGTGCGGGCATCTTGCTTGCGGCCGTAGGCTGACCAAGCGCCAGATCGATTTCAGCTGCAATGGACGCAACTAGAGCGGTTTTCAGATGACTGTACACCTATCCTGCGGTAGGGTGAGCCGATCACCTGCTGTTGGAGGTGTGGCATGGAGGGCTT
>DASZXJ010000229.1:0-33244 GCA_035545895.1 Tepidisphaeraceae bacterium | reverse complement strand
GTAAAACACGCTGGTCTACTTGAATCCCAGCCAGCTTCGCAGGCCGGGGATAAACCGGTTCCGTTCAGGCAGCTTGTTAAATTCCTTGACAACGGCGCGATCCATCAGCCCAAAGATGCCCGCATCGGGCACGGTGGGCAGGTCGCTGATGCGGCGAAAAATGGGATAAAAGAGCGAAAATCCGACGCCGCGGGCGCCGCTCACATCTCCGCGGCTATGGCGTTCGCCGAGGACAACCTGAAACCCTTCCTTCCATTTTTTGATCATTTCGGGAATGACTTCAGGCGGGTCCTGGAGGTCGCCATCGATCAAAATGACGCAATCGCCGCGCGAATGGTGTATGCCCGCAGTCACAGCCGGCTGGTGTCCGAAATTGCGGGATAGATCCACCAGCTTGATCCGCGGATCTTCGGAATTGAATTGCTTGATCATTTGCGGTGAGCTATCGCGACTGCCATCGTTCACCAGGACCAGTTCCCAAGATTCGCCGGTGGAATCGAGCGCAGCCGTCATTCGCCGGCGAAGTTCCGGGAGGTTTTCCTGCTCATTGAAGATGGGGACGACGACGCTGATCATTGTGTGTATTTGCGATTGTTATAAGCAATTATTTGCTCAGAAGTTATGAACGCTTTTCTTGCGGTGGGTTCGTTTTGCATTTTTAATTTTGCGCGGACATTTCCGGACATTCGTTCAGAGCCACGAAGACACGAAGGAAACGAAGAAAGCACGAAGGAAATTATCTCCTTGTCTTCCGGTCTCCTTGTCTCCTTGTCCTCTTTCACCTCGTCACCTCGTCATCCCCTATATCCCTGGCGTGTTGCGCGATTCATGCTAAAAACGCGCAACACCCAATAGTCGGCCGGCCATTCTACCTTCCCTGCTGCTGCCACCAAAGTTCGAGCATCAATAGCGCATAGAGGCGTTGGGAATGATCGGCCCGCTGGGTTTCGTGTTCCTCGACCAGTTGTTCGACGACTTTCATGTTAAAATGAGTCCGGCCAAACGAATTGACGGCGAACAAGTTGTCCCGAAGCATCGGTTTAAGCTCGCCCCGGAACCATTCGCCGATGGGCACGGCAAAGCCCATTTTCCTTCGCTTGAAGACGAAGTCCGGCAGGTCTTTGGCGAAGGCCTCGCGGAGCATCCGCTTGGGACCGCCTTTGAGGAGTTGATCGGTCGTCAGACCCGCCGCGAATTGGACGAGTTCGTGATCCATGAATGGGCTGCGGACTTCCAAGCCGTGCAGCATGGAGCAGCGATCGACCTTGGTCAGAAGATCATCCGGCAGATACGTCATCCGATCAACGGCAAGGCCCGCTTCAGCGGGCTTTGCGCCCGCGCGCAAACGTTCTTCAACCGCACTTGCGATTTCATCATCGTCTTTTGAAACATCTCTGTTAATCAATTGGGCAATCGTCTTGTCATCAAACAATCGAACGTAATATGAGTAGCGATGCGCATCATCCAATTCCAGGGCTCCGAGTAACCGTGCAGCGCGGGTAAGTGTTGATTTCGGGTGACCGGATTTCCACGTTCTTGCGGCCGTGACTGCGAGATGGCGTGCGAAGCGCGGTAATTTCGCGAGTCGCGAGGAGAGTTGCATTGCGCGGTAGCGGTCATACCCGCCGAAAAGTTCGTCACCGCCGTCGCCACTGAGCGCAACTTTCACATGTTTACGTGTTTCTCGCGCGAGGTAATGGGTTGGCAGTGCGGAGGAATCGCCGAACGGTTCGCCAAAGACCGTTGCCAGTTTTGGGAGATCATGGGCCGCGTTTGGTGTCACTCGGATTTCGTGATGATTGGTACCAAGGTGTTTGGCAACCTCTCGCGCGTATTGAGATTCGTCGAATCGAGAATCGTCGAATGCAATACTGAAGGTTTGTACCGGACCGTATTTTCGCGCAGCGGCTGAAATGACACTTGAATCAATTCCACCAGACAAAAAAACTCCCAGGGGCACGTCACTTACGAGTTGCCGTTCAACCGCTTTCATCAACTTTTCCCGAGTCGTGAGTCGCAATGATTCCTCACGATTGGAAGAAGGCATCGAATTTATTTCGAAATATCTGCCCGCCCCGCTTCTCTTTGAAAAGGCCGATATTCTCAGCCAATTGGAGCCCTTCAACTGCGCTATTGCGCTGTAAATCGTTGACGAGTTTGGAGAATATCCCCAGCGAAGATAGTCCTGGATCAACTCCATTCTCAACTGCTTTTGGAGATTGTTCCGGTGGGAGCAGGAGAGTATCGCCCCGATCTCGCTCGCGAATACAATTCCAGCCATATATTCGCCGCCACCATCCAAGAAGCAGTAATACAGCGGCTTTTGTCCCATGCGATCGCGCGCGAGAAACAGTTCCTTTTTCTGCTCATCCCATACGGCGAACGCGAACATGCCGTTCAATTTCTCGACGCATTTTTCCCGCCAGACTTCATAAGCCACCAGCAGGACTTCCGTGTCGCCGGTGGTTCGCCAGTGGTAGTCGGGTCTTAATTTTGAAATTTCGGATTTGAGATCGCGGAAATTGTAGATTTCCCCGTTGAAGACGAGCGTCAGCGGGCCGATCGTAAAGGGCTGGTTGGAACGCGGGTCGGGATCGAGGATGGCTAGTCTGCGAAACGCCAAGCCGACCTGCGGCGCATCCGGCGTGATCGGCTCGTGCTCGCGGGTGAGCAGATCCCTTTCGCCATCGGGCCCGCGGTGGGCGACGGCGCGGGACATTTTTTCGAGCGTATCCCGCGTGACGCGATATTTTTCGTCCCAGGTGACAACCCCGGCAAAGCCGCACATGAGCACAGTCTATCCGCGCTCAGCCGCGACGCGAAGCGGAGCGCTCCTGTTATCCGCGTCAAAGCGCTCGGCGATGCCTAGCGGCTCAGCGGGTTTATTGAAAGTTGATCCGCCGGTCGCGCCCATCACCCTCATACCATTTCCCAAATTTGAGGGTGATCTTGCGCAAACCCGTCGATTTGCATGCAATGAGCAACTGCTGTTGTAAACCGGATAGCAAAAGCTGCTTGAGTTCATAGAGATGGGATGAGCTGTCCACAATCACCTTGAGTGTTCCAGCGCTGAAGCTTTCCAAAGCGCAATGTTCGAGAAGCATCTGCGGCACGAGTTGTTCGAAACACTCGGCGATGGTGGTCAGCCTGGTTTGACGCTTGCTGACGGATTTCTTGAAGAAATCGAGCATCTGTGGGCCCAAGGGATCGGCTTGGTGGTGGTTGGGCTGCTTGGCTTCGTGCAGGCGCTGGAGTTGAAGTTGATCGGAGTTTTGTCGCATCCTTGCTTTCGTAAATGCCCTCACCCTCACGGGAGGGAGAGGGGACAGGAATAAGATCATTGCAGATTCACGGGCATGATGACGTACAGAAAGCTGCTTCCGGCCTTCAATAGGCCGGGGCGATTGGGGGCGCTCAGGTCCAGCTCGATTTCATCCGTGTTGACCACCCGCAGCGCATCGGTCAGGAAATTGGGGTTGAAGCCGATCTCGACTTCGCTGCCCTCGTATTTGCAGGCGAAGTTGACGGTGGCTTCGCCGGATTCGGGAGAACGGCTGGTAAGCACGAGGCCTTTCTTCGAGAAATGCATGCGCACGCCTTTGCTTTCCTCGGTGGTGAGCAAGGCCGCGCGACGGACCGCGCTGAGAAAATCTGCGGTGGCCGCGGTCATTTTTTTGTCGGCGTCCTTGGGAATCACATCTTCGTACGGAGGGAACTGGCCTTCGACGAGATTGCTGGTGAGCGTGGCATCCGCGCAATGGAAAATGATCTGATTTTCGCGCATCTGGATGCTGACGTTTTGTTCGGGATCGAGAATGAGCTTGTCGATCAGTTGCAGCGCCTTGACCGGCACGATGGCTCGGCTGCCGTCTTTTTCGACCTTGGCGGCGGTGGCGAGATCGCCCTTGGCCATCGCCAGGCGCCGGCCATCGGTGCTGACGAGGTTGATCTTTTTGCCCTTGGCGGCGTTGAACAGCACGCCATTGAACGCATATCGCGTCGATTCCTTGGCAGCAGCAAAGAGCGTTTGGTTGATGAGTTGTTTGAGCGCGGTACCTGAAATCTCAAAATCCGCTTCGGATTTCTGATCCGGGATCGGTGGAAATTCACTGACGGATTGCGTGAGCAGTTTGAAGTGCGAATCCTGACCCTTGATGCTCAACTGCTCTTTGTCCAGTTCCAGGGAAAGCGTGTCATCGACGCTTTCGCGAACGATGTCGCGCAGCTTATCGGCCTGGACGAGGGTTTCGCCATCTTTTTCGACCTGCACCTGTGTATCGCTGAAACGGATGGCCACTTCAAGATCGGTGGCGGAGATGGTCAGTCGATCGTCTCCTGCGGTGAGCTTGACGCATTGCAGGACGGGCTTGGGGGTTCTTGATGTGACGACAGAACCGGCGATGGTCAGCGCTTCGAGCAGCGCGCCTCGGTTACAAATCACTTTCATTGGCTTTGCCTTTCTACGCCCTCGCGTTGGGTCTGGGTACGCGCAGCGGGTACTTTATCATTACTGGTCTATTAAATGAATATATGAGATACAGTAGAGATAGTAACGCCGCGCCAATTGTGGATAAGTAACCTGAACGATACCTAAAGCAATATTTATTTAGAGGTTACGTGAATTATTCTAGGACCTTGGCTGTGGAAAAGGTGTTAGCGATCCGACGCAAGCATGATGGGTGAATCGGGTTTTGGAAACACCCGTTCCGGCAGAGACAAAAGACCTGACCAAAACCTGTTTCGGGCGCGATGTTTTGAAATATAAGCCGATCAAGTTATCCACGGCCTTCCCACGAAGCCTGTTGGAAAGCGCCAATCACCCAAGCAACGAGGAACTCGACGAACATCAAAAGGACGATCATCGGCCCCGGCGGAAGGAATGGCCAGCGATGGTTTAAGAGCACTCCGCAGATTGCGCCAGCAAAGGCAGTGGCGATGGAGATCGTCAGGACGACATCCAGCCGCTGGGATATGCGCAAGGCAGTGGCGGCCGGTAGAACCAGCAAAGCCGTCACCAGCACGCTGCCGGCAAGCCGCATGGAAACAACGATCACCATGGCCAGCAGCAAAATCAGCAGGTAGTGAATAAACCGCGCCGGCACTCCAGAACTGGCGGCCAGCATGGGATCGAAACTGTACGCGATGAATTGCTTCCAAAGCAGGATGACAACGAGGATCACGCCAAGACAAACGATTATGACAGCGCGTGCGTGATCCGGTGAAAATGATGCGATCTGCCCGAACAGCAAATCTGAGAACAGCGAAGGGCTGGTGTGACGCACCTGAATGTAAATCTGCTGGGCGAGGAATCCCCAGGCGAGCGATGCCACCATGAAAATGCCGATGGCGGCATCGGAATTGACTTCGCCTTTACGAGTAATCATCGCGATGGCGCAAGCGGTCAGCAGGCAGAAGACAATCACACAGGCGTATGGAATCCAAGGTTGATCGAGCGCGGGAAACAAAAGGGCGAGTATCCACGCCGTGCCCGCACCGCCGAAGCCGCTGTGGCCGATGCCTTCGCCGATGAACGCCCAGCGGCAGAGCACGACGAACAGGCTCAGCAGCGCACAGGCAATCGCCAGCGCCGAGGCGGTCAGTAATGTATTAGCACTTATGCTCATGTTGGTGCTTGTGTCCCACGCCCATGGCCGCCAGGTCGCAGCCGAACATTGAAAAGACCAGGTCCGGCGGCATGTGGTCGGGGACATCGTGATAATGCAAAGTGAGATTCAGGCAGGCGATGCGGTCGCAAATCGACGTTACCGCACGCAGATCGTGGCTGACAAAAACGATGGTCAGGCCAAGCTGCTGCTTGAGCACGGTCAGCGATTCGATGAAATGCTCCTGGCCGGCGCGGTCGATGCCGGTGGTGGGCTCATCGAGCAGGAGCAATTTGGGTTTGGCAGCCAGTGCGCGGGCGATGAGGACGCGTTGAAGTTGTCCGCCACTGAGCCGGCCGATGGGTTGGCGCTCCAGCCCGCGTAAACCGACGCGGCTGGCCAATTCATCCGCAAATTGAAGATCGCCTGGCGAGTGCGAGCGAAACAGCCCGGTTTTTCCAGCCAATCCCAGCCGAACCAGTTGCCGGACGTTGATCGGAAAATTGGCGGGCAAACGAGGATTTTGAGGCAGATAGCCGATCAAATCCCCCCGCGCCACCGCTTGGTGCGGTTCCAGGCCATCCACCGTGATCGAGCCGCGGGTCGGCCGCTGCAAGCCCAGCAACAGCCGAAGCAGACTTGTTTTGCCCCCGCCATTGGGGCCGATCAATCCCAGCGTTGTGCCTGGTTCCACGCGCAGGTCGATCTGCTTGAGGACAAGCTGCTGGCCGTAGGCGAAATCAAGCTGCTGGATATCGACGATCGGATTCACAGCAGGGAATGATAGCCTAATTGCAACAAAGTTGCATATAGCGGGCCGCCTGCAACACGGCCCGTCTTGGCCGTGTTTATAATGTTTCGATCAAACGCGCTTGCGACGCGATAAGAGGGAGATTGCAGGCAGCGCCAGCAAAGACAGGCTCGCTGGCTCGGGGAGCAGCGTGCCTTCCACCTTCAATGCCATCGTTCCGAAGAACGGGTTGTCGGCACTGTCGAAACCCGGGAAGAACTGATCGACGGTCGTCGGGTCGGTGTCCTGGAAATCGACGGTGATGTCGCCCAGATTGTTGGGATCAGTCGCCAGGCTCCAGCCGTTTTCGGCGGTTGCCGTGGGGAATTGCAGGCCGATGAAGAAATAGCCATATCCCGGATGCGCGCCCAGGTTATATTGATCGTTCACCGGATCATAGTCGGCCGTTGTGGTATCGAGCACATCGGTGAAGAAATCGGTATCGATGGAAAACGTTCCATGCACCGGGCTACCGCTGGTGTTGCCGGGCAGGTCCAGTACGCCGATCAGATGAGCCGGGCCGGTGTCGTCGGTGAAATCATCGTACGGGGAAAGCGATGGGTCCGATCCGCCGCGGTTGGTGCTGTTGTCCGGCACCATGTTGGCCCAGTAAACGTTGACCGAAGCAGGCGCAGCGCCGTTCAGTCGCGTGATTTCGAACGTCAGCCGATCGACGTGCACGAAAGGCGTGACGGTGGCGCCGACATTGATCGGAACATCGTCAAAAAGAATGTGCGTGTTGTTGTCCGCTTTGAAATATGCCGGGATCGGATCGGTTTGCAGATCAAATCGCAGTGCGGTGGTGGAATCGTAAAGAGTGCCCGCCATGGCGACGGCGGAAAAAAGTGGAGAGGCACAGGCGGCAGCCACGATTGCTTTGGCGTTCTTGCGGA
Source organism: Tepidisphaeraceae bacterium (assembly GCA_035545895.1). GTDB lineage: Bacteria > Planctomycetota > Phycisphaerae > Tepidisphaerales > Tepidisphaeraceae > DASZXJ01. The sequence goes on along the minus strand of DASZXJ010000229.1, from coordinate 25,958 downwards.
ACATGTCTTTTTTCTCCTGCTCCGGCAGGGTTTTGGAATCTGCGCCTTAACAACCAGCGCGTAGCAAGGCATGAATAGAGATTCACACCGGCCTAGATTTTACCCCCTAAATCGAGCCAAGGTCGGAAAAAACCGGCCGCACAAGCAACTTTTAGAGGGTAAAATCCTTATTCAGACCAAACAGGACTCGCTTAACCCAATTTCGAGTTAAAATGGCGAGGCTATGACGCCGGACGGTCGATAGATAGCACATAAGCTGAGGTACTGAATGAGATTATCGAAATTATGGGCTTGTCTGACATGCGCGGCCTTTTTAGTGTCCGCGAAGGCGTTCGCCCAGCCTGCGACGGCTCCAAAGGCCCCCGCCACGACCGCCCGCGCCCGGCACGCCATTACCATTCCGCCGGGGTTTCATGTGATTGAAGTCAATCAGCGGCAATTGATCGTCGAACCGGCCGACGAAACCTGGTTGCGACCATTGGTCGCCAGCCTCAAGCCGACCACGATGCCCACCACCATGCCTTCCGATTTGATCGGGCAAATCACCGCCAGCCGCGACAAGCTCAAACAGCGACTGACGACCGATCTGGCGCTGTCGGATGCGTCACTCGCGGAAACATTCTTGAAGGACCATCTGGAAGAGTCGCTGAAGAAATATCACGAAATCGTCCCGCCGCTTTTTTACATGGTCGTCAGCGAAAAGCGACTGGCGGAACTTTATCGAGGGGGCTGGTCGGATCCGCGATTTTATTACAACCGCGTTTCAGATTCGGTCATCATCAATTCGCAGCTCGACCTGACCGCGGATGGAATGGCCGACGATGTGCTGCTGCCGGCGCTGTACAAGAAGGATGGCACGCCTGACGAGCAGCATTCACAGGTTGAAGATGAAATTCGCAGTACGGAAAGCAAACTGGCCAGCGCGATTTCACTTCAGGCGATGCGAGAATGTCACGAAGCATTTCTGCAATTCGCCCTGTTGCAGACCATTACTCCATTGAAAGGTCGCCCCGATCGCGAATGGTTTTCGGTGGGTGTGGCCGAGGTCCTGGGCTGCCATTATACCTCGATGGTGACGGGCTTGCCGTTGCCGGAGTTAATCCGGCAGATCACGGTGGATGACCCGCGCATGCCGGTATCGCAGGCATCGGTGGATCTGGCGCATCCGGTTGAAGCCGGACAACTTCGCCCGCAGATGGGCCCGGCTTACGTGACGGCGTATCGCAAGAAATCGGCGCGCATCATCAACAACTGGATCGGCCGCGTGGGAATCGACATGGTGCCAAAAGTTTTGGTTGAAATGCGTAAATCTCCACCGGCCGATGGCGCAGCAATGTTGAAACAGATTCAACAGGTCAGCGGAGTTGATTTGTCCGCTGATGTGCAAGCTGGAAGATGAGGAAGACTAGGGGACAAGGGGAGGGGGAGACAAGGGGAAAAAGAGTCCCTGTTTTATTGGCATGGTCAGCTTGGCTGACCATGTGAGTAGATAAAACCGTTCATCTCAGCATCCGATATTCCGGTTCGGTCAGATCGCGCGCCGCGATTGCGGCGGTCTTGATCGTCAAATCATTGTCACTGCTCAATTCCTTCAAGACTTTCATGGCGATTCGCTGATCGCCCATGCGGGTGGCGTTGAAACGGTAACGGCCGAGTTTTTCGATGGCTTCCACGCGCCACAATTTGTCCTCCGCATGGCGGGCGAAATAAATAATGTCGCCGGCGTTTTGCTCGAGCATGGCGGGCTCGATGCTGGTGATGACCCGCAATATGGGCATGAGCCGCTGATTGACATATTCGATGCGGGCATCGTTGAATCGTTTGCAGGCGACGGCTCGCGCTTGGTCTCCGGTCGATTCACTCAGCAGGCCGATCATCGTGGAACCCTCCGCCATGAGCGTCAGCCCCGCGTTCAATTCCGCCCAGCAGAGACGTTCTTCATACAGCTTGTCGCCAAGGGAAAACGTGGCTTCGTAAAATCTCATGGCACTTGCGGGATCGGATTTTTCAATCAACTGGCCGGCGCGGCGGGAACATGCGCCCAACGTTTTAAGCGCGTCCAAAGCGGGCTTCTCATTTTTGAAATTGACGATCTCGGTGGGATTGTCGGCAAACAGCCGCGCTTGAGCATGATTGGCGGCTTCGAGCAGAATTTGAATGGCGGGCACATCTTCGACATCCGCGACTTGGCCGCTGCGGGCGAATCGGTCATACGTCACAGGGCTTTTCTCGTAGTCCTCGATCGCCCGCCGATAGATCGGTCCGGCATCGGTCATTTGGGTCATGGTCGGCACAACCACGCGCGGCGAGACAGGCAACAAGATGGCCGCGCCGTTGGAGATGTTTTGGCTGAATTCGGTACGCGCTCCCGCCTGGGTGGCGGTGGCATTGATCCAGGAAATGAGCATGAACAGCCCAAAGACGCTGAGGATCGATAGTGTCCAGCCCAGGCGATTGCCGTACATATTGCGGATTTTGGATTGCGGATTGCGGATTTACAAATCTCCAATCGCTCTCAGCGAGGATAAGATGGGGTTATGAAGGGACTCATCGCCGCCGCAATCATCATGACGATCACAACCGCTGGCCTGGCGCAAACGGTCGTCGATCCTGATTTGATTGTCGATAACTATGCCCGTGGATTCGACAACCCGACGGGCATCGCGTTTCTCAACGGCGCGGGCGATGCGCTGGTTACGCAGAAGAATGATGGGCGGGTTCTTTTCCTGCACAACCGCAAGATCACCAGCACGGCGCTGGATTTGCCGGTCGCCAACGACAGCGAACGCGGGCTGCTGAGCATTGCGCTGTCGCCGGCGTTTGCGACCGATCATCAGGTCTATCTCTATCACACGGTGGCCACAAAAGACGGAGGAGCCGCCACTTCCAACCGCATCGACCGCTGGACCTGGAACGGCAGCCGGCTGACATTCAACCGCACGATCATGGATTTGCCTGCCACGCCGGGACCCAACCACGATGGCGGAAAGATTCTGTTTGATGGCAAGGGAAAACTCTTCGCGGTTGTCGGCGATTTGAACCAGACTGGCCGCACGCAGAATTTCGAAGGCTCGAACAGTTTCACCCAAACCTCGGTCATCATTCGCGTGCAGCCGGATGGACGAGCGATCAGCACCAATCCATTTGCCGGCGTATCGGGCGCGCAAAATATTTATGCGTACGGTGTGCGAAACAGCTTCGGCCTAGCGGTCGATCCGGTCACCAATAATCTCTGGGATACTGAGAACGGACAAAACAGTTTCGATGAAATCAACCAGGTGTCGCCCGGCTCGAACAGCGGCTGGCGTGACATCATGGGCCCGACCAGCCGCAATGGCGGCAGCACGGGCACTCTGGTGAATATCAGCTCAAGGGCCTTCTATTCCGAACCGGAATTCAGTTGGGCCACCCCGGTGGCGCCGACCGATCTGCATTTCTTCAACGGCCCGCAGATGGGCGAGCAGTATCGCAATGATCTTTTCGTTGGCGATGTGAATACAGGTTCGCTGTTCCACTTCGATCTAACAGCCAACCGCAGGGCATTGGCCCTGAGCGGTTCCCTGGCGGACTTGGTGGCGGATAACGACACATCCAATCGTCTGGCGGAACAGAACAGTATTTTGTTCGGCGATGGATTTGGAGCGACCAGCGACATTCTCAGCGGGCCGGGTGGCATGTTTGTGTTGTCGCTGACAAACGGAAGGTTGTACCGCATTCGCGAGAATCCGGCGGCTTCATCAATTGTTCCGCTTTTTTCAATTTCTCAGGTGCCTGAGCCTTCGGCAGCTGCGGCGCTGCTGTTGATTTATTCGCTCACTTCGACCAGGCGACAATCGGGCAGCGCATCGAGAAAAATCCGGCCATAACGTTTGGTTTTCACGCGGCTATCCAGAATTGCGACGATGCCCGTGTCGGTTTTGCTGCGAATCAATCGGCCGAACCCCTGTTTCAGTTTGATGACGGCTTGCGGCACGGAATAATCCATGAACGGGTTGCCGCCGGTTTTTTTGATGGCTTCGAGACGCGCCTCGATGACCGGCTCATCGGGCACGGCAAAGGGGAGCTTGACGATGATCACATTTCGCAGGCGATCCCCCTGCACGTCGATTCCCTGCCAGAAGCTGGCTGTGCCAAATAGCACGGCGTTTTCGGTGGCGCGGAATCGTTCGAGCAATATCTTGCGAGGCGTGCCCTGGCCTTGCATGAGCAGCGGCAATCCCATTTCGTCGATCGACTGTTTCAATCGATTGGCGGTCTGGGTGAGCATGGAATAGCTGGTGAACAGCACAAACGCCCCGCCGTTGGTTTGCTGGAGATATTTGATGATTTTCTCGCAAGCGGCGGTGAGAAAACGCGGATCGCTCGGATCGGGCAGGCCGGTTTCAATATAAAGTGTCGCCTGTTTTGAATAGTCAAACGGCGAGCCAAGTTGCACGGTGCGGGCGTTTTGGATTCCCAAGCGAGAAGCGATGTATCGAAAGGCGGGCGGGATTTTTTCGCCGGCCTGTGCATCCTGCACGGCCGGGACGGCCGTGTCACGGGTGGGCTTTTCCGCGGTGACACGGGCTTTCAGCCCGTGTGGGGTCTCCTTTACACCAAGAAATTCCTGAATCATCAATTCGTTCATTCCCCGCCATTTCCATTCCTTCATTCCCGCGCTTTCCGGATTCGACCACGCACATTCGACCTGATTTGCCAAATCTTTTTCATCTCGAATCAGATGGTCGTAATACTCTGGCATCCATAGCGGCCCCTCGCGTCCAAGCAACCGATTAATTTCGCGGGCGGTGATTCCTTTCCACGATTGCATGATTGCGGGAAGCGGTTCCTTTTCAAGGGGCTGGAAAACAACGTGAACGTGATTCGGCATCACACACCATGCGAGCAACCGATATCGTTTTTGATCGAAATGCTGCAAAGCTGAGGCGACCATTCCGGCGATGTCCTCCCGCCTCATCAAACACTCGCCATTGCCGGCATCAAGAAATCGTTCAATGCGTTCTGAATGCAATCGATCAAGCTCGTCACATTCATATCTGGATAAAGGGCGATTTTGCTGTCGGGAGTTGAAGATGATTGCATCGCGATCGTGAATCCAACCTTCTAATACGGACTTAGGTAGCGCATCCGCCAAGCGGAAATTCACCGCGTAAATAAAACCGGATTTTGTCCAGTGTGGTAAATAGGCGCCTTGACGAATATGCAGTTCCTGATCTGTGGATGTCAAAGGCACGGGCTGAAAGCCCGTGTCACTTTTGCGCTTCCCTGTCACACGGGCGTCCCGGCCGTGCGATGTACTGCTACTGGTCGAAAGCGTCGCGCTGGTCAAAACAACACTTCTGGTCTTGTCGAATAAATACCGTTTCAATCCCTCGGCGACATTGACGGGGGCGGCATGCAAACTGATCCGGCGATTACTATTGGCGACGTCGAACCAATACACCGCTTCGGGAACGGCCTGATTGACGATCGCATCGACGACCTCGGCGAGGTTGGCGATTTTCTGGGACATCGAGTCCAGCTCGCTGATTTCCTCATCGGCTTCGAGGTTGGCCAGCAACATTTTCAGGCGTTTGGCCAGGTCGCGAAGCCCCGGCGAAAGGTCGTTGCGGACGATATTGGCCTGCTGCACGCGGCCATTGGCGCGACCCTGCTCCTGTTGCCAGGTGGCGACGTCCATGAAAAACTGCTGCGCGATCGAATGCAGATCAACGACGGAGGAAATTGCATCGTTGGCGCCAGAGCCGTAGCTGCTGAGCATTCCTTTGCCGCGTTTGATGTCATAGAGCGTGCGGAGGTTGTAATTGATGGTTCCGTTGCTGATGCGCAGGCCGAAATGTTCGCCGGCCACATCTTCAACGGTATGGGCTTCGTCGAGAATCACCAGATCGTATTTGGGCAGATAATTCACGCCCGCCATGCGCAGCGACAGGTCGGAAAAGAAGAGCGCATGGTTGACGATCAGGATATTCCCCGACTGCATGCGGCGCTTGGCGGCCTGCCAGAAGCAGTTTTGATAAAACCTGCACTTCTTCCCCAGGCAATTGCCCTGCTCGGCGCAAACCTTGTCCCAAACGCTTGTCTCCGGGAGTTTTGGCAAATCTGAGAGTGAACCGTCGGATGTATGATTGGCCCAATCTTCGATCATGCCGAGCGATTCGAGTTCGTCCTGGTTTTCGAACAGCGAATCCTGCCGCTGGCGGGTTTGGGACAATCGCCGCTGACAAAGATAATTGCCGCGACCCTTGCAAAGGATGGCGGTGAATTCATCGGGATAGACCGATTGAATCAACGGAATATCCTTTTCGATCAACTGTTCCTGAAGCGAAATGGTGTGCGTGGAAATGACAACGCGTTTTTTCTGCTGAACGGCAAATTCGATGGCAGGCAGGAGATAGGCGAAGGACTTGCCGACCCCTGTGCCGGCTTCGACGAGCAGATGTTTACCGGCGGTGAAAGCTTCTTTAACGGCGGCCGCCATTTCAAGCTGTTGCGGGCGGTTTTCATAGCCATCGCCCAGCCGTCGCGCAATCGCCCCGCCGGGGCCAAGAATATCAGTCAGGGTGGTCGGCACGATTCATGGATATTAGTGTCATGTTTGGTGAGAAGCCATTTTAGCCCCGCCGCTTGCGGCGGGGCTAAATGAACACCTTGCTCGTATCGCGCTTACCCCCGACGATGGCGGGTTATGAAGACTGCCCCACTGACCATTCAAACCTTTCAGAAGCACATCTCCGCTCGATACGAAAAGGCCGACCGGGCGCGAGGCTGGCCAAAGACGTTCGCCTATTTCATCGAGGAAGTCGGTGAGCTGGCCACCGCACTGGCGGGTGATGACCGGACGAACCTGGAGGAAGAGTTCGCTGATGTATTGGCATGGTTGTGTACGCTGGCGAACATCAGTGACATCGATTTGGCGACAGCGGTGAAACGGAAGTACCTGGGCAAGAAAAGACCGAAGGGACATAAGTAGGATGACGGGGTGACAAGGGGAAGAGAAGAAAGGACGAAGGCAGAAGGATGAGGAATGAAAAATGCAAATTCGACCTCCCTTTCCCCTTGTCTTCTTGTCCCCCACTCCCCTTGTCCTAATCCCCCTCCCTTCGTCATCTTCCGAATTGACCCCCCGACTGCGGGAACGCTAAACTACAGGAAATGCGGTTCCCAAAGGGCGGGCTTATTTTCCTTCTCTTATTGCCGGCGATGGCGCTGGCGCAGGTGAGCGGGTCGGTCGAAAGCATCGGGTTTGACAGCTACTTTCGTCCGGATTGCTGGACGCCCATGGTGATCACGGTCACTCCCGAAACAAGCAAAAGCGACACGTATGAGATCCATGTCCGCCAGCAGGACCTGGATCGCGATCTGCCGATCTTCGTGCGCACGATCTCGGTGACCGGCATGAGTGACACCGCCAGCCGGTTGCAGCGGTTTCGGATGTATTTCAGTCCGACGCCCACGGATGGCGGTCTGCCGGATGCGCGCGATCCGGGATCGTTGCAGGAGTTGCAGGATCGGTTGAAGGTGTCGCTGCACAAATCGACCGGCAATAAGGAATGGATTTGCGACCTGCCGATCACCGGCACGCTCAATAACGTCGATCCGGTCGGTTCTGGTTACGAGCAGCATCGCGGATCAAAACTGATCATCGCGGTAAGCGATGGACGCAGCCGCGCGATCTACCAGGACGCAACCAGCAATCTGCTGGGCGTGATGGAGGATGTGAATCTGGTCACGGTCCATCCGCGCGACCTGCCCGAACAGGTACTGGGATTCGACGCGGCGGATGCGATCATCTGGCTGGACGCCGACCCCGCCCAGCTCAAGCTCGGCGGAGACGATCGCTTTCGCGCGATCGAAACGTTTGTCCGCCGAGGCGGACGCCTGGTGATCTGCCAGCCTTTTGACTGGCAGAAGATCCTGGCGTTTGGCGAGCTGTTGCCGGTGACCGTGCAGGGAATCGATCAGAAGGACGACCTGGCGGAGCTAAGACTTCTGGCGCGTCCATCACGTGAGGACATCTTTGCAGCGCCAGGTCAGAACGACCCGCTGGCGGTCCTTCAACCGCCGTTTCGATTTGCCCGAGCCCAGGCACGTCCCAATACGCATGTTCGGCAGTACATCACGTGGAAGACCGCCGGCGACATCACCCCGTATATCGTGGATATGCCATACGGACTGGGCGAAGTAACGTGGGTGGCACAGGACCTTGGCGACCCTTCGCTGACCAAAACCCGCAACGGCTGGATCTATGTCTGGAACAACGTGTTTGATTGGAAAAACCATCCGCTGCTGGTGACCAGCCAGACGCCGGATTCGGTGAAGTTTCCGTATGAAACCGCCAATGCGACGCCGATGGACATCGGCAAGTCGCTCATCGAGCGATGGATGGACCTGCGTTCCAAAAGCGCCTGGCTGATCACGCTGGCGATCCTGTTCTTCCTGGGATACTGGCTGATCTCCGGTCCCGGTTCATACACGTATCTGGCGACCCGCAAGCGGACGCATCTGAGCTGGTTTGTCTTTGGATTGTGCGCGCTGGGCGCGACCGCGCTCACGATTTTGATGGTGAAGCTCGTATTGCGCGGTCCGCCGGAACTGAAGCATTTCAGCGTTGTGCGCATGGCGCCCGATCAGCCCGCCATCGTGACCAGCCGGATCGGTTTGTATATCCCGCGCGATGGTCAGCAACGGATTGAACTGAAGGACACGACGCAGGAACTGGGCAGCACGATTAGCGCGCTGCCGATGCATCCCTTTTTCCTGAAGGATGTTCCCGAGCAAGCCGGGCCGGAGTACACCGTGCCGGTGCTGGACGCCGCATGGGGACCGTCGCCTGGGTTGAGCGTTCCCTATCGAAGCACGCTGAAGAAATTCCAGGCCACGTGGGTTGGGCACATCAGTGGAGCCGTGCAGGGATCGGCCAAGCTGGAAGAGCAGAATTTCATCTCCGGCAACCTGACCAACGGAACGGGCCAAACGCTGAAGAATATCTATATCGCGTTTCATTATCCGGCAGCGGGCGCATTGGATGCGGACTGGATTTTGTTTATTCCGGAATGGGCCACCGGAGTTACGCTGGACCTGGCGCGCGAGTTCAATCGAAGCACCGACAACACCGGGCCATTACCCCTCAGTTGGGATTTGGATCGGCCTCCCAATGGAACATCCAAGGTTCGCGGTCGTATTAATCTGGATTGGGGACCGCTCTGGACCAGTTCGCTGGGCGGCGGAATGATGGAAAACACGTTTGACGATACCGGCCGAACGTTTCGGGTGTCATTGCCCATGCTGAGTTTCTTCGACCGGTTGGAACCGATGCGCAATCGACCTCAACAGAGGCAGCAACGCCTGGACCTGCTTCGTCGAGGCGGGCGCGAATTGGATATGTCCGCATCGTTGATGGCAGGAGACTTGGTCGTCCTCGCCGAAACCGAAGGCCCACTGCCCATTCCACTGGAAGTGGAAGGCGAGCCCGTCACCGGCTCGGGACTGACCTTTTACCAGTTTGCACTGCCGCTGGATCACAGTGCTTTACTTTCGACAACGCAACCTTCGGCCCAATGAGGTAGACTACAGCCTATGACCGTCATCAAGACCGTCAGTCTGACAAAGCGATACGGCACGCTGGTGGCGTTGTCGAACCTCAATCTCGAAATCAACGAGGGTGACTGCTTCGGCTTCATCGGGCCCAACGGCGCGGGCAAAACCACGACCATCAAGATCCTGGCGACGCTGCTCCAGCCCACCTGGGGCGAAGCGCGCATCTGCGATCTGGTGGTGGGCTATCAATCCCGCCAGATTCGTCCGCTCATTGGATTCGTGCCCGATTATTTCGGCGCGTATGAAGACATGGTCGTGCAGGAATATCTCGAATTCTTCGCGGCTGCTTACAACATCAATGGTCCGGCCCGGGCGAAGATCGTCAACGACGTGCTGGAACTCACCGACCTCGGCTACAAGCGCGATGCCCTGGTCGATGGCCTGTCGCGCGGCATGAAACAGCGGTTGAGCATCGCGCGCGTGCTGGTGCACGATCCGAAGTTGCTGCTGCTGGACGAACCGGCCGGTAATCTCGATCCGCGGGCGCGAATCGAAATGCGCGAGCTCCTGAAGGAACTTCGCCGCATGGGCAAGACGATCCTGATCAGCTCGCACATCCTGCCGGAACTGGCGGATTTGTGTAACAAGGTCGGCATCATCGAACGCGGCGAATTGCTCTACAGCGGACCGGTGGCGGACATCCTTCGCCGCGCCAAGACCGGCACGATTTTGCACGTGGGTGTTTCGTCCAACCAGGAACAAGCCGCCGCCCTGCTCAGCCAGGACCCGAATATCGAACATGTGTCCGCCAACAACGGCTACATCGAAATCTCCCTGAAAGACGACGTGAAGGATTGGAGCTTCGTCCCCGCCAAGCTCGTGCAAGGCGGCTTCAGGCTTACGCTGCTGAAGGAGGAAGAAGTAAATCTGGAAACCGCGTTCATGAGACTGACAAAGGGATTGGTGCAGTAGTCCTCTTTCCTGTCCCCTCTCCATCTGAGAGAGGGAGAAAAGAAAAATGCTTGGTGTAGGTGACTATCTCTGGCGACTGCTTCCCGCGAATCCGATTTTGCTTCGGGTCGTCGAAACTGGCGGCAAACGGAAGCGCGATCTCGCCATACGCTGCGCGTATCTGGGCTTGCTGGTTTTCTTCGTCATCTTTTCGCTGCTCACTCAACGCGCTGCCGATACATCGAGCCTGACGGATCTTTCCAACGCCAGCCGGGCAATCTTTCGTTCGATGAGCTATCTGCAGCTCGGGCTCGTGTCGCTGCTCGCGCCGATCTTCACCGCAGGTGCGATCACTCAGGAAAAGGACAGCCAGACCTACGACATTTTGCTGGCCACTCCACTTAGCAATGCACAAATATTGCTCGGCTCGCTGCTCAGCCGGTTATTTTTCGTGATCGCGCTGCTGGTCAGTGGAATTCCGATCTTCTCAGTCACCCAGATATTCGGTGGAGTCGCGATCGGCAGCATCGTGCTTTCGTGTGCGATTGCAGCCAGCACCGCGCTGATCACGGGCGCACTAGCGATGGCGATTGCGACTTTCAAAGTCGGCACGCGGCGGACGATTTTCAGCTTTTATCTGTTCATCGTGATCTATCTCGTCGGCGGATATCTACTGGACCTGCTTCCCTATTTCCAAATCGCCGGACCCAAAACCGCCGGCGGACAGACATCGCATATCTCGTGGTTCACGGGAATTCACCCGTTTCTGGCGCTCCGCGTGGCGCTGGGCGATGCGCAGTATCAGCCGCCGGACATGGGAATCCTGCCGGAACATCTGCGCTATTGGCCGGTGAATTGGTATCTGACCAATCCTTCCTCTTTTTACATCACCGCGACCTCGGTATTCAGCCTGCTGCTGATCGTGCCCTCGATCTTGCTTCTAAGGCGGCTCGCGCAATCGACCAATTCGTTTCGCGGCTGGATTTTGCAGAAGCTGCATATCGTTAAAGGCGACCGAACCCGCAAGCCCCGAAATGTCTGGTACAATCCGATTGCCTGGCGCGAAGCCAAGACCAAAGCCTCGGCTGCTCGGGCTTCGTTTTTGCGATGGGCATTCATCATTGCCGGCAGCGTCGGGGCGCTGGTGATGGTGATCATGTTCGCCACGCCGGCAGCGCTGCCCGCCAAATACATCATGCCTGGCGGGTTTAACGCTGTTGCGCGCACGCTGTTTATCAACGGCGATACAACCTACGGCGTGCCCGAAAACGTCCAAGTGTTGCGCATCGGCAAGGATGGGCCCCAGCCCGGCGATCTCAACATGCTTGGCGGACGATACGAAGTCGCCCAGTTCGATACGCAGTTGACGCGCAAGGGGATCAAGGAACTGAAATCGATCACACTTGGCCCGATTCCCCGGCGGCTGAGCGCGGATGATGCCCGCAATGGGTTGCTAGGCGCGGTAATTCTGGAATTTGCGGTCATTCTGTTGATCGTCACCAATGCTGCTGCTTCGACCGTCACGCGCGAGAAGGAAGATGGCAGTCTCGACCTCCTGCTCACCACGCCCATCACCAGCCGTTATTACATCTGGGGCAAACTTCGCGGGCTGGTCAGCTTTGTGTTGCCGCTGGTGGCTGTGCCGGTGGCGAGCGTAACGATATTCGTGATGTATGACCTGATGCGAATCGCCGGCGGATCCGATCCGACGTTTCAATGGATCGTCTTCCCCGAAGCCATTTTGATCATGCCACCGACGCTCGTCATTGTCGCGGCGTTCGCGAGCATTTTGGGCATGCAGATGTCGCTGCGCTGTCGCACGACCGTGCGCGCGGTGATGAGCAGCGTCGGCATCGTCGCGGGAATCAGCGCGGTGCTGGTCGGCTGCGGACAGGGTCTGCTCGGCACCGGCGGCCGAGGCGGCAACGAGTTGCAACTCGCTCTGGCGGGGTTCAGCCCATTTACGCTGGTTGCGCTGCTCATCAATCCTTATACGTTGTCGCCGCAGACGTTTACCAACGGTTACGGCGGCGATCCCAACGGAGCGCGCATGTTCATGGTTGTCTCCGGGTTCGCGGCCACCGCGGCATACGCAGCGGTTGTCTGGACCATGTATAAATCGATGGTGAAGAACTTCGACATGACAATCCGCCGCCAGTCCCGGTAGACTAAGTCGTCTTGATGCATGCGCGAGCCCCCCAGATCGGACATCCTGTTTCATTGTGCTTTCGCATTCCATTGTTGATCGCCGCTGCTTTGACGCTGGCAATCTCATGCTGGTCGATCGCATATCGCTTGACCCGTCCCTATCCGCTGACTCCTTGGGAGTCGGCTTTCATTGAAGATGCACATCGCGTCACGCAATCTCTTCCCGTTTATGAATCGCTGGGCACCGGACATGCCACGCATCTGTATGGACCGTTGGGAACCTATCTGCTGAGCGGCGCGTTCTCCCTGACAGGTCCGAATGTATTTGATGGCCGAGTCATCTCCTTGGTTGCGGGCATGGCGCTGACGGGCGTGTTCATCCTTTCATTCGCGGAGCGACGAAACCTATTCCAGTGCTTGGTTGCTGCCGCGATGCTGATTTCTCTGCATTATCGTTGTCGCGCCTATTTCACCGAAACGAGACCGGACGTGATAGCGCTGCTCTGGGCTGCCTGTTCGATCGTCGCTGCATATCAGGGTTGGCGATCAAATCGCACGTGGTTGTACGGTTGCAGTGCAGTGATGGTGGTGATGGCCTTTCTGTTCAAGCAGACCTACGCCGCCGCCGCGATTGTGCCGCCGCTCTCGGTGCTGCTGTTGCGCCCTTCTGAGACTCGGCGACATTTTCTGCTGTCGCTGCTGCCGCTTTTGGCGCTGGTCGTGACGCTCATCATCCTTCGGACCTCCTTTCCGCTGGTCTGGTTCTACACCATGAAAGTGCCGTCGCAGTTTGATATTTCGCTTGAGCGCATCAGCAACGGGTTCATTGCGATGTTGGTCTACAATCCGTTCTTCACGGCGATTCTCTTCGCAGTTCTGGTCATTCCGACGTTTGACCTGCGCAACGAACCCAAAGCCATCTGGCTGATCGTCGCCAGCATCATCGCGGGCGCTGTGTCGATCATTGCGTATGGAAAACGGGGTGGAAGTTACAACTCGTTGCTGCCGGTGTTTGCCGCGACCAATGGATTTTGCATTCTGCTTCTTCCTCGCGTGCTCCAATGGCTGGATGAACCGGATCGATGGCGACTTGCTTGCATTATCGGCAGCGTGATGCTGACCGGCCTGTTCTGCGCCAGCGCTTTTGGCGTACCCGCGAGCAAGCAGGCGGGCTTTGAACTCGCCAGCAACAGCCGCTATTTCAAGGTGGCAGTCAACGTGGCGAAACAATTGCCCGGCCTGGTGCTTTGCCCGGAAGAACCAACGGTCACGCTCTTTGCCAAGCAGCAGGTCGAACACTCGTTGGCCGCGGAACTGGACGCCTTTGGCCGTCCTCCGAAGTTGCCCGCTACGGTGATTTCCTATCTTCAATCCGCCGATTGGATCATCCGCATGCAGTCTGAATTTGAAGACCTCGGGCCCGATGACGGCTCGACCATGCGGGCGCTCGGTTTTGAATATATCCACGTGGTCGATTTGAATGGCGGATATACCTTGTGGCGGCGGACAACGAGCCGGTACAAACCGGCTACGATTCCCATGCGGCAGGAAAAAATCGAAGTCGTGACGCAATAATCGTTTTAGAAGAGTTGCCCTATGACACACCAAACCGACTTGCTCCATCCCAGCGGCAGGGAACAGCATTCCAAGTTCTGGGAAAACGCTCATCTGTATTTTGATCGTGTCTATCAGACGATGGGCCTGGACCAACTATGGCGCGCAGCGCTTTCTTCGCCCAAGCGTGTGATGACGGTTTCCTGTCCCGTACGAATGGACGATGGGAAGATTCAGGTCTTCACCGGCTATCGCGCGCAGCACAACAACGCGCGCGGGCCTTTCAAGGGCGGCATTCGTTACGATCAGTCCGTCAATCGCGATGAAGTGATGGCGCTGGCCATGCTTCAGACCTGGAAAAACGCGCTGGTGGATCTCCCCTTCGGCGGCGCCAAGGGGGGCGTGGTTTGTGAACCCAAGAAACTGTCGATGGGCGAAAAGGAACGCCTCACCCGCCGATATGTCAGCGAAATCATGCCGATCATTGGCCCCAATCAGGATATTCCCGCGCCCGATGCCGGCACGGATGCGCAGGTGATGGCGTGGGTGCTCGATACCTACAGCATGATGGTCGGCCACCAGGAACTGGGCGTGGTGACCGGCAAGCCGGTGAGCGTCGGCGGCTCGGTCGGGCGCGAAGAAGCCACGGGCCGCGGCGTGATGAACGTGCTGCGAAAGTTTCTTTCGACTCAGAATAAACAGTTGACCGATATCCGCGTCGCGGTTCAGGGGTTTGGCAACGTTGGATTTCACACGGCCAATCTGCTCGATACGCGCGGCGCAACGGTCATCGCCATCAGTGAGCGCGGCGGCGGATTGTTCGATGAATCGGGAATCGACATCGAAGCGGCCGGGCGCTATTACAAGGAAAACGGCACGCTGGTTGATTTCCCCGGAGCCGATGGGCTGTCCAATGAAGAACTGCTCGCCTGCGAGTGTGATGTATTGATTCCGGCGGCCATGGAGAACACGGTCGATGCGACCATCGCGCCGCATGTGAAGGCGCACACGATCGTCGAAGCCGCCAACGGCCCGATCACGCCCGAAGCTGACGATATCCTTCGCGAAAATGGCGTGACGATCATCCCCGACATCCTCGCCAACGCCGGCGGAGTCACCGTCAGCTACTTTGAATGGGTGCAAGGCCTGGACAACTACTTCTGGAACAAAAAAGAAGTTGACGACGAGCTGCAGAAGATCATGGAAAACGCCTTCGACGCTGTCAATGCAAAAGCCGACGAAGCCGATTGCGACTATCGCACCGCGGCCTACACCATCGCGATCAACCGCGTGGCCGAAGCGTGTCGGGTTAAGGGGTTGTTTCCTTGACATATGGCAACGTAGTGGGCGAATCGATTTTCACGATCTGCACTTCCGTTGGCTGCGCCGTGAGTTTAAGGCTCACATTCTTCATTTCGATGAATTCGTAAGGCCGAGAGCGGAATAGGATCTGCGTCATCTGATCTTTAGGACAATCAAACGTATACGTCGCGCCTGACATAAAGCTTCGGCTCACTTGTCCGGCGGCCAGTTGCTTGCCGCTGGCAACTAAGACGATTCCCTCATCTCTCTGCGGATCGGGCTGCGGCATTTCAAACACCTGTACCTGGGTTCGGCCTTTTTCTTCACTGATCGATCCAATTCGTACGGGTACTTTATCCCTATTGCTCGACTTGGCGGTGGCGGCGTCGTAAAGAATCGTTTCGGTCCATGGGCCGATTCCCAAGCCGATTTTGATGGTTGCGGATTCAGTATTGTTTGGAATCGCGGTGAGCAGATTCATCCAATACATCCCGCCCTGCAACAGAACGGAGAGCGCTTCGCTTTGTCGCGGCGTTACGACGACCCGGAGATTTCTATCTCCGATCGGCGGACCCATGCAGATAATGAATCGAATATTTCGTGTGCCAAAGCCGCCTGCACTCATCGGCGAAGACTTTGGAAATTGCGGCGCGGGCGTTTCCGATCCATCGGGCAACCACCAGCGACCTGGATCGGCGGGAGGATCGTCCTGAATACCGAGCACTTCGACGATCGTATCATCGGAGAATTTGATCGCCCCCTTCAACCAGGCAGCGGCAGGCTTCGGAGTCTGAGTCGGCGCACGCGCACCGGCGTCCCCTTGTCCCTGCGAATTATATTTTACCGCCACCACCGCGCCGCTGATAAACAGCAAAACCACCGCGGCAATCGCCGCGACTTTCAATTTTGTGCCTGCCCCCATGATGATCACTTCCTTGGTTAAAGATATGGCCGTGCCTGTACCCCCCATCGAATTGGCTGACACACTGGACGAAAGCCCCGCTGGCGCAGCCTCGGATGTTTTTGAAATCAATAGGGTTGCGACCACGCCAGCCGAGATCGTTACGCCTTTACGTTGGAAGAAATCGCGAAGCCGCTCGATTGCACGAGAGATGCGCTTGTTGGCCGCATCTTCCGAGACCTGCAACGTCTGAGCGATCTGTCCGATGCTATGCCCTTCGAAATATCGCCAGAGAAGCAATTCGCGATCCTTGGATCGCAAGCGCCCCAAGCCCTCGTCGAGAATTGGTGCAACCGACTCCCAATCACTGTCCTGATCTTGCGATGGTTGATTCATTGCAGCGGCCCCGCTCTCGATAGCCAGACGTCGGAGGCGCGCCCGCCTCGTGTTGGCGGCGCAATAGGCGGTTGTCTTGAGCAGCCACGCCGACAGCGGCCGATCTGTTGGAATAGCTGCGGCCTTGCGCGCCAATAATAGGAAAACCGCTTGCGTCACATCCTCAGCCAGATGCGCATCCCCGGTTTGACGCTTGGCGGCGGAGTAAACGATGTTAATGTACCGATCAACCAGTTGCTTAAACGCACTTTCGCTTCGCGATTGAACGTACTCATCGAGAATGGATCGCTCGTCTGTAATGTCGGTTCCTCTGCGAAGTATTGTCCGTTGCCGGGCATGGCTGACACAATTCGCACAAAAAATTTTTTCTGACGCCCGTTTCATGCCATCTCCCGGCCCGGTCGGCAGATAGACGCATTCAGGCGCTCTTAAATAACGCAAAAACCAACCCCAACCGACCCCTTTTTGACCCTCAATCGTCGCGCGAACATCACCAGCGCGACATCATCGAAAAATGTTTTTGCACACCTTTGGGCTTAAGCGATTGAAAGGCCAACACTTAGAACAATCCCGCCGAAAAAACCAAGTCCCAAACCCGTCCCGACGACGTCCTGGTCCGGTGCAATTGCTCCATTTCGTTTCATGCTCCACCACACGTCCCCTCTCCATTTACTTTGGACATTGCGCATTCAGTGCGAGAATCGCGCACCGCTGGCCAGAATGAAACAGGCCAATCGCAAAGCCCTGATGAATGAAAAGCACCGGCAGGTTAATAACCCAATTTTTTCCGATTTTGCGAAACAACGCGGTGTTCGCGCGATATGTGAATTGTCTGAACGCGCGCAGGTTCTGCGCCGCATTCCGGGCAACGATCAGGACTGGCGCGCATGTCATAGCCGCAGAAGATGCATTGACCCATCGATTGGCGCTGTTGCAGGACGACCTGCCGGTTCAAATAAATCACGCCCAGCAACAATGATGGCGCCATCAAGACCAAAAACACGGCCCAATACGGCACGCCGATGATTGTTCGGCGTCTTTCAAAACCCGCAGCCGGCGTTCCGGTGATGCGGGTATCCCAGATGAATTCGCCGCCCGAAGTATTGCGCATCGCACTGCTGATCATTCCCAAAACCGGATTGTCCGTGATGTGGTAGCTGACCCAGTCCCAATTGCGCTTGGTTCCAATGTCCTTGCCCGATACTTTAAGGGCGGCCTGGAATTGGGGCAGGTGCCGCGACCACAAGCTGTCGCAACTGATCCGCAAATTTCCGGAACCGGAGTCGAGACAGATATTCGTTGCTTGTTCATGTTCAACACTGAGATTTTCAGATGTATATTGCAGTCGGTTAAACACACGATAACTGTGCAGCCATTCGGCAAATAGCAAAACCAGGAAGATTCCCCACGCCCCAAGCAGCAGGCGACGCCATCGCAAACGCGGCATGTGCAAAATTCGTCTCATCAGCGCGCACCAGTATATACTGTAGCTCAATGGCGAGATTCCTTTATGTTTTAACGTTGATTTGCTGGGCTCTTTGGCTTGGCGGAATGGTTGCGCTGCTGATCTTCGTGACGCAATTGTTTGCGACTTCACGACCGGTCGCACTGCAGGCAGCGCCGGTGCTGTTTCGAACGTTTGCCGTGTATCAACTGGTAGTGGGCGCAATGGCCTGCGCGGCGGGCACGTTTTTAAGCGTCGTGACGCAGCGCAAATGCCATGCGATCAATGGTTTGGTCATGGTGCTTGCCCTGGCGGCGGCGCTGGTGATTCGGATGCTCACCGTAAAAATGCTGGTTCTGCTTGAAGCCGGTCAATCCTCCGGACCGGAGTTTTTGGCGCTTCATATCAAATCCAACATTGCTTATACGGTGGCGGCAGGGTTGCTTGCGCTCGCGGGCATCGGGTGGGCGCTCACTTCACCAATGCGTCGAACATCTCCAGGAATTGGCTCGGCGACAGATTCTCAGGCCTTAGTTGCGGGTCGATCTTGAGCTTGTTCAAAACGGCGGGGTCATATTCAGACTGCGTCAGCGATTTCTTCAACGTCTTGCGACGAAAACTGAAAATCTGATGCACGAAGGTCGAAAACTTCTCGGCCCGTTCCCCCAGCTTGTTTTCCCGCGTCATTCGTACCAGGGCTGAATCAACCTTGGGCGCCGGCCAAAATGCCTGCGGGGGCAGGGTTCGCAATACTTCGATGCGACTCAACATCTGAGCGACGATCGATAGTGGGCCATATGCATCGTCATTCACGCCCGCGCGCAATCGGTCCGCGACTTCTTTTTGGACCGTGAACGCGAGAATTTCCACGCCGGCAATCAGCAAATCAATCACCAGCGGCGACGCAATGTTATAAGGAAGATTCGCCACCAGTTTCACCACGCGCTTTTGTTTAGCGGCGGCCCGCAGGGCCGCGCTCAATTCCAGATTCAACTCATGTTTCCCCGCCAGCGCATCCCCTTCGATCAACTGAAATTTTTCATTACCTCCAAATCGCTCACGAAGAATCCTCGCCATGCCACGATCGATCTCGACAGTCAGTACCGCTCCGGCTCGGGAAAGCAATTCCTCGGTGAGCGTGCCCGTGCCCGGTCCCACTTCGATGACCAGATCATTCGGGTGGATCATCCCCGCCTCGGCGACCAGACGCACGAGGTTCTGGTCGATCATGAAATTCTGTCCAAACCGGTGTTGCGGCGATGCACCGGCCCCCGCGAGAATCGTTTGAATCTGATGTTTCGTCTGCGACACAATGCCAGTATAGAATGACGCCTATGAGCGGTTCCAGCGAACGCTCAAGGGGTGTCGAGCAAAAGGACTATTTCCGTGAATAACCCAGACGGCATCGAGGCCAGCAGGGTCCAGCTCGCTGCCCAGATCTTAAGGCGTGGCGATGCGCGCAAGTCGGCAGAGCTGTGCAACCAAATCCTTGACCGCAATCCCAAGTGCGTCGATGCCCTTCGAATACTGACCTTCATTGCTCGCAGTACAGGACCGCTTGATTACGCTTTAACGCTGGCCCGTCGGTGCGTGGAAACGGGTTCCTGCGCGCAGGATCACGTGGTTTTGGGTGAGATACTGCGGGAATTGAATCGTTCCTCCGAGGCGGCCACGGAATTTGAAAAGGCCATCGAACTGGACCCTCGCAACACTGCCGCGATGGTCTGCCTGGGACACCTTCGTGCGATTGCAGGGCAATCGGCGCAAGCCGAGCAGTGGTTTCAGCGTGCTCTTGAACTTAATCCGCAGGACATCTTTGCTCTGAACAATCTGGCACTGGTCCTGGTGCAGTCTCATCGATTCGGAGAAGCGATCGCGCTATTGAATCGCGCCGTTGAAATCGAACCGAATGGCCAGGCATGGGCGAATTTGGGTTCTGCGCTTCTGGAAACCGGCCGGATCGATCAAGCGATTGAGGCGTATGAACGCGGCATGTCGGTCGAAGGGCCATTCGGTCATGCCAATCACGGGCTGCTTCTGGCGCTGCTGCACAGTGATCGCCATACTCCCGAGCAGGTGTTTGTGGCCCATCGGACTTGGGGGCGGAATTTTGCTTCCGCCAGCCTGCCGCCTGTTCGGGATCGCACTCCAACCCGTCAATTGCGGATCGGTTATGTCTCATCCGATTTCCGACAGCATGCACTGCAGTATTTCATCGAGCCGATCCTCATCCATCACAATCGCGCGGAATTTGAAGTGACTTGTTACAGCGGGGTGACTCCACCCGATGACATCACCGCCAGATTGCGGTCGCTTTCCCATCGCTGGATTGATGTGGGATGGCTGAGCGATGCGTCGTTGGCAGACCAGATACGAACCGACCGGATTGATATTCTGGTTGATTTGTCCGCCCACAGTGCCGGCTCTCGCCTGGCGGCGTTTGCCGCCAAGCCAGCGCCCATTCAAATCAGTTATCTGGGATATGCCGCAACGACGGGGCTTGTGGCCATGGACTATCGGATCAGCGATGCGATTCTCGATCCGCCGGGCTTGACGGAACATTTGCACGCGGAGCGGCTGCTGCGGCTGCCCGACATTTTCTGGTGTTATCAGCCGGACAAGGATGCTCCAGACATTGTCGATCGCGCACCCGATTCGCAAGGCATTGTATTTGGCAGCTTGAATCGACTGGCCAAGATCACGCCGGCCGCGATATCGCTTTGGTCGAAAATTTTAACCGGCGTGCCGGGCTCCCGTTTGATGTTGATGGCCAGCGGTTTGGCGGACGAATCGGCAAGACAATCCTTTGAAGCGCATTTTGCCTCGCACGGCATCGACCCGGCGCGATTGATCCTTCGCGGACCAGGCACGCCCGAGGAATACATGGCCGCGCTCAACGATGTGGATATCGGCCTGGATACATATCCCTTCAACGGGGGCACGACCACCTGTCACGCGTTATGGATGGGCGTGCCGGTGATTACGCTGGCGGGAACATCGCCGATCAGCCGAACAGGCGCCACGATTCTGAATTGTGTGGGGCTGTCGGACCTGATTGCACAATCGCCGGAAGGCTATGTCTCTTGTTCAATTCAACTCGCAAAAAATATGCATCGCCTGCAGTCAATGCGTCGCGAATTGCGATCTCGTTTGCGCACGTCGCCACTGTGTGATGCGCCGCGATTTGTGAGAAATCTCGAATCCGCTTACCGCTCCGCGTGGCAGGAGTACAGCAGCCTTGCGTAGTGTCAGCCGTTAAAAATGGATTTCCAGATCGTCACGATATCCTGCCGTTCGCGTTCGATGGAATACGTTTGACGGATGAATTGGACCGCGTCGGCAGAAACCGTGCGTATCGATGCTGGGTCGTCATCCCAGGCCTGAAGAACCCGCTCGACGGTTTGGGCAAAGCCGAGGATGTCGCCTGCTTCGATGGGATATGCGTAGGGCTGACGCAGGAATTCGCGTCCACCCATACCGTGATAGCCAATGGTGGCGCACCCGCTGGCCATGGCTTCGGCGGCGGGCAGCCCAAAACCTTCCGGGTAGCCGAAACTGAGGAAAATCAACGATTCCCCAAGAATCCTCGCGACTTCGATCTCGTCGGCATTATCAATCGGGACGATGCCAAATCCGCGCAGTGCCCCGCGAAATTTCAGAATGTTGATCACCTGCTGAGCGTCCTCCGGATGTTTTCGCGGCATGAAGCTGATCTGCCGCTTTTTTTCGCGCGGGAAAAAGACGGCAGGATCGATGGAATGATGAAGTCGATGCACCCTGAGCTTTGGAAAAGCGTGGGAAAGATACCGCCGGCCATCTTCGGAGATCACGATCGCGCCAACCACCTGCGCTTCATGGTACGCGCACTGCAAATCGTCGGGGTTGAGGGAATAGTGTCGAAAGGTGTTATACGTGCCCTGGTTGAATACGATGGTTCGCACTCCCGGCGCGATGGTGTGTAAATCCGGGCCAAGGATTTCCGGCGTGACGAGAAAATCGTTCATCGTCAGCCGCACATCGTCGAAATATTCCACTGGCGTTCCATTCGAAAACCAATCGCATCGAAACGACCGCTTCTGGTGGACAATAGTTGCCCGAAAGCCATTGGAATTGAGGGTATCGACATGCCAGTAAAGCCGGCGCGTGCCCCCGCTGGGAAAGTTGTCATCGGGGCAAAGGATATAGATGGTGGATTCGTTCACAGCGCGACCATTACACGGCGGCAGCGATTAGCGTTTGATAAAGCCCTTGCAAAGGATTGGTTCATACAAGCCGCTGGAAGATGTGCTGGAACACGCGGACGGTATAGAATGGCGGTCATGAAATCATATGAAGTGATTCGGCAAGCGGTGGATGAACCGGGAGTAAAGGCGGTCGCAGCAGCGCTGGGTGTTTCGCCGGCCCTGATTTACAAGTGGTGTGAGCCCCCCGCCGGGGAAACCGATCCGGACCAAAGCGGAACAAAAAATCCGCTGGATCGCCTGCGAGAGATGTATCTGCTGACCAAGGACATTCGCCTGATCCGCTGGCTTTGCAACGAGGCGGGCGGTTTCTTTGTGGCCAATCCCGTGCCGGAATTGCGACAGTCGCACGATCAGTCCATTTATAACGAAACCCGCGCGATGGTGCGTGATTTTTCGGAATTGCTCGATGCCGTCACAGAATCGGTCGAGGATGATACCGAGATCGATCCCGACGAGGCCGATCTCATCCGCCAGCGATGGGAAGACCTTAAGGCATGCGTCGAGCGGTTTACGATCAGTTGCGAAAAGGGTCACTATCGAATCAAAAAGCCTGCTCCTCCGAAACATTAACTTTGCAGGTATTTCAATCCCGCAACAGCGACACGTGAACGATCGGGGAGTTCGTTCGGATCGATCGTGACGAAGCCGTTGTAACCGGCTTCGTCGAGGCGTGATAAAAATCGCGGCCAATCAACGTTGCCTTGGCCGATGACGGCGGGCTTGGTGCGTTTGTCGACGACAATTGCATCGCGGGCGCAAACATGGCAAATAAGCCCGCCAATTGCTGAGAACACTTCATCTTCGTTCCACTCATCGCGCAATATCGAAACGGGATCCAGGTCGATGCCGAACCAGGGGCACCGTGCATCGCGAATGGTCTTTTCCAGGCTGGCAAAACCCGCCAGGCTGCTGGAAAAAGCAAGCATTACACTATAACGATCGGCGCGACGACCGATTTCTGACAGCACTTCATTCACTTGCGAGACGAACGACGGATCGGGCGGCTTGATCGGCGCCGCCTCCGGCGGCGCGGACGACATTGACGGGATAATGATGACCCCTGCGTCGCGCGGGGAAATAGCCGGTCTAGGTCTCGCCGCGGCAGGCCATGTCGGTAATGGCCCAAGTTCGACGCATAACACGCGCGCCGCCACTCCTGCGGTGGCTTCCATTGCGCGATCGATCATCGTGATCTGGCGATCGATGTCTGAGCCTTGAGATAATCCTTTGGGGCCAAGATCCATCTGCAAACCGATCAGGGTTTGCTGTTGCGACGAGATGATGTGCTGCAATTCGCGCCGGCCGGTGATGGAAAGTTCGGGGATGTTGAGCGTGGCTGAACGGATATCCAGCAGGACGCCGCCAAATCCGAATTGTCTTGACAAGCGCGATGCCTGGCGCGGATCAGTCGAAAGGGCCGAGGAAACAACGCCAATTCGTTTGGTCTGAATCAAGGTTACTTCTTCCTGGAGGAATTCTGTCCCTGGGCACAGCACAACGCCACCGCCAGTGCGTCGGCCACGTCCGGCGGCTGAGGCAGGGATTTGAGATTCCAAATCGATTGAATCGCCCGCTGCATCTGGGTTTTGGACGCATGCCCGTGACCGGCCACCGATTGCTTGACGCGATTGGCGGGAAAATGCTCGACTTTCGTCCGATTGCGCCGTGCCACCAAAAGAATCACGCCTCGTGCGTGGCCCATCAGAATGGCGGTGCGAGGATGGGCGTAATGCGAATAGAGCTGTTCGATGGCACAGATGGACGGTTTGAATTCGTCAAAGAGTGATTGCAGTTCAGTGTCGAGTTCGACCAAACGGTCGGCGATTGAAGATTTGTGAGTCAGCCGGATGACCCCGCCATCCACGAGCACGGGCCGGCGCGGTTGCGTGTCGATCACGCCATATCCGGTAATTCGCAAGCCAGGATCAATGCCGAGGATTCGCATATCAGCTGGCAGCTGGCGGCTGGCGGCTGGCAGTCGAGCAAATCACTGCTCGCTGCATGCTGCCCGCCGCCTGCTATTCTTTTCTCCAGATCGTTCCCTGCGGACGGTCTTCAACGGTGATGCCAAGCTTGGCCAGGCCGTCGCGGATGGCGTCGGCGGTGGCGAAGTCCTTGTTCTTGCGCGCCTGTTCACGCAGTTGAATGATCAATTCCATGAGCTGATCGCCAAGGGCGCGCGAGCCGCCCTGCGCTTTGGGACGCGGCGCCTCGCGAAAAAGCCCCAACAGCAGCCCGAGCTTCTTGAGGCTCAGCGCGGCCGCACTGAATATCTTCACGAAATGCGCGGATTTTTCCTGCTCGGCCTTGGTCTGCTCGATGTAGCTGTTGATTTCACCCGCCATCTCATGCATCACGCCGATTGCGCCGGCCGTATTGAAATCATCGTCCATCATCTCGAGAAATTTCATCTTCAAGGTCAGGATGCCTCGGATGAAATGTTCATCTTCGCCCGGGAGAAGGTCCGCCGAAGCGGCGTCCATTTCGGTGGCGATGCCGGGAACGGTTGCTGCCAATCGATCGATGCGTTCAAACAATCGCGTGAAAACGCTGAGACCCTTTTTGGCGCCCTGCATGACTTCATCGTTGAACTCGATCGGGCGGCGATATTGCGTGCTCAGCAGCATGTACCGCACGAGCTGCGGGCCATAGTCTTCGAGCAGGTTTTCGGCGGATACGACATTGCCGAGGCTGCCGCTCATCTTCTTGGTATTTTGACGAGTCAGGCCGTTGTGCATCCAGTATTTTGCAAACGGTTTGCCGGTGGCGCTTTCGCTCTGGGCCAATTCATTTTCGTGATGGGGGAACATCAGGTCCATGCCCCCGCCGTGCATGTCGAACGATTGTCCGAGATATTTCATGCTCATGGCGGAGCATTCGATATGCCATCCCGGACGCCCCGGGCCCCAGGGCGAATCCCATTGCGGCTCACCAGGCTTGGCTTTTTTCCATAGCGCAAAATCGGCTGGGTTGCGCTTGCCCGAACCTTCCAGCGAACGGGTGCCGCTTTCCTGCTCTTCCACTTTGCGATGCGAAAGTTTGCCGTAATCCGAATCCTTGGAGACATCAAACCAGACATTGCCTTCGGTTGCGTAGGCGTACCCGCTGTCGATCAGCTTCTGACAGATATCGATGATCTCCGGCATGTGTTCCGATGCTTTGGGAAATCGGTCGATCCCTTCCACGCCAAGCGTCGTCAGGCAATCGAAATATTGTTTGGTGAATTTGGTCGCCAGATCGATCACGGTGGAATTGGCGCTGGCAGCAGCTTCAATCAGCTTGTCGTCAACATCCGTGACATTGACGATCCAGGTCACTTCGTATCCCTTGTATTGCAGATAGCGCTTGATCGCGTCGAAAATGATCGGGCCAACCATATGGCCGATGTGAGGCGGCTTGTAGACGGTCGGGCCGCAAAGATAGATTCCAACTTTTCCCGGATGAATGGGCTCGAAAGGCTCCTTCTGGCCGGACAGCG
>DASZXJ010000228.1:0-15234 GCA_035545895.1 Tepidisphaeraceae bacterium | reverse complement strand
CTGACTTTCTTCGATGGGTATCCCTACAACTGGTGGAATTGGATTTTAGTCCTGCCGATTAACTGGTGCCTAGCAATGATCTGGCCTGTCTATTGGGCAATTATCCGACCAGTCTTTGGATTTTGAAATTAGGACACTACCCTGGGTCAGTTTACAGGCAACGCCATTTAGCCCCGCCGCTTGCGGCGGGTTTGGCGCTCAAAAACCCGCTGCAAGCAGTGGGGCTGAATGAACCAATCTCAAACTGACCCACTACCGTAATTCAACGCGCAGGAGATGCCCAAAAACGTGCAAATGCAATATGATCTGATCGCTCGATGCGGGCAACAAGGTTGAATCGCCGTGAAGATACTGCTGACCATTCCGCACTATTACAAGCCAAGCCCGGGCGGCGATTACGGTTCGACCGCTTCCAACTCCGCCGGTCGAGTGGCCAACCTGGCGACCTGCATTTCCAGCTTATACGCCACCTTCGGCGGACATCAGGGGCTGCTCCACTGGAGCAAACGCGTGATTCGCGCCGCCAACGCAGACTGTCGCCACGAATTGGACATCGTTGTTTGCACCACCGGCGAACATCATCTTTTGGGACAACTCAATCTGCCCAGGCACATGTATCGCCACCACACGACGCAGGCCCAGCCGCAACTGCTTGGCTTTGAATGTCACGCCCTCATGCGATCCCTGCTCGGCAAGTATGACCGTTACTGTTATCTGGAAGATGACATTCTCGTGTTCGATGCCTACTTCTTTGCCAAGCAGGATTGGTTTACGCGCCTCGCGGGAGCGGATTGCGTTCTTCAACCCAATCGATTTGAAACGTCTGCGATGATGTCTCCTCACAAGCTGTATGTCGATGGAAACCTGGTCGATCCGACGATCAGCCCGCGATACCAAAATATTGCCGATCGGCCCTCATTAACGTTTGAAGCCTTTGGACGATCGTTTATTTTCCAGCGGATCGACAACCCGCACGCCGGCTGTTTCTTCCTCACGGCCGAGCAAATGGCCTATTGGGCGGGGCAGCCTCATTTCCTCAACGGCGACACCGGCTTCTGGGGGCCTTTGGAAAGCGCTGCGACGCTTGGCATCATGCGGACCTTTCGCACCTACAAACCCGCGCGCGAATGTGCCGCGTTTTTCGAGGTAAAGCATCTCGACAATCGCTATCTGGGGAATCGCCTGCAGGTATCGGCCGAGCAATCAAAGAAGTAATTCACGATGCAATTAGCGAGCGTCGGCGATGATTTGCGCCCGAAGCTCATCAATGGTCTGACGAACCTGGCACATATGCGGATTGATTGAAAGCGCCTTTTGATAACACTCGACCGCCTGCGGCAATTGATTTTGATGTGCGTAGCAATGTCCCATTCCCGCCCAGGCGCCGAAATGAATGGGCATCAATTCAACCGCCCGCTTGCAGTCGGCGATGGAGCAGGGGTATTGCTCCATCAGATATTTAACGAGCGCTCGCTGGTTGTAGGCTTCTGGAAAATTCGGGCAGATTTGAATGGCTTGGTCGAAGTGGGTGATGGCGTGGGCATAGTCGCCGCGGTCGATGGCTTTGGCGCCGCGGCATACATGATGGTTCGCCTCCTGCGAGCCGCCGCGGAACCAGATCGACCACATCGCATGCTCGGCCATCTGGTTGACCATCGGGTCCGGATCCTTAAGCTGCTGCGCCAGCGCCGGAAGACACTTGTCGCAGCCAACCAGCGACAGCGAGAGTGCCGCCACCTTGCGCGCGTCACAGTGCCGGCTCGCCAATAGCGAAACCATTTGTTCCGCGGTCCACAAACGCTTGAGTAAACCCAGCAGGCCGGGTAAATCTTTTCGTTCAAGGACAGGCTGAACCGTTCGGACGAATTGATCTGGGTCGACGCTCGAACTCACGACCTGATTGTAGACCATACCGTATAGGGTTTTCCACGATTTTTATGTTTGTTCGGCCTATCGGACGTCTGGGCAATTTATGTGTTTTTAAGCGGGATATATGGGTAGTAAGACCCACCAGACATGCGGATCAATAGCCGGGTCGGGGACGTCGGGCCTGCAGTTCCTGGTCCTGTTCCATCTGCGGCGCTTTGGATGCGGGTGTGAACGGACTGGCGTAGTAACTGCGGCGCATTGCCGGCGAATCGCTCAGCGCGTGCGGCTTGTATCCTGTTTCCAGCGCCGATTCGCTGCAACCGATCGCGCAAACCACCAATAATCCCATCGCCAGGCGAATCATCTTGCTCTCCGTCACTGGCCCAAAGCGTAACCGATGCCCACAATGATGTCGATGGACAAGCTGCTGGCCCGCATCCAGCGAAAATATCAAACCGTGACCGAAACGCACGCGGTTGGCCCGCTGCGGCTATCGTTCACGCGCGTCGCCGACCCCGACGCGGTGCTGGACCAGATCGTCATCGAGGAAGACCGCCGCGAAAAACTGACCGGCCAGCGCCGCGAGGGCAACGAATTGCACCTTCCCTACTGGGCCGAGCTGTGGGACAGCGCCATCGGAATCGCGGCCTATCTTGCCGAAGCGAATCGCAAATCGCAGATTGCAAAAGACAAATCGATTCTCGATCTGGGCTGCGGAATGGGCTTTGCCGGCATGACTGCGGCCGTGCTTGGAGCCAACGTTGTCTTCGCAGACCTTGAGCCCGACGCCCTGCTTTTCGCGCAGCTCAATTCCCAGCCATGGGCCAAGCAGGTGCGCGCCAGGCGCTTAAATTGGGACACCGACCGGCTGGATGAATCGTTCGATGTCATCATCGGCAGCGACGTGCTGTACGACAAATCGCAATGGGAATCGCTCGAACGGTTTTTCCGCAATCACATCAAACCGGGCGGACTGATTTTGCTCGGGGAACCGGGCCGGCAAACCGGCGATCTGTTTCCGGCGTGGATCAGCGAGCGCGGATGGACAATCGATTTTGCCGAACAGGCCGTTGCGACCCGCAAGCAGCCGATCCGGATTTTTCGATTGCGAAAATGACTTCGCGCAAAAATAAGACACAGCCGCAAAGCTGTGTCTTAAAAGTGCTGGTTGATCCACGCGTGTCGTGTGAGAGGTGTTCAGTCTAACCCATGTGAAAACACGTGGGTGCAAATTCGAAGCGGAAGGGTTCTTCCGTTAATCCCGACACTTTGCTTCCCGTCTATCGCGGGCGTGCGCTGCGGCAGGCGATTTGCCCCGTGGGTTGCTTATCGGTTAGCCAAATATGTCTCCCAAAGCACGGGCACAGCAGATACCATGCACTGGAAATATTATCGACAACTTTTGCGACGTGTCATCAGGGGAATCGCTGAATAATGATGCGGGCGGACATAAAAAAATTGTCCGCCCGTTTCAATGCTTTTTTCTTGACTTCAGAACCGCGATTGATCATCGCGATCGGCTGCTAGAACGGAGGCGGCTCGCCGCGCTTCCACCAGTCGCCATCGGACTTGTTGTTTTTGTTGTCGCGCGGCTCATCGTCCATCAACGATCCGCCGCCTTCGTCCATCGAATCTTCGGAACCCGGCTCGGATTGTGTCTGGCGAACCATGGTTGCCAGCGTGACCGCGAAGATCGGACCGATGGCTTGGAGCATTGCGACATCATCATCCGTGAACGGGCATTTTTCATCGCGGAACATCACCATCGCAGCCAACGATTCGCCGAGATAGGTGCAATTGTTTCCAACGATTTCCTGGCCGGCCAGCAGCTTGGTTTCGGCGGGGCTGAGATGTTCGGAAATTTCCGAACCGCTCAGATGCACCGTGCCCTGCCGCGAAATCATGGGCAGCAGGCCCAGGCGAAGCGTGTCGGTGAATTCCTGCTCGCCGGGGATCGTGTACTTCATGTACGCGCCCAGCTCGAATTGCTTTTCTTCCGAAGCCAGCCAGATCGCGACATTGCAGAAACCCGCCTGACGAAGAATCCAGTCCATTGAATGACAAAGGAGTTGTTCGAGATCGTCGGCCTGATCGATCAGCCGACGGAAGCTTTCCTGCATACGAACCGCATCAAGCTGGCGGGACAATTGACCGTAAGCCGCCACCAGATCATTGCAAAGCAGATCGACCTTCTTGCTGATGGTGTGTCGGGTCTTGTTGAGCTTTTTAACCGCGACGCGCAACCGATTGAGCCGGATTTCCTTGCGCATGACTCCCGACTGGCGAATCAGCGCCTGGTCGAGCCGCTCGCGTAACTGTTCGACGGAAAATGGCTTGGGAAGAAAATCAACGACACCGGCGCGCATGGCGTTGATCGCCTGCTGCACCGAAGAATCGCCGGTGATGACCATCGCGGCAGCCAACGGATTGCGCTTGCGAAGGTTCGGAAGCAATGTCATCCCATTGCCATCGGGAAGATGAACGTCGGCCAGCAGAATATCAACCTGGTTGTTCGCGATGATCCGCTGCGCCTCGGCCAGATCGCGCGCCGTGAGCAGCGAGCAGTTTTGATTGGATGAGACGATGTCCGAAACCAGATCGACAAATGCCGGTTCGTCATCGACGATCAACACACGCGCCGGGAGACGCGTTGTCTGAGGTTGCTTGATCCCCATGGTCATTTTCTCTCTCCTCTCCTCACTCCTGCCAACCCACTCAAGCCTTTTTACGCATGGCCGCAGGCTGCGACGGCGTTGCCACATTGGACGCGGGCAACAACAGGATCGCCCGCGTACCCTGATCCTTGCGGCTTTCCAGGCGGATCGATCCTCCGCTCGACTCGATCCACCGCAAAGCCTTGGCCAATCCCATCCCGCGGCGTCGGCCGGCTTTTTTCGAACTGAAGAACGGATCGAACGACCGCTTCAGCGTCTGTTCGTCCATCCCGCAGCCGTTGTCCGCAATGGTCAGCACGACCTTTTGCGAATACGGATCAAACGCGCCATGCACCGAAATCTGACTGTTGGCTGCTTCCGTGGCCTGGATCGCGTTGTCCAGAATCTCCACCAGAGCGGCCGTGACTTGCTCGGCATCCACCGTCACCGATGGAATCTCCGACAAAGTCACCTCAATGTTCCTATCGGCCCCTTCGGCATGCTCCTTTGCGATATGCAGAGACTTCTGCACCATTTCCGCAAGGTCCGCTTCGGCGAGGACCGCCGCGTGGGGTTTGGCGAAATCCATCAGCTCGGTGATGATCTGGCTGAGTCGATGGCTCTGATCATGGATCAGATGCGCCATCGCTTTTTGCTTGGGGTCCGCTAATTGTGCGCCCAGAAGCTGTGATCGGCCAGAGATTACCGCCAGTGGGTTGTTCATCTCGTGTGCCGCGCCCGCCGCCATCTCGCCAACCGTGATCAATGTTTTGCTTCGCAGAATCTCGGTTTGGGCGGCCTGGAGCTGGCGATTCGCCTCGGCAAGCTGTTCTGATAAATTTCTCGCCTCTTCGCGAATCTGCGCGGTCCGCAAGGCGAGGCTCCAGCCACTTCCCAAAGCGGTTAATTCCTGGACCTGCGTGCTGAGGCGCTGAGCTTCACCGGCGTCGGCGCCCCACACCACCCCGCCCACGCACGCGCCATCGGCCTGAAGGCAAATCCAATATCGTTTATCGTGACCCAGTCGCGGAGACACCGCCGAGAGAAACCATTCGAGTTCCTCCCCCGCCGCCAGCACCGGGCCGTCGCCGCGAGGCGGCTGCAAGGTATTGGCGGGTGCGGAACTGACATCCGTTGCCCCCGCCGATGCCATCGGCGGCTTTGCACTGCCGGCGCATTCGACGATCGTTGTCTCAAAGACGTCGCCGTTGCCGTCCACCAAAACAGCTTCGGCGTAATCGCGACCCGGCGGCAAGGAAAACACCGCGGCGCTGGTCACATTCATCGAACTCACGGCCGTCTGCGCAATCGCCTGCAATACCATTGATGGCGGCGCATCGGGGCGAAGCTCCGACTGAAACCCCGCCAGCGCATCGAAGAATTTTGCACGAACCTGCAACTTGCGATTTTTCGCTGCCAATTGCCCGCTGACGCGTCCCAATTCGCGATTCGCCTGCGTCAGTGCCTGCTGATACAGATGGCCCGTCGTCGCCTGCCCCAGGCCCAGCGATTCCGCGCGCGGAGCGATATGATCCACCAGCTTCTGTAAAACATGATCGATCTGCTCGTTGGTCAGACCGATCGCTTCAGCCAGCATCTGCCGGGCGACCGGAAATACGTGGTTGCCGCTGTAACCAATGTGATCTTCGCGAACGATCAGGTCAGCGAGCGTAATCACGTTGACCAGTCGCGGATTGCGAACCGTCGCCGGCAACGCCTGCGGCAATTGCCCGTGCAGCCAGATGCAATCGCGAAGCGTCGTCGGCAGTTGCCATTTCTCGGCCAGTCGTTTGCCGACGACCATATGGTCCAAGCCAATGACCGCGCGTTCCAGGTCCGCGATATTGCCTCGCAGCAGGTCCGCGGCCTCGACCACCCGGCTGAAACTCTTGGGCAGCATCGCATCGAGCGCGACCTTGCCGATATCGTGTAGAAGACCGCAGACGAACGCTTCGGATGGATCGACTTTCGCGTCATTGCCCCACGCCACGCGAAGTTCCACCGCCAGCAGTTCCGCACAGCAGGCCACGCCGACCGAGTGTTTCCAGAATTCCTCGCGGCTGAAATGTTGCGTCTCGCCGGGCTTGTCGGGCCGGAACGTCTCAAAAATCGAAATCGCCAGCACGGCGCTTCGAACAGCCGCAAATCCGAGCAGCGAAACCGCCCGGTCAACCGTATTCACCTCCCCGCGCACGCCCAGGTCCGAGCGATGCACCAGTTGCAGCACGCGCGAGGTCAGCGATTGATCGGAAGTAATGAGGTGAACAACATCTTTCGCGGATGAATCGTCGCTGCCGGTGACTTCCAGCACCTTCAGCGCGACAGCCGGCAATGTCGGAAGCTCCTCCAGTTGCTGAAGGATGAGTTCGACGCGTTTTTCCCTGAGGTCAGACATAGCGGGCAGCGGGCAGCGGGCAGCGGGCAGTAAAAGCTCGCTATTCGCTGTCCAACGACCTCCTTAACCCGTTAATCAACCGCCCAACTTCACCAGCGACATTTAGCAACGCTTCGGTGTTGGCAGCGTCGAGATATCCCAATCTCGCTGCAATCAGAATCTGCGTTTCCACTTCACGCAACGAACCATAAGCAATATTGAGATAGCGATTCCATTCCTTATCGCTTCCTCGTCCCTGTCCTTCAGCAATGTTGGAGGGGATCGAGATTCCAGCCCGTCGAAGCTGCTGAGTCAGACCATATAATTCTTCTTTCGGAAAACCCCTGGTCCATCTATAAATGGCTTCGCAAAGATCCATCGCCTTCTGCCAAACCAGCAGATCCCGATAGTTCCGTGCGCCCATTTTCCAGTCCTCACTGCCTGCTGCCAGCAGCCCGCTGCCAGCTACACACTCAACAATTCTCCGATTCGTTCAATCAACTTCTCAATATTAAACGGCTTCTTAACGAATTCATCAGCGCCGGCTTTGAGCAGTTCGTTGATCTCGTCCTGGTTGACGACACCCGAGACGATGATGATCTTCGTGTGCTCGAATTCCGGTTTGGAGCGGATCGTCTTGCAGACGACATTGCCGTTGATGTCCGGCAGCATGTAGTCCAGGATGACCAGGTCCGGGTTGAATTCCTGGGTGAGCATGCCCGCGTCATAGCCGGTGTTGGCGGTCTTGACCTCAAATCGGCCATCGCGATCGAGCACGTCCACAAACAACTCCACAATTTCCGGGTCATCGTCAACGACGAGCACCTTGCTCTTGCCGCTGTCCAATGCATCCGGCGGAATGCCGTTGTCCTTCATGAATGCGATCAGGGCGTCGCGCGGGATTCGACGAAACCGGCTGCCCGGCACGCGAAAGCCACGCAGTCGGCCGCTATCAAAGCAGCGAATAATCGTCTGCTGCGAAACCTTGCAGATTTCAGCAGCTTCGCCGGTGGTAAAAACTGTCTTCATGTCGCCCTCAATTCAATTCGCATACAGAAATAACAACGCCCCGCGTTAAAATAGGGGACGCCACTTAGGCAGATAGATTTCACTTGCTTATCTATCTTTCCCCATTTAACCATCGGCTGTCGATTTTGGCAACTTGAGGGGTTACGGACAGGATATACCCCCTAAATTATCAATTGACATGATGTACGCATTTTGTTAGGGTATTTCCAGAACAGGGGAGGGGGTTTCAAGTTGGTTTGGAGTCCGTGAAGCGCCGCCGCTTGCGGCGGGTTCTAACCTCCAAGCGGCGGCGCTTAACAGTGATTCCAAACTTCTTCTCATGTCTCGGGGTCAAAAATGGAGTTCTCAACTGCGCAGTGGCACCTGATCAATCGAATCGCGCATGCAATTCACCGAAGACTTCCACCCAAAGTCGAATTCGGCGACCTGATCAGCGACGGGTTTATCGGACTGCACGATGCTTCCTCGCGGTTTGATTCTGCCGGTCAGAGGCGATTTGAAGACTACGCGGCTGTTCGTATTCGAGGAGCGATTCTTGACGGCCTGC
Organism: Tepidisphaeraceae bacterium; assembly: GCA_035545895.1. Lineage (GTDB taxonomy): Bacteria > Planctomycetota > Phycisphaerae > Tepidisphaerales > Tepidisphaeraceae > DASZXJ01. Next base: position 6,761 of record DASZXJ010000228.1, on the reverse strand, counting down.
GTCAGCGCGCCGGGACAAGACGCCGCCTTTTTAATACTCGACACCGTTCAGCCCATTTCGAAACGGTGAAGGCTGATCTGGTCTGTATCGATCGCACCCCCGATCAAATTGATGAAATGCAATGGAAGCAAAACGCGTTCGCCAGATTATCCCGGCGAACGCGTTTGATGTTTCAACTGTATTACCTGGAAGGGCTGACCATGCGCCAAACCGCGGATTGTCTCGGAATTACCGAGTCGCGCATCAGCCAGTTGCACAAAAGGACCCTTCAGGTGCTTCAATCCGATCAGCGATAAAATTCGATGATCAGGTTCATGTTCACTTCAAACGGCACGTCTTCGGGCGTGGGAAGCGTCAGAATCCTGGCGGTGAGCTGGGCGGGATTCCACTCCAGCCAGTTGGGCACGTTGTGGCCGGCGTTTTGTTCCATGTTCTCTCGGAGAATCTTGTGCAACTTCTCCTTGAACGTGATGGTCTGGCCGGGCTCGACGAGAAAGCTTGCGATGTCGGTCTTTCGGCCGTTGACCAGCACGTGGCCGTGCGCCACGATTTGCCGGGTCGCCCAGATCGTCCGCCCCACGCCCAATCGGCGCAGCACATTGTCCAGCCGGCGCTCCAGAATCTGCACCATGGAATTGGCGGTGTTCCCCTTGGATTTCTTGGCCATGTCCATATAGCGGCGGAACTGGCGCTCCAGCACGCCGTAGTGATAGCGAAGCTTCTGCTTTTCCGTCAGACGCACGCCATATTCGGTATGCCGGCGACCGCGATATCCGTGCATGCCGGGCAATTCCAGTTCTTTACCCGTGTGCTTGGGAATGTCGGCAATCGGAACGCCAACGCGACGAGACAATTTAACTTTAGGACCGAGATAACGACCCATGGAAATACTACTCTTTCTCAAGACAAGCGACGCAGAAGGATTTGCGATTTTTGATTTGCGATTTTTGATTTTTCAATCGCAAATCGCAATTCCAAATTCGCAAATTCCCAACCGACTTATTCGCGATTTCCGCCAAAAAACATGGTCTTGAGGCATGTTTCGCGGGGTTCCACGTTGCTGGTGCAAGTTGCGCCATGGTCAACGAGGGATGGGGATTATACAGAACGTGCGGTTTCTGACAAGAAGACCCCACGGCAGCGCCGTGGGCGTTCGGAATTGCGCGCGAAACGCCCACGGCACTGCCGTGGGGTCTTCTTCATATCGACGGAACCCGTCTGGGCAACTTCGGATTCAACCAGACCAGCGATCCCTGCTTCCAATGATCGGATATATATTTCTAAAGCTTGCAGTCGGTGCTTGCGGTCTTTAATGGGTATACATTCCGAGCGTTTTCCCCAGATTCCTTCGCCCTGCTTTAATTCCAACGGGAAATCCACGGCGCCGTGGGCGTTTAGGAATTCTTTTACACTCTTTGTCGCGCTTAGTTTTGCCCAACCGAGCCGCTGTCTGGGTTTACGGTCTTGAAACTGCGCTAAGATGTGTAAGTGCTCTCCGTTCAGACAAGCGACTAAAACCGCAATTCCATCTCCGGCAAGGCATTCAACTATCGAATGAAGCGCGACTTCACGGAGATCGTGATCCAAATGCACTGGCTCGCGTTTCATCTGATCTTTGGATTGTTTCAAAATCCTCTCGAATGTTCCTTTTGCCGGAGGATGCTTGTAATCGCCATCGACGTGTTTTCGATGATGACGCTCGCGCCAGCCGCGATGATCTCCGCGCAGCCAGGTGCCGTAGGTATTGCACATGCAGTGATACCAATCTTGCCAGGGGGATTTGCTCTTGGTCCGCTTCAAGTTGCGTCCGAAGTAACGGTGAACACGAACGCCCACGCCGCTGGCGTGGGAACCCACGGCAGCGCCGTGGGCGTTCTATGTACCCGGTTTTTTCTCGTCCTTCTTATGGTGGTGAATAACGACCGGGTAATATTCCTTATCCTTCAGCTCGACCTCGTCTGTTTCACCCGACGAGCTTGAAGTGGCTTCCAGCGGCGCGGTTTGCAGCTTCCTGATTTCTTCGGGGGTCGCGGCTTGAGCAACGGGCGCTTCCGTGCGTTCGGTGGCGCTGGCGGCAAGATTGCGTTCGTAGGAGTCGGCAATGGCTTGCACCTCGGCCTGGTCGGCGGCGCTGGGGCCGGCCTTGGCTTTGACCTCCGGCGTGCTCGACTTGTACGACCAGAGCGAACGCTCTTTCTTTTTCTCCTTGGGCTTTGGCTTGGGAGCCATGCCCGCGCCGGTCATCAATCCGAGCAGCGTCGGCCAGATTCCGCCGATCAGGACCAGGCCCGCGCTGCCGCCGATGATCGCGGCGTTCTTGGGAATCAGCCACCACCCATCGTTGTAACTCACATTGGGATTGGTCTTGGCGAGCTCGGCCAGATATTTGCTCACCGTCAGATCGGGAGTCGGCGACATGCGTCCGCGAAGCTGCGGCACGAACGGAATTTTCGCGATGATGCGTTTGTCGATCCAGCCGTACTTTCCGCTTTTCAGATCGCGGCCAAGCCTCTTGTAGGTCACGAGATTGACGTCGCAATTGTCCGCCTGCGAAAACTCCGCCGGGTGAATGATCACGCCCTTGATCAGCGGCAGACCGCTGGCGGCATCTTTCTGCGTGACATCGCGTTCGAAGGAGACCTGGTCGGATGAGACCATGCCTTCGACATCGTCGCTGTTGCTCGACCACGAATATCCCAGCGCAACGCCCAGCAAAACGCCCAATAGCGCCCAGTGAAACCGGTTGAGATTTTCTATTCCCATCGAGTTGCCCCTTTTCTCAAATGGCGATCACCAACAGACCCGGATTTCGACAACAAGTCCGTCAGGCCCTGCCTGTAATCTCGCGGAGTATCATACGTTTACGATCTCCCGGGCACAATATTTTCCGGCTATCATTCGAATATGCGAGCCACACTGCTTTTATCGTTGCTCCTGCTCAGCGGATGTGCCTATGAGTATCAGATCACCCGCCCCGCCGAATTTGCCCGGCATATCGGCGACAAGGAGGATGTCGTCCTCCAGCGCGATCCGGTCGAATATCGCTGGCGAACCTCCGACAGCCGGCTGGTTTTGCGAATTTACAACCCCACCGATGAACCCATGACCCTCGTCGGCGACCGCAGCAGCGTGGTCGATGAAGGCGGACAAAGTCATCCGTTTCGAACCGTGACGATGGCGCCGCATAGCTTCGTCAAATTGATCCTGCCCCCGTTTCGTCCCCAGCTTGAGCGCGAGGGGCCTTCGATCGGAATCGGGTTTGGAACCCGGATCGGCAGCGCGCGGGGCCGGCGATATTACGAGGATGATTTTGCCGCATTCGACCAGCCGCGCTATTTCACCGTTTACGACGATGATGCATACTACTGGAACTGGGAGCACGAATCGGATGTGCGATTGACGCTGGTCTATCAGCAGGGAACACGATCGCTCAGCCATGAATTCGTCATCGCCCGGCAGAAGAAGAAATGAACCCAAAACGGGAGGAGCCAACCATGAAACGATCGATCCTGTTGTTGCTGGCGGTTTGTGTGATTGCCGGCTGTGAAATGAATAACGAAGCCCAGCGACAAGCCAAGCGCGACCAGGATCGCGCGGCATTGATGCTCGCTGACACCCAACGCGAGCGCGACAACTATAAGGGCCAGGTCGATGCCCTTCGCGCCAGCATCAACAAAGCCAATCAGGGTCAGCAACAAGCGCAGACCGCGCTGAGCAATTCAGAAGCCGCGCTGGCCAAAGCACAGACGGACATGGCTGCCCTTCGCGCCAATCAGTCAGATGCGGCCACATTGCGCCAACAGCTTGACCAGGCCCAGGCGCAGATCCGTGAAATGAAGGTGCAAATCGATGCCCTCAAGGCCGAGCTTCAAAAGGCGTCAATTCCCGCTGTCCCGACTCCAGCGGCGGATAGTGCGCCCGGGCCTGTTATGAATAAGTAAATCTGGGCATTTTGGTGCGATTTTCGGACCCTGTTAATAACAGCATTTCTTGCCGACCTGCCGCGCGTTTATCCGATAAAATGTCGGTAGATGCCCTACGTGATCCTGGCGGACAAGAACGGGGAATTCGATCGGCGCGAGCTGCGCGACGCCATCACCATTGGCCGCTCGCTCGATTGCCAGATCTGCATTCGCGACATCCTCCTGTCGCGACACCATTGCCGTCTGGAACCCTTCAACAATCGCTGGGTCGCCACCGACATGGGCAGCAAGAACGGCACGCGCGTCGGCCAGGAAACCATCACCCGCCACATCCTTTCCGATGGCGATGTGCTGCGGATGGGAAAAATCCAGGTCTGCTTCCAGGCCGGCGCATTTGTTCCCGCGCCCAAAGGCAGCGTCCGCAAGCGTGAAGTGCGACCCGCCGATCCCAAGGAAGACCTCGCGGGCACGGTCGCGGGGTTTCAATATTTCGACATGGAAGAGGATTCGCGCGTCAGCGGATTTCCCATTCCCAAACCCAAGCCCGCCGACCCCGCCAGCTATCGGCAAGGCGATGCTCACACGATGGTCACCCAGATGTCCAGCTCGCAGTGGGATCTTGCGCTGTCCGAGCCTGATCTGAGAATCAAGGCGGCTCCAGATACCCCGCGCGAAGTGATCGAACGGCAAAAATCGATCCAGGCGGTCAGAAGCGGCGTAGCCGTGAAAACCGCGCCCATCGAAACGCAGCCCGTGGTTCGCAGCACCAGCCCGGAGCGGCGAAGCCGCATACCGAAATGGATGGCATTGTCCTTCATACTGCTGGCGGTGGCCGTCGCAATGGCGGCGCTGGGAATCATCTTCAGATATTCGTGGACATGAGACTACGATGATGTCGCCGGCTCGATGGTCGCGGACATCGAGCCCTTTGAAATCGCCAGCCGCCAATCGCTGCCCCAGGAGTGAATCTGATCGCGCTTCAGCTCGGCAAATTCCTTGTGAGTCGTGAACACGATCACCCGCCCGCTGGTATCGACTTCCTTGGCCATCTGAAACGCCTTTTCTTCGGCGTGGCCGAAGATCGAGCGAAGCATTTCCACGACATAGTCATAGGTGTGCGCATCGTCGTCGAGCAACACGACGTTGAATGGCGGCAGTTTCCTGGTCTTGCGCTTGGATTTGGGCGCGGTACGCTTCTTTGGCTTAACCGCCGCGGACTGGGCTTGCTCCTGATCGGCCATCCCCACATTATTGTCCAATCTTGACCTTCAGACAATCGTTTCTGCCCCTATGTCTCGGCTCGGCCATCACCCTGATGGTGTACGGTTATCAGTTTGGCCGTTCAAACCATACAGCTTATCTGCTTGATGCGCTGCGCCTTTCCGAACCACCGGTGCTCGCCAACGACTGGTTTACGACGCAGACGCTTCAATATCACGTCGCCTTCACGCGAATCACCGAAGTGCTGATGAAACTGCATATCGTCGCGCCGGCGTTTGCTGTTTTTTATGTTGCGCTGGTCGTGCTTTTCCATATCGCGTGGCGAGGCATCATCGGGCAACTGGGGGGGACCGATCGCGCATATCTTGCGTCGGTGGCGCTCTATTACCTCAGCGCTGCCGGGACCGCGCTGGGGATGTACCAATTCTTCCAGGATTCCAGCCTGCTCCCCAGCAACATCGCCAATGTTGCTTTGCTGTGGGGTTTGTACTTTTGGATTGCCGGGCGCTATCGCACCGCGGGTTTGTGTTTGGGGATTGCCGGAATTTTCCATCTCAACCACGCGCTGGTGGGAATCCTGCTTTGGCTCGTGCTATGCGCCAGCTTGCCGCTTGCGCCATCGCGAAAGAACCTGCCCGCATATTTCTTTGCATTGGTTCCCAGTGCAATCAACATCGCGCTGGCGGCACGATTAAAACTCTCCCGCAGCGGCGCGATGCCGTTCGACCAGTTCCTCGAGCTATACGTCAGATTGCGACACCCGCACCACTATGATCCATCCAGTTGGCCTTTGGGAATATGGATTGCATTCGGCTGGACGATCATTCCTGGATTGAGCCTTCTTCGCGGGCAATGGAGGCGAATATTCATCTTCTTCCTCGGTTTGAATCTCGTTGCACTGATCGGGGCGGGTTTCTGGTATTTCAGCGAAACCCTGGTGCAGATGAGCTTGTATCGGTTCAGTATTGATGTGCAGATCCTGGGGTGCTCGGCGCTGGCGGTTTGGATTGAGGCCGCGCCAAGCCGCAAGCGGCTGGTTGGCTTCGGGGGCGCGGCCGGATGCATTGCGATGATCGCGGTTTGCGCAGTTCGTGGACCATTCTACGGCTTCTTCAAAAATACCGACGATGACAGCGACTATCTCGCGGCCTGCCAATGGGTTGCAACCAATACGCCCGTCGATGCCGTCTGCGTCGTTCCTCCCGACGAGCAATCCATGCGGCTCATGGGCCGGCGCGCAATCATCGTCAATTTCAAATCCGTTCCACAATTAAGCGCCGAACTTCTGGAATGGAACCGCCGCCTGTGCGATGTGCTGAAAGTCGATCGATTACGCGATGATTCCCACAACTTTGAGCAAACGCTTGTCTATATTCGCAAGCGATATAACGAGTTGTCCACGGAGCAGCTTACGCAGACCGCGCATCAATACGGCGCACGATTGATCGTTGGCACGCATGAACTGGATTTCCCGGATTCGCAGCTCATTTTTACCAGTGCGGGCCGTCGATACTTTGTGTATGATCTTTCTCGCTAAGGGATAAAGGGAAGGCAGGGCAGGCGGCGTGGACTCGGCAGAACAAATCCGCCAGGCGATGCTGCGGCATCACGGCTTGC
>DASZXJ010000227.1:0-4508 GCA_035545895.1 Tepidisphaeraceae bacterium | reverse complement strand
GCCTGTATCGCACGCGGCTGATCGGGCATTGGAAAACCGGCCAGCAGGCGCAGGTGGCCGGTGCCGCCTTCAACCTGATCCGAATGCGAAACCTCGGCACCGCGTAAAGGCCCACGCCGGCGGCCGCTGTGGCCCGCCCGTGATAAGTCAATCGACGCAATCCAAAGGTAGAACCTAATCCGATCCAGAACACCAAACCGAGACCGGAAAAGACCAAGATCCGTTGAATCGCGAGTTTTTCAGCGTCCTGCTAGCCGTGGAAGAAGTCGCGGACGTCCTTCATGCGGAGTTTATCAATTGGTTTGGTGCGGACACGGCAGGCGACCGGGCGCGATATGGGGCGCTAGCCACAGACATTTGGAAATTGTGGAATGAAACCAAGACCGAACAAGGCGCTGCTCTAGACCTGCCCTGCGAATAACGGTCAGAGTGCATCAATTAGTTTTTCCACGTACCAGCTGCTGACGGATACTTCCAAGACTTAACCCTCGGTCGCCTTCCGCACGCGGGCGCGGTAGGCATCGTGCAATTTGCGAGTGACCGGGCCGCACGAGCCGTCGCCGATTTTGAAATCATCCCATTGCGAGGCCCAGACGATTTCGCGCGTGGAACTGGTGATGAAGACTTCCGCCGATTGCTGGGCCTCATGCAGCGGCATGGCTTGTTCCAGCACTTCCACGCCGATCTGTTTGGCACATTCGAGGATGACATCGCGCGTGATGCCTTCCAGAATGCGCGCGCCCGGCGGGTGGGTGATCAGTTTGTTGCCGCTGACCATGAAAATATTGCTGGATGAACCTTCAGTGACCGTGCCGTTGTGAATGAAGATGGCTTCGTCCGCGCCGGCCTGGTCGGCGATGTTGCGGACGATCACATTTTCCAGAAGCGAGATCGATTTGATCCAGCATTTGTTCCAGCGATCGTCCGGCACGCTGATCAACTTGTAAGGCCGGCGTTTTTCCAGCTCGCTGATTGGAGGGAGGGCACGCACGTAAAACAAAACGGTGGGCTGGGAGTCTTTGGGAAATACGTGATATCTCGGCCCGGGCCCGCGGGTAATTTGCAGGTAGACCCAGCCGTCTTTCACGCCGCTGTGCGCGACGAGTTTGACGATTTCGTCGGCGAGCTTTTCCTGGGCAATCGGCAGGGACAGGCGAATGCCTTCGCTGGAGCGCTGCAGCCGCTGCATGTGGGCGTTCAATTCAAAAGATCGGCCGTTGTACAGGCGAACCGCTTCGTAAACTCCATCGGCAAATTGAAACCCGCGATCCTCAACGCTGATGGTCGCTTCGCTTAGCGGCATGACTTTGCCGTTCATCCAACACCATTCGATCATTTTCGACTCCATTGGCGGATCATCATATCATGGAACCGCGATGAGTCTGCTTCCGTCAAACGCCGCGGGTCCAACTCCCTCGCCCGGTACTCCGGGAGAGGGCGGGGGTGAGGGTTCTGCATGGAACGATACGCTATTGCAGAATCCGCATGCCGTCGCGGACAAGCGGTCTCGCGTGCAGAAGATGTTCGCCGCGATTGCGCCGAGTTATGACATTAATAATCGGCTGCATAGTTTGTGGATGGATCAACGATGGCGAAAGAAAGCGGTGAAGCTGGCGGAGGTGAAACCCACGGATGTCGTGGTGGACGTTGCTTGTGGGACGGGGGATTTGACGCTGGCGTTTGATCGCGCTAAGCCGCAAGCGGCGTGGGGAATCGATTTCACGTTTGAGATGCTGCCGCTGGCGCGATCAAAATCCGCAATCCGCAATCCGCAATCCGAAATTTCCTTTTTGAACGGCGATGCGCAGGCCTTGCCTCTTCCCGATGAATCCGCCGATATCGTTTCCATTGCGTTTGGCATTCGAAATGTACAAGACCCGCTTGCGGCGTTGAAGGAATTCCATCGCATCCTTCGGCCCGGCGGGCGGGTCATCATTCTAGAATTTTCTTTGCCGACCAATCCCATTCTTCGTGGTTTGTATAATTTCTATTTCCGCAAGATTTTGCCGCGCACAGCTACCTTCATCAGCGGCGACAAGACCGGGGCGTACAAATACCTGCCTGAATCCGTCAACACGTTCATCAGCCGCGAAAAGATGATGCAGATGATGCGCGATGCCGGTTTTCAATCGGTTGAGCAATTTCCGCTTACATTTGGCGTGTGCATCTGTTATCGCGGAGTTTGCGCGGTTTAGGTTCAATCTCGCGCTATGATTGGAGCATGGAAACCCCGCTGGACCGGTCTGATTTGTTTCAACGAATAGATGCGCGCATTGCCGCCTGGATGAAACGGTATGGCTTCATCGTCATGCGAATTGCCGTTGCGATCATATTTATCTGGTTTGGGGCGTTAAAATTCTTTCCAGGGCTTAGCCCGGCTTCGGATCTGGTCGCCAAAACCGTTTACTGGTTTCCGCCGAAGATTTTCATTCCGATTTTGGCGGCATGGGAAGTGCTGATCGGCCTGTGCCTGCTCTATCGCCCGCTGATTCGGTTGGCGCTGTTCCTGCTATTCCTGCAAATGAGCGGCACATTTTTGCCGCTGGTGATTCTGCCGCAGGTGACGTGGCTGCATTTTCCTTATGCGCCGACGCTTGAGGGGCAATATATTTTCAAAAACCTTGTGATCATTGGAGCAGCGCTGGTCATTGGCAGCACGGTGCGCGAACAAAGCGACGAACATCGCCGGCTATGAAGGTTCTTTCAAAATCATTGAAAAATGCGTGGTTGAAATCGGGGCGGGTACAATTCTGCCATGAACATCGTCACCGCCATCACCGGCGCTTCCGGCGCGATTTATGCCCAGCGGTTCATTCAAGGACTGGTTGGTGCGGGAGTGAATGTGCATCTGGTTGTTTCGCCGCGAGGTAGACGGCTTCTTCACGATGAACTCGGCATGGAAGTGGTCGATCCGGATGCATTGGCCGGGACGAAGGAACACTCGATCAGGTTCTACAATTACAACGATGTGGGCGCAATCCTGGCCAGCGGGTCTTTCCTGCACGATGGCATGGTGATCGTGCCATGTTCCAGCAATTCGCTCGCCGAGGTCGCGCACGGCTTGGGCGGCAATTTGATCTCGCGCGCAGCCGCGGTGACTTTGAAGGAGCGCCGCAAGCTGATCCTCGTTCATCGCGAAATGCCGCTGTCGCCGATCGACGTCAACAATTACAAAATCCTCTCCGACGCCGGCGTGATTCTCGCCAGCGCCAATCCCGGGTTTTATCTGAACCCGACGAGTGTCGAGCAAATCGCCGACTTCGTCGCCGGCAAGCTGCTTGACCTGGTGGGCGTGAAGCATCAGTTTGATACCCGCTGGGATCCGCACGACCATCGCCCGCCAATGAAAATCTAATTGGAAATTGCGATGGGCGCAACATCACAATTTTTCCTAAAAACTTCGCATTCTCTTTTCGTCGTTTTGCGATATCTTGCAAAATCTGGTTAGTCAGAGCAAACTTATTTCATGCTCAGACTTAAAGCTCCCCAGCGACGCGAACAATTGATGGATGTGGCCACCAGGCTGTTTGCCAGGACCGGCTACGAAGCCACCACCACCGCTGCCATTGCGCAGGCGGCGCGGGTGACCGAGCCCATTCTCTACCGCCATTTTAATTCCAAGCAGGAACTGTTCGTCGCGATCGTTCGCGAGGTGAGCAAGGAGACGCTTGAGCAGTGGCAGAAGCTGATCGCCGACGTTGCTGACCCGGCTGAGAAGCTGCGGCGAGTCTCGGTCGCCATGCCCGAGCACATCAAACGGCTGGGCGATGCGTATCACGTCCTGCACGGCGCGTTAGCCAGCAGCCACGATAAAAAAGTCGTGGCCGTCATGCGCGAGCACTACGACCAGATCGAGGATTTCTTCAGCAAGATCGTGATCGAAGGCCAAAAGAACGGCTCGATGTCGAAAGATGTCAGCCCCAAGGCCGCTGCGTGGCAGTTCATCTTTGCGGGCATCGGCTATGCGATGATTACACTGAATCTGGGGGCAATGGATAAGGAATTGATTAGAGAAGTCATTGAGTCGCTGGTGCGAGGCGTAAAGGGTTGAAACCGCAGATGAACACAGATGGACGCAGAAAACAGTGCAATGCTAAGACTTGTTCCGATCGGCGGAAGTTGTCCAGTGGCCCGATAGTCTTTAACAATCTTCATTCCCTGCTCGACACATGTTGCACATATGAAGACATCGAAAGGCCCTTCGACCATCGGCCCTGTCTCTGGTCTATATTTTCCTCAGAACGAACATCGCGAATTGGGCGGATTATCTGAAACTTGTTTGGACTTGGACCTGAACAATCCCATAAGCCAACTATAACATCATTACTGAATCTTGCGATGAGCGGCCATCAGGCCAATCCGACATTGGGTCTAGCGCGCATTGGTGGCGAATGTGGCATAATGGCTCAGAACCCGGTCATGGAGGACATTTGGCCAAATCGATTATGGTTGAGAGCGACGCGGAAGCGCTGGTGGCGCAACAGGCGATCGAGACGTATCGGGCCTTG
>DASZXJ010000226.1:0-21288 GCA_035545895.1 Tepidisphaeraceae bacterium | reverse complement strand
TGGTCAGCGCCGAACCGCGAACCGGCGCAGCACTGGGACTGGCCGCAGCCCACGGCTTCGCCAGCGTCACGGCTGCCGATGCAAAGGGATGGTTCGAGAAATGCGGCTACTGTGTACACTGACCTGAAAACCGCTCTAGCGGGTTGTTTGATTCCGGTCGCGGGTAAGGCTCAACAGCTTGGACAGATCGATCGTCCACTATCTGGCCCAAACCCAATTCGAATTGATCCGAAGAACTTTCCTCCGCTTTATAGAATGCTGATTCCCACCCCACAACCCACCCCAGCAGTAAGTCCATCAGTCAGGGGTACTCAGCTAACCCGCATATTGCATTGATGTTTACACTTGGCGCTATAACGCCACTCAAAAATCGGACGAAATATCCAGGCTAGATGGTCAGTCGTGATGTTGCATTTTGGGTGTGAACGCAGAGGGGAACCGACCGGGGGAGGACAAGGGGGCAGGGAGAGTGGGGAACATAGGGAAGAACTATCCACGAATGAACACGAATCTTCACGAATGGCAGCATCAAGTAACCAGTAACCAATAACAAGTAACAGCTTCTATTCGTGTGAATTCGTGTTGATTCGTGGATGAATGTCCTATCTGCGTAATCAGCGATCCCGAGAGTCGGGATTTCGCCTTGCTCAAAATCTGCGGTTAAAACTCTTCCTTCGTGCTGACTTCGTCGCTTCGTGACTTCGTGGCTCTGATATGTGAGTATCAAGCTCAGGCGCGTCGTCCTCTTGCCAGTGATAGGACGAGCAGGCCCAGCGATCCCAGCATCGATGGCTCGGGAATGATCAATGGGATGGCGGATGTTCCGGTCACGCTGATGTTGTCGACCTTGCCGTAGTGCTTTTCGCCATCGTCGTACCAGAGGGCGACGTACAGCGACTTGACGCCGCTGGGCAGGGTGACGGATTCGTGGGTGAACGTGTCGGTGGGGCTTTTGCGAACCACTTCGGTGAAGCTGGTCCACAGGAGGTCCTTGTAGCGATTGGTCGTGGTATCCAAGCCAAGGTCGTCGCCAACGTGGTAGCCTGCGACGAAGAAGTGCCCGGACTGGCCTTGATAGGTTCGCCAGTCGAATTGCAGGTTGACGTTGGTAAACGATTCGGTGTCGATCTTGAAGATCAGGGCGACCTTGTCTTCGACCCGGCCGACCGGGGTCATGTCGCCCGGACCGCCGGTCTTTTGGACGGCGAGGTCGCTGTCGATCGTTCCATCACCGGCTCGGAAGCGGGCGGCGTACCAGAACTTGTCAGCACCCTCGGATATTTCCGGGATGCCGGCGTTGACCTTATCGCCAATGGGGATTTCGCTGGGGAAGCTTGAATAGCGGTCAAAGTTTTCGCTGAAAATGGTGATGGGTGCAGCAAGTGATGCCGAAGCCCCACCCAATATCAAAGCGCAGATGAACGATAGCGCAATCGATGAAACGCGTGACAACACTTTCTCTCCCGTTAACTTCCTCCGACGAGCTCCGCTCACAACCCACACAACGTGAACGCTGCGCGAACAGTCAGGCGATCCATCTCCTGACTATCTTATGCTTATCGTTACAATTGTGTCAATTTCAGTAGTTTTCGACGGCTTGAACATCAGGGCGGTGCTTAATTCCGAACCTGGGCTTGAATCGCCCAATCAACACAATGCAGACCGACCCGGCGAAAGCCAATATGAAGCCGATGTTAAGTTGGTTGGCAACACTGTCGCTGGCAGACTGGTTGGTCGCGTTACGTAATGCGATAAAGCATGACCGGCAATAGAAATGCGATGCGGGGATGAGAATCAGCAGGGCGATGATTTTGACCCGAATCCAGGGCGTCTTGAGGAACACTCGCGGATGCTGCATGAGCAGGGCTAATCCCGAAATGAGCGCCACGAGCAGGGCGGGTACGACGAGGAAGACCATAAGCCGGCTGACCTGGTCGAGCACAAGGGTTCGTCGGGGGTCTGTTAAGGACAGAGACTTGAAATCGCTGGCGTTCCAAAGCCCAAGGACGGTGGCGAGCCCGCCGACGTAAATAATGACTGCCACGATCTTTGGCGCGAGTAGCCAGGGACGGATGCCGCGTCCACCGACCCGGCCATGGCGATTGACGATGGGTTCTGTCATGAGTGTCCTGCAGAAGATAAGCAACGGCTGATGCGTGCGAGGGTTCGCTCTTTGCCAAGGAATTCCAGGCTCTGGAAGATAGGCGGGCTGATGGTTCCGCCACTGACCGCCACACGAATCGGCTGGGCGACTTTTCCAAGGCCAAGCTGTTTTTGCTGGCAATAGTTTTCGATGAGTTTTTCCAAGTCGGCGGCGGTCCAATTTGAAGTATCAGTTAAGAGCGGCTGAAGCTCTCTTAGAACTTCAAAACCATTTTGCTTACGTAATACCTTCTCGACGGCTTGGGGATCGTAGTTGATCTGCTCATCGCTCAAGAATAGGAAGCGGGAAGACTCATCGACATCGCGCAGGATGCGAAACCCATGTTTCATCTTCAGAACTCTGGCGAGTGCATCATCGTTCGCTCGGCTGAGCGGCGAATCGGGGTTGACCTTCAGATAATCCCGCAAAGCGGAAACGAGTCGATCGATCGGTGCGCCTGCGGAAGCATCGGTATTGAAGGCTGCGAGTTTTTCGCGATCAAAGCGAGCGCCCGCTTTGTTCACGTTCTCAAGACTGAACAGCTTGATCATGTCGTCGATGCTCATCCGCTCGCGATCTTCGCCGGGACTCCAACCGAGCAGAGCCAGAAAATTCAGCAGAGCTTCGGGAAGGTATCCGTTTTTGCGGAAATCATGGACGAGGATTTCGGGGAGGTCGGTTTCTTTCAGGCCGATGACCTGCATGATCTGTTTCTGTTCGTTGAGATCGAGTTGTTGTTGTGAATCGGCGATCCACATTTCAATTCGCGATGGCGCAAGCGATGAAGCTGCAGCCAGATCGGCCGGGGACTTTTTCGTGTTCTTCAACCAGTTTTGTGACTGCTGGCGAATCTTTTTATCGCGATCGCGCTTGCCCATCTTCTTGCCGTCATCCTTATTGAGGATGACCGGCAGATGTGCGTAAATGGGACGCGCGTAGCCAAGCGCTTCCTGCAAGGCGATGTGAAGAAACGTATTGAGCGTATGTTCCTGGCCGCGTACGACGTGGGTGACGCCCATCTCGGCATCGTCCACGACCACGGCAAAGTGGTAGGTGGGCATGCCATCCGCTTTTTTGATGACCGGATCCTGAACCTGTGACGCAGGTAAATCGATCTTGCCGAGGATCTGGTCATCAAACGAATAGTCCCGCACGGGCATGGCGAAGCGAACGACGTGAGGCCGATTTTCTGATTCAAATCGGCGTAATTGTTCGTCGGTGTATTGAGTTCGGCGATAGATGAATGCTCGCTTGTGCTTTTCGGCTTCCTTGCGCAAAGCATCGAGTTCATCGGAGGTTTCGTAGGCTTTATACGCAAGTCCGCGCGCGATCAAATCAGTGATGATTCGGTCGTAGATCGTCACGCGCTTGGATTGATAGACCAGTTCAGCGTTGTCCCATTGCAGGCCGAGCCATCGCAGGTCTTCCAGAAGCTGCACGGTTGCCAGTTCGGTACTTCGGGCGAGATCCGTGTCCTCGATTCGAAGCAAAAACCTGCCGCTACTGTGTCGCGCCATCAGCCAGCTAAAGAGCGCGGTTCGTGCGCCGCCCACGTGGAGATATCCGGTGGGCGATGGAGCAAATCGGGTGACGATGGTTGGTTGGGACATAAGCGGGTCGAATTATCGGCCCGGTGAGGATTGTGGCAAGTGACCGGTTTCGGGAACCAATGGTTTGGGTCGCCAGCGGACCATCGCCCAATGTATTGGCCCCCATAGGGCAAAACATAACGAACCGATCCCAATCACGTAACGATGCGCCACGACGAACAGCAGCACCAGCGCAACCGCTGAGATTAATCTTGCGATGGGTCGCCGGCCTCGCAGATAGCGATTCACGATATGCGGATATCGCAGGTGCGACACCATGAGCAATCCGCTCAACAGCACGATGACCGGCAAAACACCAACGAGCGTTGTGGAAAGTTCGATCGGATAACCCAGCCAGTCCTGCTGCTTCACATCCTGCTGCATGAGGATCAGGCCGACAACAGCGCCGGCGGCACCCGGGCTTGGCAAGCCCAGAAAGCTGAAATGATGTTGCTCGCCATGTTCATTGGAGACATTAAACCGCGCCAGGCGGATCATCGCACAGGATAAATATAAAGCTGCGATTGCCCAGACAAGTCGCGTGAAGGCGAAGGGCATGGCAATTGGCCCATCTGATTTGAAGACCTGAAGGGCGATAAAGGCTGGGGCGGCGCCGAAGCTGACGACGTCCGCCATGCTGTCCAACTGTCCGCCGAAGTCGGTGGTATGACGTGCGAATCGCGCAAGCCGGCCATCCAGCGCATCAAACACCATGGCCAGAAAGATCAGGTACGACGCAGCCATGAATTTATGCAGGAACAACCATCGGGCGACGGGGTCGTCGCCGACGTTATTGCTGTCAAAAGCCGCCACGTAACAGGCAGCGAATCCACAAATTGCATTGCCGAGCGTCGCGAGGCTGGGAAGAAAATAGACCGAGCGAATATAGGCTCGGCGTCCGTGACGGCGCAATCGCCTGCGTCGTCGTTCGCGTCGATGCTGGCGATCTTCCTTGTCCATCAAGTTGCTTCCAACACGGCAATGATATCCGCGGCGCCGCGAACCTTCTGGCCAACTTCCACTTTTACATTCGGCTTCAGCCAGACGGGGATATACAGCTCCGTGCGGCTGCCGAATTTGATCATTCCAATTCTCTCGCCGCGCACCAAGGCCGTTCCCACTTGCGGCACGCATACAATTCGCCGGGCGATCAACCCGACGATTTGCTTGACGACCGCAACCGGCCGATCTCCACCGATCTCCGACAAAACGATTGTATTCGACTCATTGTGCGCAGAAGCGTTTTCATGGTGCAGTGCGTTAATAAATTTCCCTTCCTTGTAGATCAGCTTGCTGACCTTCCCATCGCAGGGGGCACGATTGACGTGCACATTGAAGACCGACAGGAAGATGCCCACGCGCACGCACGGACCATTCAGCAGTTCAAAATTGGGAATTTCGACTATGTCTGAAACCGTGCCATCAGCCGGGCTGACCATTATTTTGGGGTCTGTGGGAATGGGGCGATTTGGATCGCGGAAGAAGGCGAAAAGCCAGATCAACAGCGGCAGGACGAGAATTGCCAGCGGCGGCCAGAGCCAATAGAGCCCCATCCCTACGGCAAACAAAACCAGCGTGCCGATGAGCATTTCCCAAAGGCCGTGGCGGGTGAGAGAAAACATTCTTTGTACTCGAACCCACGGCAAAGCCGTGGGCGTTTTACTTGGTAAAGAATTGTTTGATTGCGTGAACGGTGGCCTGTCGTTGGACGGCGGCGATCGACTCCAAAAGCGGAATTTGCTTGGGGCAGACCTCAACACAATTGCCCGCCTTGCCGCAGTCGGCGACGCCGCCTTCTTCCATCAAGGCTTCGAGTCGTTCGCCTTTCAGTGCTGCGCCGGTGGGGTGGTCGTTAAACAATCTCACCTGGCTGATGACAGCAGCACCGACAAACTGATTGACCGGCGTATATTGCGGACAGGCTTCAAGACAGCATCCGCAACTGATGCAACGCGAAAGCGGATATCGCTCTTCCTGGAGCTCCTGCGAAATGGGCGGCCCCGCGCCAAGCGAATAGGTTCCATCAATCGGCACCCAGGCTTTAACCTTTTTCAAATCATTGAAAAGCCGGCTTCGATCAACCCACAGATCTCGCACGAGCGGGAATTTGGTCATTGGCTCAAGCGTGATCGGTTGACCGCCGCGCGATAGATGATCGACCAGGGCAGAACATGCCTGCCGGACATGTCCGTTGATCACCATCGTGCAGGCGCCGCAAACTTCCTCCAGGCAACCGGCATCCCAGACTGGCGAGGTGGTGGCCTGGTTGTCAGTGGTCGTTGGATTGGCGGCTATGTATTGAAGGCAGGAGATGATGTTCATGTTCGGCCGGCGGGGGACGGAAAATTCCTCCCAGCGCGACGGCTTGTTGGGTCCATCCTGCCTGCGGATGCGGATGATGACGCTATTCCCTGCGGGCTGGCCCTGCTCAGCGACTGTCGGATTCATATCTCACATGGTATGGGACTCGCCTGATACGCTCAAGAACCCGCCAATTTCGCAAGAACAAGCATGATCGGGAACTCCCTGAACCGACGCGAAAAACGCATATTAATTGGCCATTGAACCTTTTCTGTCGGCTTTCCGTTTAGATAATTGATGAGCGGGCGGCATTGTATTTTCGGGAGTGCAGTTTGGATCAGCAGGAAGCGACCAAGCGATTTTACGACCTCATCTGGCCGCATCGATCGGTCGTTCTGCGCATCGCGCAAATGATGACCCGTCGCCTGCACGAGGCCGAGGATTTGGCGCAGGATACGCTCATGAAGGCATTCAAGGCGATCGAGCAATTTGATCCGCAAAGCGATGCCAAAAAATGGTTGCTCTCGATCCTGCGAAATGCCCGAATCGACCGGATTCGAGCCTCAGCCTCCTCTGCAGGCAATGTCAGCCTCGATCAGCTGCCAATGGAGATTGAGGATTCGCAAGAAACATCTCATTCCGGCGGAGACGAGAATTGGAACGATCCGCGGAGAATGCTCGAACAGTTTTCGGACAGGGACATGATCGCTGCGCTACAGGATTTGAGCGAAGAAATTCGATGGACGCTGCTGCTGGTGGATGTGGAAGGGCTCGACCATCACGAAGCGGCCGCGATTTTGAATGTTCCGGTCGGGACAATCAAATCGCGCGCGCATCGCGGAAGAGCAATGGTCAGACAATCGCTTTTGGCTGTTTCAAGGCGGTGACACCATGACGACCAATCAGGAACATGACGACTTTGAAGAGTCCGCACTGGATAAAGCCACGTCGCGGCGACTTTCGAAGTTGCGTACCGTGCCGGTGGATACTTCGCATCTGGATCGACTGATTCGAACGCAGATTCCACGAGCCGAGCAATCGCCAATGCGAATCTGGATACGTCCGCTTCGCGCGTTGGCGGCCAGCGTTGCGATTGTTGCGTTGATTGGAGCACTGCTGTTGAGCTGGTCGGCCGGCCCGGTGATGGCGTCGGCGGTGCAGATGGCGCAGGTTCACAAGGACCTGATCGCCGGCCGATTGCCGGTCGAGAAAGTCGATTCCATCGAACAGGCGAACCAATCGCTGGCCGCTCAATGGCCCGATTCGCCGCAGTTGTCCGGTGTTTCGGGAAACCAGCAGCCGCCCGCCGCACACGTCATGGCCTGCTGCATGAAGTCGGTCAAGAACAAGAAGATGGCGTGTGTCCTCCTTCAAAGCAACAACCTCCCCGTCACCGTGACCATGGCCAATTCCAGCGATGTGAAATTGCCCTCGGCTCCGGTAATTGTACGCGATGGATTTTCCTATCGAGTCGAAACGGTGGGCAAGCTCAACATGGTCATGACCGAGCGAAACGACCGCTGGATTTGCCTGATTGCGGAGTTGCCGTCGGATCAACTCGTCAATCTGGCCAAGTCTCTTCAGTTTTGAGAATGGGTCCAGTCATTCGTGGCCAATCCTGAAAAACCCGCTCTTCTCGAAATGGTTCATTTTTCGAACCAATAGCGGTTTTTGCCCTTGTGCACAGGTTTTTCTCGACCTTTGAACCTTTTTCCACGGGTTTCCCGTTAGGAATGGCAGTGGTCTGGTACTTGCTGAATGGAGTAATCAATGACAACTCGCTGGATCAGTTTCGCGATTATATTCTGCATCGGGCTGGCCATCGGCGCGGCTTCGGTCATGTCCACCCCTGGAATGCATCACGATCAAATGGCGACGGCGGATTCCCCCGCCACGCATGACAGCGGCAACCATGCCCAGCCGGAAAAACAGCTTTATACATGCGGGATGCACCCCCAGGTGATTGTCGATCATCCCGGCAATTGCCCGATCTGTAACATGAAACTGGTGCCGATGAAATCAGCGCCCGCCAGTCAGCCCGCCGAACCAAAGGGCCAGTCCAAAATTCTCTACTACTGGGACCCCATGCTTGGGCCCTCGTCGATTTCGGACAAGCCGGGCAAGAGCGCCATGGGGATGGACCTGGTGCCGGTCTATGAAAATCAAAATTCCGCCGGTCCACCCGTGCGGATTGACCCATCCGTCGTGCAAAACATGGGAATTCGCACCGTGATGGTCGAACGCGGCTCGCTTGAAAAGACCGTTCGCGCGGTCGGCTTTGTTCAAGTGCCCGAACCGGGATTACATGACATCAGCCTGAAGGTAAATGGCTGGATTCAGAAACTGTACGCGAATCAGGACGGCATGTACGTCTCAGCCGGCGATCCACTGTTTGATTTATACAGCCCGGAACTGCTGGTGGCCCAGGAGGAATTGATCAGCGCCACCCGAACGTTGAACGCGCTGGATGCAGGTTCATCAAGCAGTGCACGCAAGGACGCGGAGAACCTTGTGGCGTCAGCAAAGCAAAAACTTCGCCGCTGGGATATCGCCGATCAGGACATTGATGCCGTATCCAAATCCGCCCAGGCCATGCAGACCCTTCCATATCGCAGCCCGGCCACCGGGCATTTGGCCGACAAGATGATCGTCCAGGGTTCTCCGGTGCAGGCGGGCATGAAGGTCATGCGCATCGAAGATCATTCACAGGTCTGGTTGAATGTGCAGGTCTTCGAGGAGCAGTTGCCTTACGTGAAGGTTGGCCAGATCGTTCAGGCGACGGCAGCCGCGCTTCCAGGCAGGGTTTTTGTCGGGCCAATCAGTTTCATTTATCCGCACGTGGATCACATGGCCCGCACGACAATCGTTCGTGTAACCATCGACAACCCCAAACATGAGTTGCGCCCCGGAATGTATGCCACTGCCGAGATCATCACCAAGCCGGTGAGCGACACGGTGGTCGTGCCTCGTGAATCAATCATCGATACCGGCACGCGACAGATTGCGTTCGTGCTTGCTTCGGATGGCAGCTTTCAACCGAGGAACGTTCGCATGGGTGTATGGGGCGATGACGATCGAGCAGAGATTCTCGAAGGTTTGGCGCCCGGCGAAACGGTTGTCACGAGCGGGCAGTTCCTGCTCGACGTGGAAAGTCGCACGACCGAGGCCATCAACAAGCTTCGCCACTCCACTTCCGCCCCGAGCGACAGATGATCAACAAAATCATTGAGTTATCTGTCCGCAACAAGCTGCTGGTTTTGCTCTTAACGGCGATCCTGGTGGCGGCGGGCATTTGGGCGACCGCCAACATCAGCCTCGACGCCATTCCCGACCTTTCGGATGTGCAGGTGATCGTCATCACCGACTACCCCGGCCAGGCGCCGCAGGTCGTCGAAGATCAGATCACCTACCCGCTGACCACGGCACTGATGGGAATTCCCCACACGCATGCCGTTCGCGGGCAGAGCATGTTTGAAACGTCGATGATCTACATCATCTTCGACGAGGGAACCGATCTATACTGGGCGCGCAGCCGGGTATTGGAATACTTGAACTTTGCCCGTGACCGGCTTCCGCCGAACGTCGAGCCCAAGCTGGGTCCCGATGCGACCGGCGTGGGCTGGGTTTATCAGTATGTACTTTATCCCGGTTACTATTCGCCGGATTTCCCCAAGGGATTGTGGCACGACGAAGAGAACAACCGTTGGTATGGCTCGACCGACGATGCGCCCGCCGACCGCCGAACAAATCTGGTGAAAGTCCGTGCATTTGATAAACCCGGCATGTGTCCGCTGACGGGTAAGCCGTTGGTTTCATCGAATCAGGATTTGGGAAGTCTTCGCAGTCTGCAGGACTGGTATCTGCGGTATCCATTGACCGCGGTGCCCAACGTCGCGGAAGTTGCGCCCATCGGCGGTTTCGTCAAGCAGTACCAGGTGGTGCTCAAGCCGGAAAAGCTGCTGGCTTTCAACGTGCCGGTCAAAGACATCATGATGGCCGTGCAGCGCTCGAATAATGATGTCGGCGGTTCGGTCGTCGAGATGAGCGAAACCGAGTACATGGTGCGCAGCCGCGGATACCTGCATGGCCTGGACGATTTGTCCAAGGTGCCGGTGTCGATGGGCAAGGAAGGAACGCCGATTCTGCTGAGCGATGTGGCCACGCTGCAAGTCGCCGGTGAAGAACGCCGCGGTGTGGGTGAATGGAACGGCGAAGGCGAAGCCGTCGGTGGGGTTGTCATCGCCCGCTTTGGCGCCAACGCGTATCAAGTGATCCACGATGCCAAGGCACGGCTGAGTGATTTGGAAAACGGCCTGCCACCGGGTGTGTTTATCAAAACCGCTTACGATCGATCTCAGCTCATCGAGCGATCGATTCATACCCTTCGCCACACGCTGATTGAAGAAATGATCGTCGTCGGGCTTGTCTGCATCCTCTTCTTGCTTCATGCCCGCAGTGAACTGGTTGCAATCTTTGTTGTGCCCACCAGCGTTCTGTGCAGCCTGCTCATCATGCATGTGATGGGGATCAACGCCAACATCATGAGCTTGGGCGGCATCGCCATCGCGATCGGCGTGATGGTCGATAGCGCGATCATCATGGTGGAGAACGCGCACAAGCATCTGGACCGGGAAGAGGAGAGCGTGCACGCGGGCAATCCGCCCCGGCCGCGAAGCCAGATCATCATGGAAGCAGCCTCTGAAGTGGGGCCAAGCCTGTTTTTCAGCCTGCTGATTATCACCGTGAGTTTTGTGCCGGTTTTTGTGCTGGGCGGAGAGAGCGGTCGATTGTTCAAGCCGCTGGCGTTCACAAAAACATTTTCGATGGCGGCAGCCGCCGTTCTGTCCATCACGATCATTCCAGTTCTGATGGTCTATTTCATTACTGCTCGCGTGCTGCCCAGGAAGTGGGGATGGAAGGCAAATCTACTCATCACGCTTTCGGTCATGTTTATTCCTGCAGCGGTGCTGTGGAGTTTCTACCCCTGGTGGGTGGGCGTGGCGTGGGCGGTGCTGGCGGGAATGCTCCTTGTGCCACAGAAAATCATCCACGAAGACAAAAGTCCGATCAGCCATCTGCTTCAATTGATCTATAACCCCTTTTTTGCAGGGGCGATCAAATTCCGCTGGCTGGTGCTCATGGGCGGGACGATTTTCGTCGCTTCTTCGGTCTGGCCGTTCATGCATCTGGGCAGCGAGTTCATGCCTTCGCTGGACGAAGGTGATCTGCTGTATATGCCGACGACTGATCCGAGCATCAGTGTGACAACCGCGCGGCAATTACTTCAGCAGACCGACAAATTGATAAAGACCTTCCCTGAGGTCGCCAGCGTTTATGGAAAGATCGGCCGGGCTGACACAGCGACCGATCCCGCGCCGCTCGACATGATCGAAAGCGTCGTCCGGTTGCAAACCGATCCGGCGAAATGGCGCAAGCGATCAATGAGTTATTTCTTTGATGGCTGGCCTGAATTTGCGCGAAAGCCATTCGAAAAAACGTTCTGGCCTCGTCAGCGCAAGATCACCATGGAAGAACTGGTGTACGGCTGGCAGGACGCGGATGGTACACAGCATTCCGGGTTAAACGCGGTCGTCAGCCTGCCTGGTGTCGCCAACGCCTGGCCGATGCCGATTGAGAATCGTACGAATATGCTTTTCACCGGTATCAAGACACCGGTGGGAATCAAGATCATGGGGCCGGATTTACAGGTTCTTTCTGATCTTGCCAGACAAGCGGCGACGGTGGCACTGACCGTGCCCGGCACAACCAGCGCATATTCCGAACGCTCATATGGCGGGTATTACTTGGACATCGATATCAATCGCGCCGAGGCTGCCCGATATGGGCTGACCAACGGCGATGTTCAAGACGTGATCGCCACAGCGATGGGTGGAATGAAGACGACCACTGCCGTCGAAGGCCTCGAGCGGTATCCAGTCAACATCCGTTATGCTCGTGATTTGCGCGACAATCCATCAGCCATTCGACAAATCCTGATTCCGACTCCGTCCGGCTCGCAAATTCCGCTAGGACAGGTGGCTGATGTGAAGATCAACCCCGGCCCGCCGATGATCAAGAGCGAAAACGCCCGGCGCTCAGCTTGGGTTTTCATTGATGTCGCCGGTCGAGATCTCGGCGGATACATCGCTGATGCTCAGGAAGCGATCAAGCAAAAGCTGGCTTTGCCGGCTGGATATACACTCCAATGGTCCGGGCAATTCGAAAATATTCAGCTCGCTAATGAACGGTTGAAGTGGGCTGTGCCTCTGACGCTAATCCTGATCGTTCTGCTGCTTTATGCCGCTACGCGAAGCTGGTTCCGCGTGTGCGTG
Organism: Tepidisphaeraceae bacterium; assembly: GCA_035545895.1. GTDB lineage: Bacteria > Planctomycetota > Phycisphaerae > Tepidisphaerales > Tepidisphaeraceae > DASZXJ01. Next base: position 8,923 of record DASZXJ010000226.1, on the reverse strand, counting down.
GTACTGCTGGCAGTGCCGTTCAGTCTGGTGGGGGCGGTCTGGTTCCTATATCTGCTGGGATACAACCTCAGCCTGGCGGTTTGGGTGGGCGTGATCGCGCTGGCGGGGCTCGACGCCGAGACCGGCTTGGTCATGTTGCTGTACCTCGATAACAGTTACGAGCGATTCAAATCGCTCGGCCGAATGAATACTCGCAAGGATTTGTGGGACGCGGTTCACGATGGTGCGGTGAAGCGAATTCGTCCAAAGACGATGACCGTCGCGGCTGCGTTCATTGGCTTGGTTCCGCTGCTATGGGCGCAAGGGACAGGTGCAGATGTGATGCGCCGACTGGCTGCACCGATGTTGGGCGGGCTCTTCACCAGCTTCCTCATGGAATTGCTGATTTATCCGATCATTTTCTACGTCGCCAAGAGTTTTCTCATGCATCGGCGCCAGGGGGCAACGACATGATCAAATGGACATTGCCCATCGCGATATTGCTGCTGGTGGCGGGGTGCACATCGCACCCGGCCGGCGAAAAGGAAGAGCGCGCTCGAGCCATGCAGATGGAGGCCATAGACCGACCGGTCTTGCCAGAAAATCCGACCGTCGAGGACTTGGTCAATTACGCGCTTCTGAGCAACGCCGAATTGGACCGGCAATACTGGGATTGGCGATCGGCCATCGAGCAAATCCCACAGGATGGCACCCAGCCGACGAACGTCGCCATCGCTGGTGGCGTGCCGATCATGGAAGGCTCGACTTCATTCAAAAAATCGAGTGTGACGCTGTCGAACGATCCCATGGCGGACATCCTTTGGCCGAGCAAGCCGACGTTGGCTGCAAAGCAAGCACTGGAAATGGCCAAGGCTGCGGGGGTTCGGTTTGTCAAAACGCGATATGAAATCCGCGCGAAGGTGCTGGCTGCCTATTTCGATTACGCATCGACTGCTGAACTGATTCGCCTGGAGCAGCGTAATGGCCAGTTGCTGCAAACAATGGTGACCTCCACCGAAGCCCGCAACCGTGCGGGCTCGGCGTCTCAGATCGATGTGCTGAAATCGAGTAATGAACTGGACATGTCGCGCAACGATCTGGCCAGCATGCAGGCGCAGTTGCCGGCGCAGCTCGCGGCGTTGAATGCTTTGTTGAATCGTGCGCCCGACGCGGCTGTTCCGCTGCCTGCGGAATTGCCGGCGGTTCACAGAATTGAAAAGTCCGACGCGGACCTGTTGGCTCTGGCTGCCAAACAGAATCCGGAGTTAATCGCGCTGGCGCATGAGGTGGAGACTCGTAACCAGGGGATCGAGATTGCCAAACTACAGTATTTGCCGGACTTTTCCGCGAGCATCAGCACGGACATGGCCGGCATGGCGCAAAATCTCATGGGGATGATTACCGTGCCGTTCCTGAAATACGAAGCCATCAACGCCGCCGTTGCCCAGGCGCGTGCCAACCTCCGTGCCGCCCAGGCGATGCGCCGGCAGGAAGTTCATAATCTCAATGCCGAGATCCTTATGGACATCACAACTGTTCGCGATGCGGACCGTCAGCTTGAGCTTTTTGACCAGACCATCTTGCCGCGACTTCAGCGAATGGTCGAAGTCTCGCGCACCGCGTATGAGAACGGTCAATCGTCGCTGCTGGATTTCCTTGATAGCCAGCGTTCGCTGATCGCGATCCAAAGGCTTGTGGTCAACCTTCGAACCGGACGGGAAAAAAGTCTGGCCAATCTCGAAGCCGCAACCGCGTCCGTGTTAACCACGCCGGTCAATCCTTAAAACTCATTCAATTTTGTAACTCATAAGATCCAAAGTCTGCTTGGCGGTGATCCTGCTGCGGAAGCTCCGCAATGATTTGGCCTGTGGATGTATCAGCAAAGGGTCCCCGCCGAATCAAACTGCAACCTTTTGGCAAAATGTCTCGGCGCTCCAGAACCTCTGAAGGGGAACGATCACGTTGAAGCATTGCATGCCGACCTGTGAGCGTGATTCTGTATGTTTTGGGGGATAATCACCCATCAAGCCCCCGCCGGCCGTGTTATGGGTATAAAATCCCATTTTCATCAACCGGTTGAACTACCGATGTGTTTTTTAGATGGCAGCATGTGTATGGAATCAAATATGAATAACGCGGGATTTGCAGATGGCCCGGCTGGAAATCAAACAATATCCGGGCAATTGATCAGTGGGGAATCATATGCCTGACCGGCGATTCTCGGACCAGGAAGTCTCGCGAATGTTGGCTAATGCATGGCCATGCAAGGGGTGTCGCGATGGCTGGCGCATATGAAATCCAGGTTTCAAAGGATCGTCTTATTGCAACCTTAAGTATTGCTGCGGACGTCGAGGTATCGGCGGCCGAGATCATTTCAGCGTTGCAGGAACGAAAAATCCAGCAATTTGACGACGGTTTAATCGTCGATTCCCTTGAAAATCGCAGGAAGTCGGCGATCTCGGTTGTAATCGCAACTGGAAACGCTCCCGTTGATGAAAGGCCCAACCGCATCGATTTTCGAATACCCGTCGCGGATGGAATTACTTGCACTGTCGCGAAAGTCGAGCAGGGGCAGGTCATTGGCACGCTTTTGCCCGCAATTGCCGGTGTTGAAGGCCGCGATGTATTTGGCCAACCTCTTGCACCAGCCAAACACGGGAAAAGCATTGTTTTCGATCGAAATATCCGATGTGAAAATGACCAGTTGATCGCCGCTGCGCGGGGAAATCTCCGACTCGTCGGCGATGTGTTTTCAGTCGAACCTTTATTGGAAATTCAGGATGAATTCGATGCGACGGCAGTTCATTTCGACGGGGATCTCACCGTCAAAGGAGGGCTGCGTGAGGGTCGCTCCGTCAATATTTCAGGCACGCTGACGGCAGGAGGTGCGATCGAAGCGATCCAACTTCGAACCGGGCGCTCTGCCTACGTCAAGGGCGGCATCATCGGCAAACACAAGGGTAAATACGTTGTAGGCGCGGATTTACGTTGCCGATTCATTTCGGCGGCAACCGTTTTTGCGGGGGGTAATATCGACGTCCAAAGCGAAATCATTCAAAGTGATATCATCTGCGCGGGGCAAATGACTGTAAGCCAGGGGCCGATCTATGGCGGGCGCGTTGCCGCCAACGGCGGAGTGATTTGCATGGCTCTGGGGCATGGCAGCGGCACGCCCACCGTCATCGAAGTGGGATACAACAAAACCGTTCTCGAATTTCATTCGGACACGCGGGCGCAGATCGACGCCAATCTCAAACACATCGCCGAGGTCCGGGATAAGATCGAACCACTGCTCCGCATAATGAAGCAACTCACCGCCCAGCAAAAAGAGCGCGCCACTGAATTGCTCTGCGAAGCCGAGGAAATCGAAACCATCACGAAAAAAATGGCCGCGGACCTTCAATCGCAAACGCAATGCCTGCAACAGCGTTCACGTGACGAAATTCGCGTTACCCAGGTTGCATATCCCGGCGTGTTGGTTCGGTTTGGCTTGTTCGAAGCGATTTTGCCCACTGCTCTTAAAGGCCCGATGCGCCTGTGCCCGCGTAAGTTGGGCGGGCTGACCGAGATTGTCCTGATCGACGAATCGGCGCGCACGATCACAGCCCTGCCCACCCATCACACGCCACTCATGAATGCGGCTGCGTAAATCCATGGACTCGCCCAATCCTCATTCCACCCTAACTGAAATGCCCATGCGATTTTTTACGAATTTATATTGACCGGACGTCTATGATATGTTAGTTATCACTAATTAACTATAGATATGCCTTTTCATCCTCTGAACTATTATGCGGGGTGGAGCCTGATTCTGGCGGGGTTTGTCAGCGGGGCGGGGATCGGGCTGTTTTTCCACCGCGATGATTTCCTGGGTGGTTATACATCACTCCGCAGGCGAATGGCCCGGCTGGGGCATATCGCGTTGGTGGCGCTGGGCGCTCTGAACATCCTCTTTGCCGTGACTGTTCCAGTTTCTTCGATGGCTGGATTGTCCTCCATCTGCTGGATCGTCGGCGGCATAACCATGCCTGCTATTTGCTTTCTGACCGCGTGGAAAAAGTCGTTTCGACATGCGTTCTTCGTTCCAGTGATGAGTTTGATCGTGGCCGTGATTTTGACTTTGTTGGGATAAGAACAAGGTGCCGTATGAAAATTGGATTACTCGCAATGAGCGGAATTCGGGCGCACGATGATGAACTGCTTCAAATGGGATTGACGCTGCCCGGGTTTGTCGAGCGAAGCAGGACGATTGCATCGCTGCCAAGTTTGGGATTGCTTTATCTGGCGGCCTGCACGCCGAAACAGCATGAGGTGAAATATTTCGAAGCCGAATCGGATGGCAACGAGCCGGCGGAAGTCTATACCTGCGATCTGGTCGCGATCAGCACGTTTTCCGCACAGGTGCTCGAAGCATACGCGATTGCGGACCGCTTGCGCGCAGCAGGCGTGAAGGTGGCGATGGGCGGGCTTCACGTCAGCGTGCGTCCGCAGGAAGCATCTCGACATGCGGATTTTGTCATCATCGGCGAAGCGGAAAATGTCTGGCCGAGCGTGGTGAACGCAGCGGAAGAAAATTCATCTGCGCGCATTTTCAATACGAAAAATTATCCGCCTGTGAATGTGAAGAATTTGCCGGTTCCCTCGTACGGCCTGCTGGGGGACAGGCCGTACAACCGGTTCACCATGCAGACTTCACGCGGCTGTCCGTGGCGGTGTGATTTTTGCGCTTCCAACGTGATGCTCACTCAGAAATATCGCAAAAGACCGGTCGAGCATGTCATTCGCGACATTCGCGCGATTCAGCAGGTGCGCGATCATCCGTTCATCGAATTTGCCGATGACAAGACCTTCGTTGATAAAGAGTGGGGCAAGGAACTATGCAGGCAACTGGCGCCGTTGCACGTGAAATGGTTCACCGAAACGGATATTTCGGTGGCCGACGACCCGGAACTGCTCGATCTAATGGCTGATGCCGGTTGCCGGCAGGTGCTGATCGGTTTGGAAAGCCCGGACCAGTCGCCGCTGGAAGGAATGGAATTGCGGAGTAATTTCAAAGCCCGCCAAGCGCATCGATACAGCGACGCAATCGGTGAGATTCAGTCGCACAGCATCACGATGAACGGCTGTTTCATTCTGGGATTGGATCGGCATGGCCCGGAGATTTTTGAGCAGGTGCTCGATTTTTCGATGACTCACGAGCTTTATGATGTGCAGATTACGATCCTCACCCCATTTCCGGGCACGCCGCTTTATGATCGATTGCTGCGCGAGGGACGGATTCTGGAATCCAATCGATGGGATTTGTGCACGCTGTTTGATGTGAATTATCAGCCAAAACGGATGACGCCCGAAGAACTTCGCCAGGGCATGCGCTGGCTCACTCAGCGGCTCTACAGTGCCGAGTGCACGCAACAAAGGCGTGGGGGATTCTTTAACCGGATTCGAAGGCGCTCGCTGGTTTAGGTCAGGCTGACAACGCGATCGAGCATGGCCACGCGGGTGAGAGTTACCCGGATCTTGCTGCCGTCAAATTCTGTGATGGACGGGGCACCTTTGAAAGAAGTAGAGCCCCCGGTGAAGGCCGTCGTCGGCAACTTGAAGGCTTTCAGGAGCGGGTCCAGGCTCGAGATGATCGTGCCAAACGCGGTTGCGCCCACCTGGCTGGTGCCGCGAATGCCGTTGTTCGGGTCGATTTCGTTGTTTTGCGTGATGTTGAAGATAAAGCCGCTCGGTTCGAGATTCGTGTTGTTCGAAGAAATGGGACCCGTTGCAGTGGCGATGGTGCCGCGGTTGTTGTGCAACGTGCTGCGCTCGACCGTCGGGGGTGATCCCAGTTGCGTGATCTGCGTACCGGTGGAGAGATATTGGCCAGCACCCAGAAACGTATACGGGGGCACGGCGGGGGCGGTGAATTCCGCGACGTTATTTCGATGAATGATCGTGCCGTCGTAACCATTGTTGCTGCCAAGGTCGGCGTAATGTTTGAAATTGGCGACGGTATTGGGCGCAGCATCAGCGCGAAGCTGTACGAGCATGTCCCCTTCGGTCGTGCGGATGATGGCCAATGGATGCGTGGTGATTCCGGTTGATCGTTTGGCGCGGAACTGGAAATCGCCGCCCGCCACGCCGTTGCCGCTGTTGCCTGATGCGTTGAATTCACCGTCGAGATTGATGCCGTTAATTCCCTTGATGATTGATCCGCTGAGTTTGACGCGATAGTTGGCGTCGGCGGCTACGGGTGCGGTGGCGATCAGGGTTTTGCCGTCAGCACTGAGTTCCATGGAAATGGTCAGGGCTGCATCGTCGGCGGTATTGATCTGGCCGTCAGCGCCTACACCCAGGATATGCACCGACCCGCGGCCAATCGTATGAATGTCCATCTTCTGGCTGAAGTGCAGAATCACTTGCCCCCGATTGTCGGCGGTGAACGACGTGATCACCGGAGCGGCTGTGGAAAGCAGCGCGCGGTTCTCCAAATGTTCAAAAACGCTGGCTTTGAAAGATGATTCGGATTTGTTGATTTTGATCACACGGCGCGAGATTCGGTTCACACCCACGTTATGCCTCCCAAAGGACGAACTATTCATTATACAGTTGCAGCCAGGAACTGTTTTCTTCCATCATCCCGGCGGCCAGTTGAAATTTCGGCCCGCCAGCACGTGCAGATGCAGATGAAACACGGTTTGCCCCGCCTGCGGCCCACAGTTGAAAACGGTGCGATAGTCACTTTGCTCCATCGATTTCATCAACTTAGCCGCCAGCAGGAACATCCCGCCCACCAAATCAGAATCGGCGGGTGACAGGTCGTTTAGAGTGGCAATCGCCTTTTTCGGAATGATCAGCAGATGCGTCGGCGCCTGCGGGTTGACATCGTGGATGGCGATGTACCTGTCATCTTCATGCGCGAACTTCGCGGGAATCTGTTTGGCGATGATTTTGGAGAAAATGGTGTCGACCATACGGTAAAGATTAACAGCGTCGCGCTAAGCCGCAAGCGGCGGAAAACCTTTATTCAGCGTGTTACTCGGCGTTTCGGCGGTTACATTTATAAACCGAGCAAAGGAGAAACGATCGGAGAATCCTGGTTCCCCGATCGTTCCTCGTTTCGACTGGAATGTGCAAAAATTACGGAAGCGTGATCGATTGGCCGACGCGCAGGCTCTGGGGCTTGAGCCCTGGGTTGGCGCTGGCGATCTTGGTCCACTGCTTGCCGTCGCCGTAGCGCTGGCGGGCGATGGAGTAGAGGGTGTCGCCCTTCTTGACGGTGTAGCTTCCGCCGCCGATTGCGCCGCTCGATGACGCCATGCCGGGCTGGTTGTCATACATTACTGGCTGGGGCGCGGGCATGGGGGACGGTTGATACGCCGGTGCGGGGGCAACGGCGGCGACATCGGTCACCGAATCATTCGGCGTGCCGTATGTCATCTTCTTGCTGCTGCTGCATCCAACGACGCCAAAACCCAAAATTGCGATTGTAAAAAGTGCACGTTTCACTGGTCAGCTCCTTGAAAGACCGAAGCAATCTGCCGGCAAGACGTTGCCGTGCTAGACCAGTTATCGGACTCGGCCTTGCCTCGGCGTGAGAAAATCTGTCCAATCCGCCGATTCAGTTTGAAATCGATCCGAAATGATTCTTCCCTTGATTATGCTGGTTTCGCTGGCGATTGCGGTGGGCTTGGCCTTACTGCTGAGCGCATATGCGGTTATGCGCCCGCCGCGCATGACCGATGGCAAGGCAGTTTACCTGCTCAAACGCCTCTCGCCGGGCGATTTGAACATGCACTTTGAGGAAATGTGGTTCAAAGTGCGCGATGAATCCGCCGGGCAGGAACTGAATCTTGCTGGCTGGTGGATTCCGTGTCCCGGCAACAGCGACAAAACGGCTGTTCTGATTCATGGCTACGCCGATGCCAAGGTCGGCGCGATTGCCTGGGCGCCCACCTGGCAGGAGCTGGGCTATCACATTTTGGCGATCGATCTTCGAGCGCACGGTGAAAGCGGCGGCCAATACACGACCGCCGGGGTGCTCGAACGACACGATCTCGATCAGGTGCTGAATCAGCTTCGCGCTTCTCGATCAGCACAGTCGAAACAGATCGTTTTATTTGGCGCAAGCCTGGGCGCGATGGTCGCGCTGGCGACGGCGGCGATGCGCGATGACATCGCCGCAGTGGTGATGGATTCGCCGGTCCTGCGATTTCGCGATGGCGTGCGGGCGCAGGTCCATCTGCTTGGTCTTCCCCTGCCGGGGATGTTTGACTGGACCATGCGCCTGGCCAAATGGTTGTGCGGACAGGATTTCGATCGGCTGAACTCGGTCGATCTGATCGCAGCGATGAAATGTCCGGTCATGGCCATTCAAAGCGGCGATGATCCGTATATTGATCGAGAGAGCGCCGGCTTGATCGAGGCAGCGGTGAACCGGCGCAGTGACGGCGTGTATTGGTCATTGCCCGATGTGCCTCACCTACTCGGGCTGGAAGCTCGGCCGGACGAATACGCTCAGCGGATCAGGCAATTTCTAAAGCAGAATAATCTTTCCACGTGACATGGCCGTCTCGGCCATGCGCGATATAGGGCACGGGCGAGGACGCCCGTGTCACGGGGGAATTCAACCCAATTTCTTCAATTCATCCTCTGCATCGACGAGCTGCTTTTTAGTTTGCTCCACCAGATGCGGCGGGGCCTTGGCCATGTACGATTCGTTGGCCATTCGACCTTTCAAGTTGCCGATCAGCCTGGTGAGTTCCTCACGACGTTTGGCGATGCGATGTTTTTCCGCGTCGGCGTCGATCAGGTCTTCGATATAAACATCACAATTGTTGATCGATGCCCGCACCGCGTTGGGCGGCGGCGCCAGATTCATCTGAATCGTCTTGATCGAGCACGTACCGAGCAGTTCGATCAGCTCGCGATTTTCCATCGTCACGCGTACGGCCATTTC
>DASZXJ010000225.1:0-9607 GCA_035545895.1 Tepidisphaeraceae bacterium | reverse complement strand
TCGGCAATGAATCCTGGGTGTACAACATCGCTCCAAGTGCCACGATCAGCAGCACGCAACTGGAAGATGGCTTTTTGAAGGTGCAGCTTGGCAGTTTTTATGATCCGTCCAGCGCGGACACCTCAAGTGGCTTTCATTTCGGTGTGCGTTCGACCAACCGCATCTGTAATTCGGACTGTGGCCACGTCACACTGCCAGCATGAAGAGCAATTCACCTCCCGCTGACAAAGGTCCGCATCGTGATCCGGCCAGGGAACAGTCCTGGCGTCTGCTTCTCAAACAATTCGCCGCCAGCGGGCAGAGCGTACGCGAGTTCTGCGCCGCCCATCGGCTCAAGGAGACCGCCTTCTACTTCTGGCGTGCCGAGATCCGGCGCCGTGACGGCCATGCTCCCGTCCGCCAGCTCATCGACCCGGACAGATACCGCTTGACGTTGTCGCCCGGCGTGATCACCTCGGCCTGCTGCCCTTTCTCCATCCACATGCAGCCGATATCCGGGTTGAGGTTCAAATCGACTTCATCCTGGAACACCGCCGCCTCATCCTCGGGCAAATCCCGCAATAATTCCCGGATCTTCCGCAGCTTCCACGCCCGCCGCGGGTCATGCTTGCCCAGCACCGGTCGGGGACGACGCCACACCAGGTTCTGGCTGTGCAGACATCGCCGCACCGTCTCGACACTGACCTTCACCCGGTGCACCTCCAGCAGCACCAACGCCAAGGTCCCGCAGCACCAGCGGCTGCGGCAGTATCCAAAATCACGCGGCGAGAGCCTCTTGACCCAGTGAACCAGCAGCCATCCCCAGCCCACCAGCAGCGTGGCGACCCGGCCACGACGCTCCTCCAGCAACGCGTCAATGCCACCGGACTCAAACCGCTCCTTCCAGCGATCGATCGTCGCGCTCGAACAGAACAGCACATCCCCGATCAGGCTCCAGGAATGCCCGTCTGCTAACAATAAGATGATCTGCGCTCTCAGCCGAACCTGTGCGGGGTGTTCCTCCTTCCCGCGATAGATTCCCAAAAGCCGCTTGCGTTCGCTGGAGCCCAGGACAATACTGCCGTCCATGGCTCGGGACCTCCAAGGGTGTTGCTTCAGCAACGACTACCTTGGCCCGAGCCACTTTCTGTTTCAAGGGGAGCTATTTAGATGGACCTAATCGCATAACAAGATGATACATATGGTCAAATCAGCGGCATCAGTCTCGACGACGACGGCAAACCCCTTTTCCCGGAAGCTCTTAATAGGCTTCATGATTCATGAATAGATGTCGTAACGGAAAAGCAAAACCGGCTATCCTTAGTTCACATGTTGTAGTGGCCCAGAATGAAGCTTTTGCAACTGCTAGATGAGCGATTTCAAATTCAGGTAACCCGTGCAGACTTGCGAATTCTCCTCGCAAGTATGGGGCATATTACTCCCATTATCGGCTCGGACGAGGATTTTCGAATACGATTTAGTTGCGACAAGTTAGATGCCCGCCGTCTCAGTGAAAAGATTGGCTTAATTTTGAACTCTATGGAGAGCGATACGTTTGTGGTGGTTTTATCTAAACACGAAGCTTTAATTCTGGTCAATGCGATGAGCCATGTCGCAAATGGAACTCGAATTTATGATTGGGAATTCCAAACAATAGTGGGTGCTTTAAGAATTGACGTACGGAGTCTTTTGGAACAAATTCATCACCTACTTGTAAACTCGCCTAAAGATTTGCAGAAAGCTTTGGAATAAAGCAACCTTGACCGTGATAGACCGAGGTGAAGCTGCGATATTTGGCTTCAGCAACCTGTATTATGACAGCAGAAATCAGTTTTGATTTGAAAATGAAAGATGAAATGGACTTTGTCGAAGGCGTCTACCGTCTTCCGGAGCAGGACTGGAGAATTTTCATATTCATTCGTCGTCCAATCGCACATCCACAGATCAAGGCAGACATTAAATGGGAGAGTGGAGCGATTGGAATCAATGTCTTCTTTCCTAAAAATGATCGTCTAAACAAAGCCATAGCATTGCAGTTGCTATCAGGCTACTTGGGAGTCAGTGAGTGGCGCGAGGTCAAGGGGCCAAACTCAATGAACCTTCGATAGCGGTACGGACCTAGAGGCTTGACGGGTATCCGGTGCACAGTTCGAGGGCGAGTGCGCAGTATTCATTAAATAAACTCAGCGGGTGCTGTTTAATTTATTTTCCGTCGCCGGACCAGAAAGGTGGCGCTAATTGTCGCAAGAATGCTGAGCGATCCCGGTTCGGGCAACACCGTGTTTAGATCGACGATCAAGCCGCGTCCGTCATAGATAGTAAGCAGGCCATTGTTGTTCAGATTGCCAAGATGAGCAGCGCCAGCGCATCGGAGGTAATCGATCCGCCGGCAAAATCCGCCAGTACGGGCCTGCGTCCAAAGCTGGAAAAGGTGATAGGAGTGGAGTTACAGTCTCAGTCTGTCACGTGACGGCCTTGCTTGTCTGTTGGTTCGGTTGTGTGGTAACTCCCGAAACTACAGGAAGTAGGGCCGTCGCGCTATAGCAGCGGCTGGGAAAATGATGAAATATGCGGGCCAGCGAACGATACCACGTCTCTCCGTACCCTCCTACGGATCAACTCGCTCATTCGCTTTCGTTGAAGGCTGCAGGGCAGCCGAGATTTTAAGGAAATGATCAGGCGGCGCCGAAGTTTCGGGCGTTGGCGGCGTCACGCTCGACGACGTGCTGGATGATTTCCAGACGCCGAACGACTTCCTGCATATCCGCAGGACGCTTCTTCGGATTGATGCGGACGCATTCCATCACGAAATTGGAAAGCGATTCCGGCACGAGCGGATTAACCACGTGCGGGCCTGGAATTAGATCATCCGAGAGGATGCTGTTTTCACCCTTTTGGATGGTGAAAAGCGTGGGCATCTTTCGGCCACACAGCGCCCAGTACATCGTCGCGCCGAGATTGTAAATGTCGGTCTGGAACGTGACGGGCAGGCATTTCACCTGCTCGGGAGCGATGTAGTCGGGCGTTCCCTGAATGCGGTCTTTCTTCGTGCCAACCGGGCAGCCTTGGCCGAGGTCGATTACTTTGACGTTGAAATCACGATCCAGCAGGATGTTGTTGGGCTTGAGATCGCAATGAACAAAACCGGAGGCATGCATGGCTTCCAAAGCCTGGCCGGTCTGAATGAAGCACTCGAGCAACTGGCCCATGCCTCGCGGAAGGTTGACGTCCAGAGGCAGGCCATCGAACAATTCCATGATCAGAGCGGCTTCGGTGATCTTACCGAGCATGGTCTTTTTCGTTTGATAATCGACGACCCGACGCAGCTTGGGATGGTTGACCTTTCGGCCGACCTCGAATTCGCTTTCAAGCTGCTCGATAAAACGAGCGTGCTTGTCGGTCTTTCGGATGACGTGTTTCAGGGCATACAACTGCTTGGTCTGTATATGACTTACAGCGTAGATGGTGCTGCCGGCGCCCTCACCGATGTTTTCGATGATGTCATAGCCAAACAGGGCTGTCGGTTTGGCTCCGGAGTCTGGCATTGAGGATGGAGAGAACAAACTCATCTATTTTTTTATCCAAAAATACGCTTTGTCCTGTCGTTCTTCTAACTGTAGGAAGCAAATTAAGTGCTTCCTGTGAGAATATACGGTGTGGACCAAAGATTATTTGGTGTTGGCAACAAATTCTTTCTGCTCCACGATTTATGGGGCGATTAACGGCGGTAGGTTGCCGGTTTATACCGCCTGACGCAGTATAGAACTGCTGGAGAGGCAAAAGAATTGCCCAAATCAGGGCAAGATGAAGATTTGTTTGGGATTTGTTGCCTATTGGTTAAACAACCCGGTTTTTTGGCCGTTTAAGAGCATTTGGCGTGTATTGATGATCCCGCAAGGGCCAAAATAATGCACTTCATTCTGGGGTTTTCCAACCATGAGCCGGGCACGGTTAAAACGTTCCCTACAGGGGTCGAACCTGTAACCTTCGGCTTCGGAGGCCGACGCTCTATCCAATTGAGCTAAGGGAACTTCGAGCAATATCGTAGCCGCGCGGGTTGAAACAGCAAGATGGTTATTTGGCGCGGTCCTGCTTCATCTGGTCGATTTCTTCGCGCAATTTGCGAAGCTGGGCGACCAGATCGGGCAGGCGACGGAGGGCGGCTTGCTCGCGCAGGCTTTGTCGATGCGGCAATGCTGGAATGCCGCTGACGACTGTTTTGGGAGGGACGTCGTCTGAAACACCGCTGCATGCGGCGGCCATCGAACCATCACCCATGGCGGTGTGATCACGAACGGCGGACTGTCCGCCGAGGATCACGCCGTTGCCCAGTGTGACCGAGCCGGCCAGCCCCGCCTGGCCGGTAATGATGCAATGCTGCCCGACGATGCAGTTGTGCGCAATCTGAACCAGATTATCGATCTTGGTTCCGCGGCCGATGCGTGTTACGCCCATCTTGGCTCGATCGACACATACGCACGAGCCAAGCTCCACATCGTCCTCGATGACGATCGTGCCGATCTGAGGAACCTTGGCATGTTTCGTGCCATCCCAGCGATATCCAAATCCATCCGAACCGATCGCACTATTGGCGTGGATGATGACACGATTGCCGAGCGTCACCCGCTCGCGAACGACGACGTTGGGAAATAGCTGGCAGTCGTCGCCGATGACGACATCGTCGCCAATGAATACGCCAGGATAGATTTTACATTGGCTGCCGATGCGTGTTCGTTCACCGACCACGACAAACGGCGCAATGGCGATGCCTGATCCGACGGTCGCGGTCTTTGCGACACGAGCCAATGGATCCACGCCAGCCGCGGGGCAGGGCACGGGTGGAGCGAACAATTCAAGAACACGGGAGAGCGCCTGATCCGCGTCATCGACGATCAGCACGGGAATTTTTGTGGTCGCAGGAAGTTTGACTCGCTTGACGACGATCGCGGCGCCCGCTCGGGTCGCCAAGAACTGAGGCAGGTATGAATCCGCCGAGAGGATGGAAATATCGGAAGGCCCCGCGTCTGCGAGCGATGCCACGCCGGTGATTTCCCGCTGCCCGTCGGATCGCACGGGCGCATTGATCAGGGCCGCAATCTCGGTAAGTGTCGGCATGGACAAAGTTCCAAAAACAAAAGGCAGGGGACAGAACAATAATTGTATTCTGCCCTCTGCCTGTTTCTCTCAATTGTTCGATCATTTTCCAGATTTATAGTCCGCGTCCATTTGTGCGATGACCGCGCTGCTCAGATCGATCGCATCCTTCTTGTACAACACGTTGCGCGAACTCAACAGGGCCTGAAGCTGTGCGACCTGAAGCTCGTCGAGATTTTCAGGCAGTTGCGGCTTCTGTTCGGCGATCACCAGATCGATTCCGCGCGCCTCGGCCACCTTGCCAACGGCGGTCGTGATGTCACCAAACAGGACGTTGATCTGAATTTTCTGTTTGCGTTGAAGGTCAAGCTGGTGAACCTGGAACCAGGCCTGGAATTCGATGGTCTGCTTCATCAAATCCTGGTTGAGCTGTTGATACTGCGGGGCATTGGGATTGAGCAGGTCTCGTTGCTGCTGGAGATCATGCAGCTTGCCTGATCGGGCGAGGCGCTCGTCGTCGAGCTGCTTGCCCTCGGCGTTCATGGCCACACGCAGGTCCTTGGTCTTTTGCAATTCGTTGAATACCCGAACCGGATCAACGGTGGCAATTTTGGTCGGGGCGGCGGCTTGTGCGCCCGCGCGATTCGACAGAGACAAAATCAAGGCCATGGCCATCAGGCCTGGAAACACGCGGGACTTTGCGGAGAGACGCATATCGGTTCCTTTCTAACTACTGCGAAAATCCAAACGAAAAGCTGATAAATTGAGTGTCATCCTGACTGTTCTTGGTAATCGGCAAAGCGAAATCGATTGCAATAGGCGTTCGGCCCAGGAATGGAAGCGTCAGGCGTATGCCCGTGCCGATGCTGGATCGAATTGTACCGATCTGCAGATCAGGCTCAACGGTGCCGACGTCGGTAAATACCACGCCGCGAAGTTCTTCACCGGCAATCGGGAAGCTGACTTCCGCGCTGCCGGTGAGGGCAAAATCACCGCCGATGCGATCTTCATCCGGCCCGGAGCGCGGGCTGATGCCGCGGAAGGCGAATCCGCGAACCGATCCGATGCCGCCGCCATAAAAGCGTTCAAAAAACGGGGAATCGCCGGTGATATATCCCGCATCGCCGTGTAGCGCGAGGATTACCCTGCGGTCCAGCAGATCTTCGTGCAGAGTGAAATAATGGTCGTGGCTGAGCGTGAATCGCTGGAACATGTAATCGCCGCCCAGCGTTCCAAAGAACTCGCCGCCCAAGGTGGTTGTCGATCCAGTGGCCGGCAGCAGGCCGCGGGTGGTGGTATCGCGTGTCAAGCGCAAGGCCGTGCTGGTCAACAGGTGCGAGCCTTCCTCGTCCAGGATTTCGAAAGCTCGAATTTCCTTGTCTTCAATGTTGCCGATGTCAACCTGCTCGCCGCGAAGGGTAATCGCGCCCGACCAGATGTTGCTGAACCGCTTGCCGACCGAAACGCGTCCGCCGATGCGCTGATCGTTGTAAATGCCGTCGCGAACACGATCACGCAGGTAAAGTTCCGTCGTGAAACTGTAGGGCTGATCGAACACCCAGGGTTCGGTGAACCTGATTGACGCATTGGTGACGGTCGTGCCCGGTTCGAAGGAGGCTCTGAACGTCTGCCCCGCGCCAGTGAACGCTCGATCGGAGAAGACATCGCGCCAGCTCGACGGCCAGTTCATGATGTCGAAATTGCGCTGTTCGTAAGTCAGGTTGCCACCGATGCCGCCGTTGCTGTTGATGCCGGCTCCGACGGTGAATGACGCGGTCTTGGTTTCCTCAACTTCAACCAGCAGATCCCGGTATTCCGGATCGTCGCCAACCGGGGTGGCGGTCACGCGTGAAAAGTAAGGCGTGCCGCGCAGACGGTCCACCGCATCAGCAACCGCACCGGAATTATAAAGCTGCCCCGGCGCCATCTGCATTTCGCGAAGAATGACCTTGTCCTGTGTTTTGTAATTGCCCTTGGGAATGATGCGCCCGAGATGGAAAGGCCGGCCTTCGGAAATATCGTAAACCAGCTCAACCTTGCCGGCCTGACGCCGGAAGACAGGACTGGTCTTGATTTGCAGGAATTGCGTTTGATCCGTCGCCTGCGGCTGATAGATAAAACCAAACGGGCTGTACGCTTTAACGATCTGGCGAATGTCGCGCTGCAGCAGATCGTTGTCATACGGCAAGCCTTCACGCAGTTTCAGGTCTTTACGAAGGTCGGCTTCAGAAACGCTGGCGTTGCCTTTGAATGTGACGCGCTCGATTGAATAGCGGATACCTTCTTCGATGACAAAGTCGATCTGAAGCTCGGTCATGTCCGGCGACCAGATCAGCTTGCGGCCGACGCGGACATCGAAGAAACCCTTTTCATTGTAAAACTTTCGAAGGGCGGCGACATCATCTTCCAATTGCTCGGGGTCGTATGTGCCGTGCCGGAAGATCCAGATCCAGGTTTGCGCCTGGATCACACCTTTGAGCTTGCTCGTGCTGAAGCTGTTGCCGCCGACAAAGTTGATCTTGCGGATACGGACATTCGGCCCTTCGACAATGCTAAAAATGACCTGCCCATTCTGGGACAGGGCGTCTGAATCGACATCAATGTGTGCGAAGGGATAATTCTTATCTTTATAGAGTGTTTCGATTGCCTGTTTGGCAAGGGCCAGGCGGAAACGATCGATGGCCTCGCCTTCCTTGATATCGACCACGCCCTGAATGGTTTGCGTATCGATATCGAGATTGCCGCGATAAATGATATTGCGAATTTGCTTTTGTTCGGTGACGACAAAGACAACGATCACGCCGCCGGTCGAGGTGGGTTCGGCCTTGGCATCGACCTGTGCAAATTTCTTCAGGCCGTAAACGCGTTGATAGTCTTCCTGAAGGGTTTCAGGATCGAATTTGTCACCTTCGCGGATACGGACCGAATTGAGAATAACGGGAGTGGAGACCGAGGTGTTTCCAAGAACGCGTACGGCTTCGACAGTTCTGCCGCGAAGGTCATATTGTGCCGGGGTTGCATTGACAGGAGGCGCGGGCTGAGCCAGCAGCCGGGCGGATAGCCCCGGTCCGAGCACGAGGAGCAAAACGCAAATCCTTCGCAACCCTTTCAAGAGGAGATGATCCTTCTTCACCTGTGATAGACCTACCAAAACCCGCGTCGGCGGGCCAGTGTATCGGCAGTGAGGGATATGTCAAAGCGAGCGACCCGGCGTGTATTCACGCCGGGCTAATTGGTGGGAGGGCGAGGTCTACGCGATAAACGCCTTTTTCTTTCGGCCGCTCAGGTAACTTTCCATGATGCACGACGCCAACTCGCCGCTGCTGGTATAAAATGCCACGCCCTTGGTGAGCTTGGTCATCTGGTCGACGAATCCCACCCAATCCATTCCCCAATAATCCTCGATCAGGGCAAAGGTGGAGATACGGCACCCCTCGCGAACGGCCAGGACGGCTTCCTTGAGTGTGGCGACCGTGCTGCGCGGGTCAGGCGGGTAAAGTAAATACGCGAAATTGCCTTCGACATGGGCAGTGGGTTGACCGTCGGTGATGATGAATACCTGCTTGTTTTCCGCGCCGCGCTTTTGAAGAATTCGCCGAGCCATCTGAAGGCCCATGTGCAGGTTGGTGAAATGCTGCGGAGCCTTGTCGAGCTGGTTCAGCGGAACCTTCAGCCGAACCTGATAGTCATAAACCGTCACCGGCTTGGGCATGGCCAGCGGCAAGGCCGCTTCAGGAATTTTGGTTGCTCCGGAATAGAAGCCGACAAAGTCGATCGAGTCCTGGGGAAATTTGCTTCGCACCAGCGCCTGCATGGCCATTGCGACTTTCTTGGCGGCGAGGAATCGGCCGTAGCGCATCATCGAGCCGCTCATGTCCAGCAGGACGACCGTCGAGCAACTGGTGACGCCTTCGTGCAGGTGAAGGGCGAAATCGTGTTCGTCGAATTTAATCGCGGCACGTTTGGAAGCGTGTCCCCCGGCAGAGCCGGGGGCTTGGGGGAGTCCGTGGTTGGAAAGGGCGTTGTGGATGGTCTGGTGAAGATCGAGTTCACTCACCGGGTCGCCGTATTGATAGGGTTTGGTGCCCTCGATGCGTTCGCCGCCTTGGCCGGTGGTGATCTTTTCATGGCCTTCGCGCTGGCCTTGCCGGAGGTTGCTGAATATTTCATTCAGCGCTTTGCGCTGCATGCGACCGATGGCGCGAGGCGTAAGCTTGAGCTTTCCCTTGCCGTCCTTGTCGAGCATGCCTTCCTGAAGCAGTTGCTCGAGCATCTCGGATTGCTCGGGGTTGTCCTGGTCGTTCATCATCTGCTGAATGGCGCGCAATGCCTGCTCGCCATGCTGCATGATGAACTGCATGAATTGGTCAAAGCTAAACAGGGTATCCGGCGTGGGAAATTCCGACCCGTCGAATTCACCATAGAAATACTTCATGTCGGAACCATTATAGTCACGGAAATTCAAGACAGCAGCCGCGACGCCACGCGTCGCGCGTCCTACTGACAAATTTGAATGAACAAGACGCGCGACGCG
>DASZXJ010000224.1:0-17761 GCA_035545895.1 Tepidisphaeraceae bacterium | reverse complement strand
AAGACTTGTTCACGTTCCCCCTCTGTCAGACGAACGATGTATACTTTGCGCATGAGAGCCTCCTTGCTCAAATACCGTCGAAAAACCGCCAGCTAAGAGGATCATCGACAATCCCAAAAATTAGGCATGACAAAGCACTAGACTTCCGAAAGAGCAATGAAATGTTGAAATGGTTTCGCAGAATTTTGGTTGGCCTGGCGATCCTGCTGTTGATGACAGCGGGGCTGGTGATCGTCGGTTTGCGGATGATGTATCGCACGCCGGACTGGTATCACCCGCAGTCACTCAACGCCGAACAGCGTCTTGCCGCCGCCCAGAGCGCGACGAACAAGCTGGCGATCCTTCAAAACGGCACCGCTTTTGCGCGAGCCGAGGAGCGGGCGGTACGAAACGGTGCGACGCGGCAATCCACGGCACCGGGGGGGATCACCATCTCTTTCAGCGACGACGAACTGAACGCCCTGATGTCTCAATGGGCGGTCTGGAAGAGCGTCCGTGCGGGTTATGAAAAGTTTCTGAGCGAGCCGTATCTGGTCTTGCAGGATGGCCGGTTGATTCTCGCGGGGAAATTGCCTGAAATCGATACCATTGCAAGCCTGCACTTTGAGCCAACCATCGATCAGGACGGCCGACTCAATCTCAAGCTGGCGCGGGTATTGGCGGGAAAGCTCCCATTGCCGCAGGCGGCGATGAGCACATATCAAAAGCAGGCCGCACAAGCGCTTTCATTACGCCTGCCTCGCTGGAGGCAGCGCGCATCGATCGACCCAACAGGTCTGGCCAATTCCGATGCCGTCAGTGCGGTGCTTGGAACGCTAATCATGCACGCGATGAACCACGAATCGGCTGACCCGGTTGTTTTCATGGAAGTGGTTTCAAAAGGGCGAGTTCCGGTCAAACTGTCTCGGGTCGAAATCGGGGATCATCTCTTGACGCTGACGGTTCTGCCGATGACTGCGGATGAGCGAGGGGAACTGCTGCGCAAAATCCGCGAGACGGATATTCCGAAAATGAAGTGAGTTTGCAACGCGCATTCACTGCCGATCGCGCGGCAATGCCTGCGCTGCACGGCGATCTGCGTTTTGCAATATAAAGCGATGATCGTTGAATTCGGGACGTTTTTGTTTTGGCACACGTCTTGTAGTGGGACCGACGGGACATCAGATGATGTCGGTACAAACAGAAGGTTCAAGGATGGACCAGATACGACAGCGGGACACGGTCGGCGGAGCCGATGCGGACCGGATCACGGAGGATCCCACGCTGCCGGTGCGCGAACCCGTTTCGCGCCAGTTCGCCGAAAGAGAGGTCGAATGATATACGGCCTATACCTCTCGGCTTCGGGCGTCCTGTCCAATTCGTACAGGCAGGACGTCATTGCCAACAACCTGGCCAACTCGCAGACCGTCGGCTTCAAGCGAAGCCTCGCCATGATGCAAGCGCGTCGCGCCGAAGCGGGCGAACAAGGCCAGCCGCAATTGACCGATCCAACCCTGGAGAACATGGGAGGCGGGTTGCTCCAGTTGCCCAGTTTTGTCGATCAAACCGCCGGTCCGATCGAACCAACGGGCAACAACCTCGACGTTGCCATCAATGGAAAAGGGTATTTTGTTGTGCAGGCGGGCGATCAAACCAAACTCACGCGCAATGGCCAGTTCATGGTGGATCGAGCGGGATATTTGATCCTGGCCGATGGGACGGGTAATCGCGTGTTGGACAAACAGCTCAAGCCGATTCAGCTCGGTAACGTGCCGCAATCGCTATTGAGCGTCAAAATTGACGGGACGATTACATCGTCAGGCGAGCCCCTTGCCCAGCTTGGGTTTTTTGATGTGCCGACCCCGGCGGCACTTCGCCAGAACGGCGGAACGCTGCTCACTTATCCTGACATGAAGAAGCTCAAACCCGCGAGTGGCACGCTGCAAAGCGGGTTTACCGAGAGTTCCAACGTCGATCCGACAACCGAATTGACCCAGCTCATCGACGCCGAACGCCAGCTCGAGGCCAACGCCAACATGATCCGGATTCAGGATCAAACGCTCAGCAGGGCAGTCAACGATGTAGGCAAGATCTCTTAAGTTCTTTGAGTTTCGATAAGGAAACGAATGGCAATTATTGCACTCAACTCGGCGGCGACGGGACTGCGGGCACTCTCAACCCGCATCGACGTCATCGCCAACAACCTGGCCAATGCGGAAACAACGGCGTTCAAGCGCAGCAGGGTGAATTTCGAAGACCTGATGTACATCGCGCTGAAACAGCCCGGTTCGCAAAACGCAACCGGCGAAGTCGCACCGGCGGGCATTTATGTCGGTTTGGGCACCAAGATCAGCAATACACAAATCGATGTGTCACCCGGGACGCTTGATAACACCGGTGGGGCACTGGATGTAGCCATTTCCGGTGATGGGTTCTTCAAAGTCAAAATCCTAAGCACGATCGGCAACGGAATCGGATACACGCGCAACGGAACGTTCCTGCAAAACAAGGATGGCGACCTGGTTTTGGGCCTGGGAGATGGATATCGACTCGATCCGCCGATCAACATTCCGCCTGGCGCGACTCAAATCAACATCGGCCAGGATGGCACGGTGTCGTATTTGCGGGCGGGGGCTACGACCAAAACCACCGCTGGAACCATTCAAATTTCACAGTTCACCAACCCGCAAGGACTGAACTTGCTTGGCGGAAGCATTTATCTGGAGACCGACGCGTCCGGTGCCCCAGTTCAGAGCACACCCGGCCAAAACGGCGCGGGGACTTTGCTCCAGAATTACCAAGAAGGCAGCAATGTCGATCCGGTCAAGGAACTGGTCACACTGATCAAAACGCAACGTGCGTTTGAACTGAACAGCCAGTCAATCCAGACTGCCGATCAGGCGCTGCAGACGATCGGCAACCTCAGGCGAGGTTGATAGTTGACGATTGAATGCGATACGACATGGAGGTCGTAACATGATGAATAATGGCAGACCGCTGAGCAGGAAGCAGACGGCGAAGCTGCTGTTTGGATTGACGATTCTGGCGTGGGCAACGCAAACGCTGCTCAAGCAGTGGGGATTCGGCGCTGAACTGCCAACCACAACGCCAGCGGTCGAAGCACAACCCGAACGGTTTGTCCCTTCCAATGCATTTTATACAGCAGGATCGACGCTTGAATTGCGTCGTGAGGCGACAGTCATCGGCGGGCAGGTCAAGCTGCGTCAAATTTGCCGCTGGTCAGACCGCGACAAGCAGTTTTTCGAACCGCTCGGCGATATGGTCATGGCCCGGCTGGCAACAGCAACACCGTTCAAATCCGTATCTGTCGAGGAAATTCGTTCGATTCTGCGTGATGCGGGGGTCAATATCGCATCGATCAACTTCGCCGGCGCGGTCAATTGCACGGTTTCGCGGACCGACGTTGAATACGACGAAAAAGACGCCTTGGAGAAGTGGATTGAAGCGCGAGACCCGATTGTGGCCAGGGAAGTCAAACCGGCTTCCACCGCAGCGCCGGCGACCACTCCAGCGGCTGCGCCGCGTGATGAAGCTCCGGTTCAAACGCTGCGGGACGCTTTAACCGTGGACTTGGCGAGCCGTTTGAATATTCCAGTTGAAACGCTGCAATTCAACTTCAAAGCTCAAGATGAGAAGGTTCTGAGCATTTCTCGGCCCCTGTTTCGGTTCGAGATCGAGCCGCTTCGTGCGCGCAACCTTGGCCCGGTGATGTGGAACGTGACGATCATCGGCAACGGCAGCGCCGGCGCGGTCGAAAAACGAAAAGTCACGATCTCCGCCGACGCCCGGGCCTGGCAGGAGCAAATCGTTGTTTCCAAGCCATTGGCGGCACGACAGATCATTCGAAATGAAGACGTGATTCAGCGGCGAGCGCTGGTCGATCAACTGTCGGATGATTCACTCCTGACGATTGAGCAATCGGTTGGCCAGCAGGCCGCGCGCGACCTCAAGCCCGGGACCGTTTTGACGGGCCGGCTGGTCGATCCGGTCGCCCTCGTGAAAGTGGGGCAGTTTGTCACGGTTTCACTCGATCAGGGAAGCGTTCGAATCAAGACCGTCGTGCGTGCACTGGAAGGCGGCTCATTCGGCCAGACCATCCGGGTTAAAAACGAAGCCACGCGCGAGACGTTCCAGGTAACCATCACAGGGCCTCAAACCGCAACGATGAGCGTTGCTCCACCGATTGCCTCGGCGGAGCAGAATTGAAAAAGGGTATGCGTATGAATCGATTCGTCTTTTTGTTGAATTTGATTGCCGCTTGCGCGTTGGCTCCAGCCCAGGCGGTGCCGACGGCGACGCAGGTGTCTGGAGCCGCCGCGCAAATCCCGCTGACTCCCGGGCAAGCGATGCAGCGCTCCGGCGGCTCTCTGCTTCGAGCAACCGTTGGTGTGGCTCCAGACCCAGCCCAAGCCAAGCTCAGTTCAGTCAGCTTTTTTGCCGTTCCAGAGCCCACGCCTCATACCCTGAAAAAGCATGATCTGGTCACCGTCATCGTTCGCGAAGAAAGCGAATTCAAGGCCGAGGGCACGGCGGACCTGAAAAAACAGGCCGATCTCGATGCCAAGATCGATTCGTTCATCAAACTGAATCTCAAGAACCTGGCCATCGAGCCGGGCACTGCCAGCACGACTCCTGAGATCAAGCTGACCAATAACCGCGATTTTAAGGGCGAAGCGACCGTCGATCGCTCGGATTCCTTGACCCTACGCGTTACCGCCGAGGTCATCGATGTCAAACCCAACGGCACGTTGGTCCTCCAAGCCACCAAGAAGATCAAAAACGATGATGAGGAACAAACGCTCATTCTCTCGGGTATCTGCCGCGTGGAAGACGTGACCCCCGACAACACCGTTCTCAGCACCCAATTATCCGAGGTAAATCTGAGCAAGACTCACAAAGGCGCGGTTCGGGACACAACAAAACGCGGGTGGCTTCCGAAATTATTGGACCTTGTGAATCCCTTCTGACCGATAAAAACCTTGGTGATGTTTGGAAAAACGATGTTGAAGCGAACGTTGTTCATCCTCGTCGTGCTGCTGTCGGCCATTCCCGTGTATGCGGTGAAGGTTGCGGACATCACGCGCATCGGCGGGCAGCGGTCCAATGTTCTCACCGGCCTGGGCCTTGTGTATGGCTTGAAAGGGACCGGCGATGGCGGGTCCTTTCTGCCGGCCATTCGTCCGCTGGCTTCGATGCTCACCAAGTTCGCCGATCCAGCGACGATCGGCGAACTTGGCAATGTCCAGAACGTCGCGCTGGTGAGCTTGACCGCCACCGTGCCCAGCAATGGCGTGCGTGACGGCGATCACATCGACGTTTACGTCACCAGCCTTGGCGGCGCTGCGAGCCTGCGCGGTGGACGACTGTTCGTAACGCCAATGCAGGGGCCGCTATCCGGCAGCGGAATTTTTGCGCTATCGGAAGGTCCACTTGTTCTGGAAGACCCGAGCACGCCGACCGTCGCAGTCGTGAAGGGCGGCTGCGTAATGGAAGCCGATCTTCCCGCCAAGTATGTCGAAAATGGCAAGTTTACGCTGATCCTCGAAGACCCTGCCGCCAGTTGGACCACCGCCAGCACGATTGCCAAGATCATCAACGACGCGGGTGATGGCGATGTCGGTGAGACACTGGCCGTCGCGATCGATCCCAAGAACGTCATCGTCACAATCCCCAAAAGCGAACGCGATCGTCCCGACAGCTTCATCAGCCGAGTTCAACGATTGCCCGTTCCGATGCTGCCCACCGAGGCGCGAGTCACGGTAAACGACCGCACGGGCACGATCATCATGACCGGCGATGTCGAAATCAGCCCGGTCGTCATCAGCCACAAGGGACTGACGATTACGACGATCAATCCGCAGCCGATTCCCACGCAACGAACGCCGGTTATTTCCGAGCGCGGAGTCGTTGCTCTCGATACGACCAATCAAGGCGGCGGAAAATTGCAGGATCTGGTCAATGCACTCGATCAGCTTCGTGTTCCCTCAGAAGATCGAATTGCCATCGTGAAGGAGCTTTACAAGACCGGCAAGCTGCATGCGAAGCTAATCATCGAATAAAACATGAACGTTGATCCGGCACAACAACACGCGAAGCTGCTGCAAACCGCCCAGACCTGGGTGGCCCAGACGTTTTTCGGACAAATGCTCAAGCAGATGCGCGAAAGCCCGTTCAAATCGAAACTGTTTGATGGCGGACGCGGCGGAGAAATGTTCGCCAATCAGCTTGACCAGCACCTGGCCGAGCGAATGTCGCGCAGCGGCTCGGGACGCCGGCTTGCCGAAAGCATCGTTCACAAAATCGAAAGCAAAGGACATGTCTCGTCAATTTATCGATCTTGAGAATGTCATGCAGATGCTGATTGACGAGCATCGGCGGCTGCTGGCGCATATCGAAACGCAGCGCCTGGCGATGCGCGCCCTTCAGATCGATGTGATCGAGGAATCCACCCGAACCCAGGAAGCCAGCCGGATGCGAATCGCGGCGATGGAGACTCGAAGACGAGCGCTGGTTCAGCAACTCGCCCGCCTGTCGCGACTCAAACCCAACGCCACCTTGGTCGAAATTGCTTCTCTCGTTCCGGAACAAGGCGCTCGTTTGTTGAAGTTACGAGATGAATTAAAGGGTCTGATTCAGCAGATTGCGGATCGCGCGCACGTCGCCGGCCGGCTTGCGGCGGGGGTGCTGGGTCATTTGAACACGGCCGTGCGCTTGTTTGCCGGCGCGGTGGGTCAGGCGGGCGTCTATACGAAAAATGGCGTGCCTCGCGTGACGGCTCGCATTGGTGTGATGGAAGCAGTTGGATGAAAGTGATTGAATGTCTCTGATCGGAGCGCTCAACATCGGCAAGTCTGCTCTGGCGGTCAGTCAGGCCGCCATCCAGACAACCAGCAACAACATTGCCAACGCCGGCAACGCGGATTACACGCGCCAGGTCGCCAACATCACGCCCAACCGCGATCAGCAGATCCAGCAGGGCATCTTCATCGGCACGGGAGTCAATCTGGCCTCGGTCACCAGGCAGATCGATCAAGCTCTGGAATCGCGCATTCGCGCCAGCGTCAGTGATGATGAATCCGCCAGCACGACCGAAAGCTGGCTTTCGCGCGTCGAGGCCACCTTCAACGAATTGACGGATCAGGACGTTTCGACCCAACTCAGCACATTCTTCAATAGCTGGTCCGATCTGGCCAACAAGCCGCAGGACATCGGCTTGCGGCAGGTCGTCATTCAGAACGGTCAAACGGTTGCGCAGTCGCTGCAGGATTTGCGCGGCCAATTGACATCGTTGCAGGATGACATCGATCAGCAGATCAAAGCATTGACCGGAAACGCCGATTCACTGGCTCAGCAAATTGCTGATCTAAATGGTCAAATCGTTGCCGCGCAAGGTGGCGCTGCGGGAACCGCCAACGGGTTGCTCGATCAGCGCGATGCCTTGCTCAAACAACTTTCAGGTCTGGTGGATGTGAAAACCGTCGATCAAAGCAATGGCGTGGTTGATGTCTATGTCGGTTCGCAGCCTTTGATTCTCGGCACGGACAACCGCGGAATTGAGTTCGATCAGGAAGTGGTCAACGGCAACATCGAAACGTCCATCAAGTGCAAGGAAACCGGCGGGACTTTCAAAGTCGAATCCGGACAACTCGGAGCCCTGACGGCCGTTCGGTCAAGTGTGGACGATGTTGTTGACAACGTCAATTCACTTACCAGCAATATCATCTTTGAACTGAACAAAGTCCACGCCAGCGGCCAGGGCTTGCAGGGATTCAGCAGCACCAACTCGACCAACCTGGTCGATGACGCAACTGTTGCATTGACCAACAGCGGATTGAAATTTGCGCCGACGACCGGCAGTTTCGTCGTTCACGTCACGAACAAATTGACCGGCCTGACCAGCAGCACGCTTGTGCAGGTTGACCTCGATGGCGCCAACGGCAACGACACGAGCCTGCAGTCGCTGGCTGCAAGCATCGATGGAATTGCCAATATTTCAGCATCGGTCAGTGGCGGTCGATTGAATATCGACGCGGATAGTTCGGATGTCGAGTTCAGTTTTTCGCAGGATAGCAGCGGGGTTCTGGCAGCGCTGGGTGTCAATTCGTTCTTTACGGGAACGGATGCGCACGACATCGCGGTCAACGACAGCATCAAGACCAACCCGTCGTTGCTCGCGGCGGCAAAGAACGGTGAACCGGGCGATAACCAGACGGCATTGGCGATTGCGGGCCTGGAGACAACTTCACTTGCCTCGCTGAACGGTCAGACACTGGAACAGATGTATCAGCGAATGGTGAATACGGTCTCCACGAGCGCGTCGGCCTCCAAAACCAGCGCCGACGCAGCCGCCAACGTGCGACAAACGCTTGAAGCTCAGCGTCAGGCGCTCAGCGGCGTGAGCGTCAACGAAGAAGCGATCAACCTGATTACCCAGCAGCGAGCGTTCCAGGGCGCTGCCCGGCTGATTTCAACAATTGACGAAATGATGCAGACTCTGCTGGCGATTCAATAGGCAATTATGGCAATCCTTCCACTCCAACTCGCACGCGTCAGCAACTTGCTTCAGACCCAGGTTACTCAGTCGACGATTGCGCAGACGCAGGAGCAGTTGCTTCAGGTGCAGAACGAACTTTCGACCGGCAAGAAGCTGAACCTGCCCAGCGACGACCCCGGCCAAGCCGCCATTGCCCAGCAAATTCGCAAGCTGCTTGAACAGCGACAGGCTTATTCGAGCAATCTGGCCAGCACCAACAGCAAACTCGGCGAAGTTGATACAACGCTTGGAAGTTTGTCCGACCTGATTCGCCAGGCACAGACAATTGCCTCGGCAAACGTCGGCTCGGACGTCAGCGACGATGCCCGGCAAAGCGCTGCATCGGTGGTGGATGCGCTTTACAACCAGTTGATGTCGCTCGGCAATACGCAGTTTGACGGCGTTTATATCTTCGGCGGAGACCGATCCACCGAAGCTCCCTTCGTCGAGAACAATGGAGGCGTTGAGTTTGTCGGCACAGGCACGGTCTTAAAAAATGTCGTCGATGAAAATGCTTCGCTCCCGTTCATGGCCAACGGGTCGGACATCTTCGGCGCGATTTCCTCGCGAATGGAAGGAACCGCCGATGTCAGCCCGTCGTTGACGCTAACCACCCGTCTGTCTGATTTACGTGGAACCTCAGGCGACGGCGTGCGGCTTGGCTCGATTCGATTAGGCAATGGCTCCACTTCCCTGACCGTTGACTTGTCACATGCGGACACCGTTGGCGATGTCATCACGGCCATCAACAATGCCGGTGTCGGGTCGATCACTGCTTCACTGTCACCGACTGGAATGGGAATCCAGCTAACTGGCGGCGGTGCGGACAATATCAGCGTGAACGAGGTCGGCGGCGGGACGACGGCGTCCGACCTGGGCATCCTGCAAACCAGCGGAGCAGGCGCGGGAAATTCCGTGGTGGGTTCAAGTCTGCGAGCGGAAGTCACATTGCTGACTCCACTGGCCAATCTAAAGGCAGGCGCGGGCATCGATACCGCGGGCCTGATCATTACCAACGGGCTGACGACCAAAACAATCGATCTTTCCACCGCGACCACCGTTCAAGACATGCTCAACGCGATCAATGGCTCCGGTGCTGCGGTGCGTGCAGAGATCAACTCCGCCGGAACTGGAATCAACATTCTCAACCCCACGCAGGGCACAAATATGATGATCGCCGAGAATGGCGGAACGACGGCTGCTGATCTGGGCGTTCGCAGTTTCAGTCCATCGACCCAGTTGAGCGAATTAAATAGCGGGCTTGGTGTAAGGACCGCCGCCGGACCGGATATCCAGATCACCGACAGCAATGGAGTTCAATTTCAGGTTGACCTGGATAATTTGAACACCGTTCAAGATGTGCTGGATGCCATCAACACTGCCGCCGCTTCCGCCGGTGCCGGTGTGACGGCGGGTTTCAGCACGACCGGGAATGGAATCACCCTCACTGATACGGCCGGGGGCGCGGGAACAATCGACCTGCAGGCTCAGAACTTTTCAAACGCCAAACAGGATCTTGGACTCACCGCCAATGCCGTTGGTGGGGTGATTACCGGATCGGATGTCAATCCAATCGACCCGGGTGGAATTTTTTCCCATCTGGGGGCACTGAGGGATGCGCTTCGAACCAGCGACCTGGCTGCGATCACCCAGGCGGCAACGGGTTTGCAGGAAGACTATGATCGGGTGGTTCGAATCCGCGGGCAGAACGGCGCGCAGGTTCAGGAAGTTCAATCGCGACAGCAAAGGCTTGACGATCAGAACGTCACCACCAAGGCGCTGCTCTCACAACTGGAAGACGTGGATTTCACGGATGCCGTGTCCCGCTTTCAGACGCTCCAGACCGCGCTGCAAGCCGGTCTTCAGACCAGCGCGCAGGTGTTGAATTTGTCGCTGCTGGATTTCCTCGGCTAGTTTTCATTTCTGGCACACCGCTTGCTCCGATAACCAACAGCTTGGTTTGCATCGATTGCAGACGTATTCAAGCAGGAAAAGCGCAGCAAATGTTGCCTCCGGGCGCAAGAGCGGCGCGATCCGGTGGAAAAGGATGGTTGGCCGGGGCAGAACCGGCATCGTTGCAGGATGCAACGAAAGTAGTGAATCGCGGACCGAGGCGGAAACTCGGCGCGGAATCGCGAACAGTGGATCTGTTTCGCGGGAGTACAGGGGGGGAACGCGGTCAACTTCCGGGCATGCGAAGCCCGGGACCGCAAGCCAGTCCGTGGCGGAGTTCGCGGACCGGGATCAGAGTTGTACGCCGCGGTGGACCGCGGGTTGTCAGCGGCTCATGCCGCACAGAAATGGAGTTCGCATGGAGATCGATACGACGCGATTCGGGCGCCTGGAGGTTGATGAAGAACGCATCATCACCCTGCCCCGTGGACTTCTGGGCTTTCCCAGTCACACTCGCTTCGCCCTGATTCAGACCAGCGAGGAGAACTACTTCTTCTGGCTCCAGGCCATCGACGAGCCGGCGCTGGCGTTCATCGTGACTGATCCGAGCATCTTCTTCAAGGATTACGAAGTGCCGATCCGTGAAGAGACGCAGACGGAGCTGGAACTGAACGACCTGTCCGCCGCCCAGGTCTTCGTCATCTGTAACAAGGTGGACGAATGGCTGACCGGCAACCTGCTGGGCCCGATCGTCGTGAATGCGCAGAACAGGCAGGCTTCGCAGGTTGTGCTGACCGAGAAAAAATGGACGACGCGCCAGCCGCTGTTGCGGCTTCAGTCGGAGGTTCCGCTCGCCAAATCCGCGTGATTTGGTGCTGCGGTGCCGGACGCTAGCGTCGCGGGTCAAACGGATTTGACCTGCGCGCGACCGAGGAACTTGCGTCCCCGGGATCGTGCCGACGGGCTATTGTCATTTAGCCTGCCGGCGCCTCGCGACGAGGATGTCGCGGGAACATGGCAGGCGACTGCTCGAAGTCGCCGGCCCCTACCCCAGGAAGGAGCCAGGCTAATGCTGGTGCTGTCCCGTCAACGCGACGAGACGATCATGATCGGTGACGACATTGAAGTCACAGTCGTTGACATTCGAGGCGACAAGGTGCGTCTCGGAATCAACGCCCCCAAGGAGATCACCGTCCATCGCAAGGAAGTATATGACGCCATCCGCGCCGAGAACCGGCGCGCGGCTCAGGTCAAACCCGAGGATCTTTCGGGACTTGGAAAGATCGGTCCGCAGTTGCCCGGCAACCAGGACAAGAAGTAGTGGCCGTTTGTCGTTTCGCGATCGCATCGATCCACTTCGATCGTTCATGCGATTGCGAACAAAAGGTACAGTTTGGGATGCATGGAAATGCGTCTCCCCTAATTTGCTCGCCATCAGCAATCATGGAGGATTGACATGGCCCGTATCAATACGAACGTCTCGTCTCTTACAGCCCAGAGAGGGCTGGCGAAAAGCCAGAAGAGCCTCAGCGACACGCTGGAGCGCCTGTCCACCGGTTTGCGCATCAATCGTGGTGCGGATGACCCGGCGGGACTGATCGCATCCGAAGGTCTCCGCAGCGAGATCAGCGGCATCGGTCAGGCGATCAGCAATTCCCAGCGCGCCAGCAACGTCATCTCGACGGCTGAAGGAGCGCTCCAGGAAGTCGCCAACCTTCTGCTCAATGTCAAGAACCTCGTGGTCGAAGCCGCCAACAGCGGCGCTGTTTCGCCCGACGAGGTCGCCGCCAATCAGCTTCAAATCGATTCGGCGGTCCAGAGCATCACGCGAATCAGCAATACGACGACATTTGCCGGCTTGCATCTGCTTAACGGTAATCTCGACTATATTACCAGCGGCGTGGCAACCAGCGCGATCCGCGCGCTCCACGTCAACCAGGCGAATTTCGGCACCAATGCCACCATTCCCGTGCAGATCAACGTGATCAACAGCGCAAAAACCGCCGACCTGGAATTCCGTTCCAGCGCGGTTACCGCGCCGGTCACGCTTGAAATCAAAGGCAACGACGGCGTTGAAGTGCTGACCTTCACCAGCGGCACCGCCGCCAGCGCGATTGCTTTCGCGGTCAATCGCGTCACCGACGCCACCGGCGTGCAGGCGCAGCTGATCAACAATTCCAACGCCGCCTCCGGCATCGAATTCCGCAGCACCGGATTCGGAACCAAGAGTTTTGTATCCGTTCGCGCCCAGAACGGCGCGTTCGGCACCGTGGACAATCAGGGGAATTCCAAGGATCGCGTGGTTGGCTCCGACGCCGCTGCGACCATCAATGGCGCATTGACTGTCGGTGACGGCTTGAACATCAAGCTCACCACCACCACACTGGATCTGGAATTGACGTTGGATAGCAGCTTCGGTGTCGGCCAGACGAGCTTCGCGCTGACTGGCGGCGGGGCATTGTTCCAGCTCGGGCCGCAAGTGGTTTCCAATCAACAGGTCAATCTCGGCATCCAGTCGATTGCCGCGAGCAACCTGGGTAACAATGGGGTTGGATTCCTCAACGATCTGGTTACCGGTGGAACCGCAACGCTCGTGGGCGGACAGTCCGCTGCCGCCAGCAAGATTATCGAGGAAGCCATCAAACAGGTTGCGGTTCTCCGTGGCCGGTTGGGGGCTTTCGAGAAGAACACGCTGGAGACGAACCAGAATTCGTTGAACGTCGCGCTCGAAAATGTGACGTCCAGTGAAAGCAGCATCCGCGATGCGGATTTTGCCACTGAAACGGCAGCCCTGACCCGCGCCCAAATCCTGACACAAGCGGGCACATCAGTTTTGGCGACCGCCAATTCGACACCACAGACCGTGTTGTCGCTGCTTGGCCGTTAAGAGATAACGTTTGCTCCATGAACACGCAGGCCCGGGAGTCGCAGGGAAGACTCCTGGGCCTGCTGTTTTTCTGTGCGGTCAGACCCCACGGCGGCGCCGTGGGCGTTTGTTCGTTCACGCCCGGCCCATGAATTTCAGGCCTGCGCCGGGGGAGGGCTGGGGGATTTCCACTTTTTTGCCGGCTGCGAGTTGTGTGTAAACGGATTTGGTTTGTTCGACAAATCGGGACATCGAAAAGAACTCGTATGCTTCGGTGCGGGCCGTGTCGGTGATCTGCCAAACCAGGTGCGGATCTTCGCGCAGGTCGCGCACTCGCCGGGCGATCCAGCGGGAGGTGCATTTGAATGCCATCAGGCAGTTGTGACGGTCTTCGAGCAGTTCGCACGCCGTGCGCGAAACGGTGCCGACAATGGGCAACCCCGCCGCCATGCAGACGGCGATCGGCAGCGTGGGGATGGGTTCATCGGCTGTCAGCAATGCGCAGTCGCTGGCCGGGATGATCTGGTCGAACTGCGCATCCTGGCCAAGACGGTCGGTGGCAAAAATGATGTGCTTTTTCAGCAGCATCAGAGATGCAAAACGTCTTTCGAATGCCGTCTTGCTGCCACGGCCCCAGAGCAGCAGCTTGTTTTTATTGTCCCAGACATTCAGAACGGTGGCGGCAAGAATCGTGGCGTGATGGTTGGCGCCCTGGAGCGATTCGCCGCACGCGAGCATGACATAATCATCAGGCGCCAGACCCAGTTTGGCGCGAAGCGCCTGATCGGGCCGGCGGGAAAATTTCGTGGATGGAACCCCGGGCCGGATCAAATGACAGCGATCGATTGGCAAACCATTCTCGACCAGTGATCGCCGAATGGTGTCGGTCGGACAAATGATCTGCATCTCTCGCGCAGTGGAGATTGCGCAAATCCAGCGGCGGTCGGTCAACTTGGGATAACGCGTGGGACTGAAAATAATCGGTTTGCCGCCGACAAACGCCGCAGCGGTAAGGGCGGTTTCGCCCCATGCGTGGATCATCTCGAACGGTTTGGCGCGATTGCGCAGATAGAGAAGCGCCAGTGCAATCGAATTGAAATCTCCGCCCCGGCCGATGGTGAGCGATGCCGCGCCAGGCTCGGTTACAAGCCGGGCAACGGCGGTGCGGGTCTGGTAATCGGAATCCTCGTCCAGCAGATGAAGCACGCGTTCCATTTGACCCGGTACGGTAGCCAAATCGCCAAACGACGCAACGGCTGATACAATTTCAGCATGTTCACCCATATTGTCTTTTTTCTGGTTGAAGGAGAGCACATCCAGCGCTCAACGCGATGCGTTGATCGCGGATTGCCGGCAGATTCTGGTGAAGATTCCGACGATCAAGCAGTTGTCGGCTGGCTCTCCGGCGATGACCCCGCGCGATGTGGTGGATAACAGCTACGCGGTCGGTTTATGCGTAACGTTTGATGATCGGGCAGGGCATGATGTTTATCAAAGCCATCCGCTGCACAACGATTTTGTCACGCGAAACAAGACGCATTGGCAACGGGTGCAGGTTTACGATTTTGTGCAATAAAAGGTGATCGATTATGCGCCCTCACCGGCGAATGATTGTATATGGCATTATTTGGTCGAGAAACTGAACAGGACCGTCAAAAGGCCGAGGCTTACGCGACTTGGGTGCGCGAGCGTAACCCTTTTGCGATCGTGTCCATTGCATTGGGTGTGTTTAGCTTTATTGAAATGGGTGTCATTCCGATTTTTTCAGTTGCCGGACTGGTGATGGGCATTATCGCGCTGCGGCAACTCAAACAGCCGGGCAATTCGCACCTGCACGGGCGGGGTTTGGCGCTGGCGGGGATCGGATTGAGCAGCGTGGCAATTTTGACCGGGGCATCCCTCTATATCCATTCGTACATGATTCGATGACCGGATGCTTTTCCACGGTTTTGCTGTTGGTGCTGGCCGTCCTGACGATGGTGACGCTGATCCGCTGGTTTGAACAGATCACCGATGCGGTGGATCACGATCACTGGAGCAAGGTAAGCCTGCTGATTGCGGTCCCCTTGACGGCATGGCTGTTTGAGTCGAAGGTTGCCGCGGGACGACCGTTTGCCGTGCCAAGACACGAGCCGATTCGAGGATTTGGCGACACGCCGTCGCCCCCGCCCGTCAAGAAAAAGCGAATGGCGGTTGATCCGGATGCAATCGCGAAATTGAAACAGAAAATGAAAGAGCAAGGGATGCTGGAAGAGAAAGATGAAGGATGAAGGAAGACAGGATGAAGATCCAGATTCTCCATTTAGATCGGCCGGGTGATGCGCAAGAAGTTGAACGGCTGCTGAAGAAACTGCGCCTCGACCCGGTCGATTTGGCGCTGTTGCGGGGCGAACGCGCACAGCAGACTGCATCGGTGCAGGCGATGCTCGCCGATGTCGCCAATCGCGGCGATGAGGCGCTGGTCGAAATCTCCAGGAAGTTTGACGATCCCAATTTCACGGCAGACCAGATTCGCGTGAAACCCGAAGAGATGCGCGAAGGGGCAGCGCGAATATCGAAAGAACAGACGGCGGCGCTCAAACGGTCGATTGCGCAAGTGCGGGAATATCAGTCGCATGTCATGCCCAAAGATCCGGCGCCGTTGCGGCGCCCAGGCGTGGAATTGGGCATGCGGTTTTTGCCACTGGATAGTGCCGGACTTTATTTTCCGGGAGGAAAGGCGGCCTATCCGTCAAGCCTGATCATGCTGGCCGTGCCCGCGCAGGTGGCGGGGGTGAATAAGGTGGTGGTCTGCACGCCGCCGAGCAAATATGGGCGCAGCGATCTGGTTTTGGCGGCGTGTCACGAATTGAAATTGGAATATGTCTTTCGTGCCGGTGGCGCTGCGGCGATCGGCGCAATGGCATTTGGCACGAAGTCGATTCCCGCGGTCGATAAGATCGTTGGGCCGGGCAATGCGTATGTGCAACTCGCCAAACGCTTGCTGGCGGGTTGTGTTGGAATCGACGCGTTTCTCGGGCCAAGCGAAATCGTGGTGCTGGCAGATGAAACCGGCGATGCAAAGTTCATCGCATCGGATTTGCTCGCTCAGGCGGAGCACGATCCGGGAAGCTGTTTCCTTCTGACGACCTCGGAAAAATTGTCCCGCGATGTGGCGAGCGAACTGGAGGAGCAGACGGCCGCGCTCAGCCGCAAAGCGGCCATCGAGAAGTCGCTTGCCAATGACAGCGCGATCATTGTTGATCCTTCGATGGATCGGTTGATCGATCTCTCAAATCGATTCGCGGCCGAGCATGTGAATCTGCAAGTGCGAGAAGAAAAGAGCGTTTTAGCAAAGCTGACCAGCGCCGGCGCGGTGTTTGTCGGGCCTTACTCTCCGGTGGCGGCGGGGGATTACATCGCCGGGCCAAGCCACTGCCTGCCGACCAATACCACCGCGCGATTTTCCAGCGGGATCAGCGTGTACGAATTCCTCAAACGATCCAGCGTTGCCCGCTACGAAAAACAGGGCTTGGCCAATGACGCCTCATGCATCATCGAACTGGCCAACGCGGAACACCTGGACGCTCACGCGGCAAGCGTCAAATCTCGAATTTAGCGATCCGGAGCCCTCTATTACGGCTTGCTTATCTGCCGCGAGTGATCTGCTATAATCCCTCCTCATGTCGAACCTTGTCCGACCAACCGTGCGAAAGATGGACGGCTATACGCCCGGCGAGCAGCCGGCGGCGGGGTCGCGGGTTGTCAAACTCAATACCAACGAAAATCCTTTTCCGCCAAGTCCGAAGGTGATGAAGGCGATTCGGGAAATCGAACCGGAATTGCTTCGGCGATACCCCAATCCGACGGCCGACCATTTTCGCGCGTCGGCTGCGAAGAGGCTCGGTGTGGATCAGGAAATGATCCTGGCTGGCAATGGCAGCGACGATGTTCTGGCGATTGCGCTGCTCACGTTTTTGTCGCCGGGCGATACGCTGGCGTATCCTGATCCGACGTATTCTCTTTACCCGGTGCTTGCCGAGTTGGATGAGGTGAAGGTGGCAACCGTGCCGTGGGAAGCAAATTGGTCCCTGCCCATCGATGCGCTGGTGGCCACCAAGGCGCAGGCGATATTCCTCGCCAACCCGAATGCTCCTTCCGGAACATTTGTGCCGCCAAAAAAGATGGAAGAATTGGCCAAGCGGTTCAATGGATTGGTGCTGATCGACGAAGCCTACGTCGATTTTGCAGATGAGAATTGCCTGGGGCTGGTGAAGAATTGCGGCAATGTTGTCGTGAGTCGCACATTGAGCAAAGCCTACTCGCTGGCAGGCCTGCGATTCGGATATGCTGTTTCAAACCCCGATTTGATTCGGGAAATGAACAAGGCGCGCGACAGCTATCCGTGCGACGCCATTTCGATCGTCGCAGCCACTGCTGCGATCGAAGATCACGAATATGCCGCCAATACGTGGCAATATGTGCGGGAT
>DASZXJ010000223.1:0-18931 GCA_035545895.1 Tepidisphaeraceae bacterium | reverse complement strand
AATAAGCCATGCGCCCATGTACTGGCCGTAGCTGAGGGTGAGGTGATCCAGCGGATAGCTGAGCTGTGGCGCGGTGAGCGGGTTGGGCCACATCACCGGCCAAAGCGGCTGCATGCTGTCGGCGCGAACAAATACGCCAAGCCCGACAAACAAATGCGTCAACCCAAGCAGCAGCTTGAGGAAATACCGCATGAAGACATAGCAAAGCGTGCCATACGCGGCGGCGATGATCGTGTAAAAACCCAGCCGCCAGGGCCGGGCAAACAGGTAGCTGAAACTGCGTGAAATGGCGTCGAAGCTATCCGAGCCTTCAACTGCAATGGTCGGGTACATGAGATTAAATCCGCCAAGCAGACCGAGCAGCACCAGCGTCATTACAAACCCAGCCGCCAGCGCGAGGAAGAAAAATACACCGGCAATGATCGGTCCGAAGAACGGAATATTGATGAGCAGTCCGCCGAGAAACACCACGAATCCAATGAAAAGAATGATCCCCAGCGGAATGATCGGCGCGGAAACAAACGAAAGGAACTTGGCAGTGGAGAAACCCAAGGCCTGGCGAATGGAGATCTTTTCATCGCGCGCCACCTGCACAGCCGCGATGCGGGCAATCGCTCCGCCGAAGATGGACCAGACCAGCAGCGCCCACACACCCAGCAGCGTGAAATAGATCGGATGGTGGCGCATGGCCCAGGCGGGCCCGATGATCAGGAAGCTCATGATCTGGTCGATCATGCCGCCGGCGCCGAACCATTGTCCCGCATACGCCTGTTCAACAATGCGATGGCCGGTGGAAACCTGCTGAAGATAGAACGTGCGGAACAGGCCGATGCCGCCCAGGGCGCTGGCATCGTTCCACTCACTGGTCGCGCGGGCATAAGCGGCAGAGATGGCATTATCGCGCAGCTCAATCTGCCGGGCCTTGTCTTCGGTGTTTGCAACATTGTCAGGATTGAAAGTGTTTTTGGCGCCTTCCACTTCATCGTTTCGTCGCTTGAGGATTTCATCCTTGATTTCGCCAAGGCTTTTGTTGGCATATCGCGCCTTGATGGCAGCGCGGACGTCGGCGCGCTGGGTGGCAAACGCCTGTGAGGCGTTCATTTCAGGGCGCGTCGCCTGGTAGATGCCGATTTCGTTGGGGACGGCGAGGTAGTCGGCGGGCCAGATGCCATCGAGCAATCGTCCGCCGATGTAAATCAAAACCATCGCCACCAGCGCCAGGACGATCTTCGAAGGATGAATCGCTATGCGGAAACTTCGAAAGATCTGCGTAAACGGAAATGTGGATTTGAAATCGATGCCAGAAACCACATTCGGTTCGTCCGCCATACAATTGCCTCAACTTTCCCTAATTTCGCGGTCACAGCGCGAGTGCGCGCATTATATTCACGATGACTTGTCGTTCAAATGATCGGCATCGCCAAGGCCAGCGCCCGGCTGGCCGGACTCAGCGTCCGCTTCTTCCTCCGGGCTGACCGGAATGGCGTATTTGCCGTCAAACCAGCGGCCCAGGTCGATCAACTTACAGCGTTCCGAGCAGAAAGGATACGTTGACGGTCGCTGTGCTTCATCGTCGATAACCGATTTTTTGCAGATGGGGCAGATCATACGGACACTTGCCCTTTCGATGACGTGGTTGATTCTAACTCTTTTTTGACGATTTGGACTGGCTCTTGCTCTCGGTTTTCGCAGCCGGCTTGGATTCGGTCGCGGCAGGCTTGGCAGCCTCCTTTGATTTGGTGTCGGACGAACCGCCGCTGCTGGTGGTCCCACTATCGGCCTTGGCAGCGGATTTATACCCTTCCGAGCGGTAGTCGGTGATATAGAAACCGCTGCCCTTGAAGATCATCCCCGCGCCCGTGCCCAATAGCCGCCGAATCTTGAGCTTGCCGCATCTGGGACATTTGCGGATCGGCTTGGCCGTGATCGAATGAAACTTCTCGAACGCGTATCCGCAGGCATCACATTTATATTCGTAGGTGGGCATAACAATTTAAGAATGAAAGCAGAAGTATGAAACCGACTTCATCCTTCGGTTTTACTCACGCCCACCTGTGCGGGGCGCAGGACGCGGTCGTTGAGCATGTAACCTTTTTGCATGAGCTGTACGACGGTCGGGCCTTTATCCTTGTATTTGTCGTCAGCCATCTGCATCAGGGCCTGGTGATGGGATGGATCGAACTTATCGCCCGGCTGCGGCGCGATTTCCTCGACGGCCTGGCTTTTCAGAACAGTCATCCATTGATCGTGCACCAGTTGCAACCCTTTGAGGATGGTGGCTGAGTCCGATTTGGCGGGGTCCACCGCCAATGCGCGCTCGAAATTGTCGATCACGGGCAACAGCGATTTGATCAGCGTCGAATTCGCGTAGGCGGCGCGCTGTTCCATCTCGGCTTCGAGACGTTTGCGCGAATTCTGATAGTCGGCGGTCACGCGCGCTAGGCGGTCAAACAATTCATCGCGCTCGGTCTGAAGCTTTTTCAATTCAGCTTCCTCGGCTCGATCCTGTTCGGTTGATTCGTCGCTCATGGTTCACTCTCAATCAAAAATCGAAACGATCAGGTGTCGCCTTTGAACACTTCCTTGATCTTATCCATGAATCCCTTGCGCTGCGGAGAAACATTGACATCGTCGGATTCGGCAAACTCGCGAAGAAGCTGCTTCTGGCGTTCATTGAGCTTCTTGGGCACTTCAATCAGGATCTGCACGACCTGATCGCCGTTGCGATACGTTCGGATATCGGGCAGGCCGCGACCCTTGAGCTTGAAGACCTCGCCATGCTGCGTGCCGGCTGGAATATCAAGTCGCTCAGCGCCTTTGAGGGTCGGCACATCGATCATCGCGCCCAGCGCGGCCTGGGCAAAACCAATCGGCACCTGACAGACGATGTCGTTGTTATGCCGGCTGAAAATCGGATGCGGTTTGACCGCGATATAGCAGTGTAAATCGCCTGGCGGAGCGCCCGCCTCGCCGGGCTCACCTTCGCCGACGATTCGAACCGCCTGCCCTTCATGAACGCCGGCGGGAATCTTAACGGTGACAACGCGCTTTTTGCTCTGGCGTCCCGTGCCGCCACACGTGCGGCAATGATCGCGGATGATCGTTCCGCGCCCGCGGCAATTCGGGCAGGTCGTCACCATGCGGAACATCCCGCCAAAGCCCTGCTGGGCGACGCGCCCCTGCCCGCCGCATTGCGGGCAGGCGATGGGTTGCGTGCCGGCTTTGGCGCCACTGCCTTTGCACGATTCGCAAAGGTCCTGCTTTTCAAATTCGATGGTTTTGTCGGCCCCGCTGGCGACCTCGGCCAGCGACAGTTCGACCTGAGTTTCAAGATCGTATCCACGAGCGGCACGTTGGCGACGTTGTCCGCCGGCGCGAGCAGCGCCTCCCATCCCGCCGCCGAAGATTTCGTCGAACATCGAAAAGATGTCCGCCACGTCCATGTGCGAAAAATCGTGCTGCCCGCTGACGCCCTGGTGGCCGAACTGGTCATACCGCTGGCGTTTTTGCGGATCGCAGAGCACCTCGTAGGCTTCGGAGCATTCCTTGAACTTGATCTCCGCTTCGGCCTTGCTTTCGCCGTTGTTGCGGTCGGGATGATGCTTCATCGCCAGCCGGCGATAGGCGCGCTTGATGTCCTCGTCGCTTGCAGTCTTCACGACGCCGAGGATTTCGTAATAGTCTCGTTTGACGGTGGCCACTTGATTACCTGCATCAAATCGTCAACGGGTCCCATTTACAATGCGAAGACACGAAGCTGATCTTCGTGTCTTCGCAATACGCGCAATTTGATTCTAGTCACCGGCGGACATTAAACCACCGCTCCGGCGACCGGCTTGGTTTCTTCGCCTTTCTTGGCTTCCTTCAATTCGGTGATCAAAACATCAGTCGTCAACGCCAGGCCGATGGCGCTGGCGGCATTGAGCAAAGCCGTGCGAGCGACTTTGGCGGGGTCGATGATGCCGGCCTTGATCATGTCCACGTATTCATCGGTCGCTGCGTTATAGCCATATGAAGCGTTCTTATTGTCCAGAATCTGGGCAACCACCACTTCACCGTCTTCGCCGGCGTTGTCGGCGATCTGTCTCGCGGGGGCCTTGAGCGCCTCGGCAACAATTTCAAAACCGATCTTTTCATCACCCTTGGCTTTGCTTTTTGCATTTTCGACGGCATCGATGGCGCGGAGGAACGACACCCCGCCGCCCGGGACGATGCCTTCCTCAGCCGCCGCCTTGGTGGCATGGAGCGCGTCGTCGATGAGGTCCTTGCGTTCCTTCATCTCGGTTTCGGTGTGAGCGCCGGCCTTGATGACCGCAACGCCGCCGGTGAGCTTGGCCAGGCGTTCCTGAAGCTTTTCGCGGTCGTAATCGCTGGTGGTCTTTTCGATCTGCATGCGAATCTGGTCGCCGCGTGCAGCGATTTCCTTTTTCGAACCGCCGCCTTCGACGATGAGCGTGTTGTCCTTATCGACGACGACTCGCTTGGCCGTGCCGAGGTCTTCGAGTTCGACATTTTCAAGCTTCAGGCCAAGGTCTTCGGAGATGAACTTGCCGCCGGTCACAACCGCGAGGTCGCCCATCATCGCCTTGCGACGATCGCCAAAGCCGGGGGCTTTGACGGCGCAGATGTTCAATACGCCTCGCAGCTTGTTGACCACCAAGGCTGCCAATGCTTCAGCTTCCACGTCTTCGGCGATAATCAGCAGCGGCTTGCTGCCGGCCACAATCTTGTTCAGCAGCGGAAGCAGCTCCGCCAGGTTGCTGATCTTCTTTTCGTGAAGCAGGATGTACGCATCTTCCTGAACTGCTTCGAGCGTCGTCGGATTGGTCAGAAAATATGGGCTGAGGAAACCCTTGTCGAACTGCATGCCTTCGGTGTATTCGAGCGTCGATTCCAGGCCCTTGCCTTCATCGACGGTGATGACGCCTTCCTTGCCGACCTTCTCCATGGCATCGGCCATGAGCTGGCCGATGAGTTCATCGCCGTTGGCGGAGATGGTGGCAACTTTCTTGTAGTCGTCCTTGCCCTTGACGGGCTTGGAGAGGTCCTTGATCGCGTCCGCGGCAACCTGCGCCGCCTTGATGATGCCGCGCTGAATCTGCACGGGGTTCACACCAGCGGTCACATACTTCAGGCCTTCGGCGTAGATCGCTTCAGCCAGGGTGACCGCGGTGGTCGTGCCATCGCCAGCCACATCGCCGGTCTTGCTGGCGACGGTGTTGATGAGCTTGGCGCCCATGTTTTCAAACGGCTGCGGCAGTTCGATTTCTTTGGAAACCGTCACGCCGTCCTTGGTAATGCGCGGCGAGCCCCACGACTTGTGCAGCACGACATTGCGCCCGCGAGGCCCAAGGGTCGCCTTGACGGCGCGGGCAAGCTGGGTTAATCCCGCGCCAATCTCGGCCCGGGCATCCACATCGAATTTCATCTGTTTAGCAGCCATTGTTATTCACTCCAAGTGGTCAGTTGTCAGTGGTCGGTGGTCAGTAACGGCCAGAGCGGGGTCTTAACTGACCACCGGCTACTGGCCACTGATCACTACTCCAAAACGCCGAGCAGATCGCTCTCACGCAAAATCACAAACTTCTCGCCATCGACGGTCACATCCGTGCCGGAATATTTTCCGTAGAAGACGGTATCGCCGACGCGAACGCCGAGTTCCATGCGCTTGCCGTTGTCGTCCAGCTTGCCGGGGCCGGCAGCGATGACCTTGCCCTTGGTGGGCTTTTCCTTGGCCGTATCGGGGAGCAAAATCCCGGACTTGGTCTTCTCTTCCGCATCGGACTGCTTGACGATCACGCGATCTGCCAGGGGTTTGAGTTTCATTTCGTTGTTCCTCGTTACTTGTTACTTGTTCCTGCTTTTTTTCCGCTAGTTAACCGTCGCACCGACTTACGCGAATCCAGCCACCTCTGAATAGAACCTAGTGACTCGCCTGATTTTTCGCCGTTCAACAGACCCGCAACTGGGATGTCCTCATCCAAATCCGGCCAATGAATTCCATTTCGTCCAAGCGAAAAATGAGCTCGCTCACGTGCCGTGCCATGGGACAAGCGCGGAAACCAGCCCAGCGGCACAGAAATGGTCCGGCCATCCGCCAGATCAACACTAAGCGTGTCGCTGGTGACCCGGACATTAACCGGCTCAGGTACGACTTCAAGTTTCGTCAAAGTGCTCATGCCACTTCTCCAACAACATTGTGCGGCGCGCTTCAATGATCCGCCCAACTCTGTTCAACTCATGCCGAGCAAAGCCCCAGTTTTGAGCTAACTCAACAACCGGATCAATCCAAAATTTCGCCTCAAAACGCTCTCGCTGCACATGCACATGCGGCGGCTCATTCGGCTCGCGCGACCAGAAGAAGAATCGATACGGCCCATGCTTCAAGGCTTTCGGCATCCGGTTCTCCGACCAATCTCATGTCCGACAAACCTAATTCGGTCTCCGTTTCTTCACTGCCTTGGCATCGTTCCGTTCAAAGTCGTCTTCCAATCATCATCTTCACCTCTACGCCTCTCGTCCGTTCCGTCATTTTCTCGCCGTTAGCCCAAATGGCACACGATCTTCAAGCTCCGCAACCTGTTCAGGGGTAAGAAAAGAAGTCATTACGGACCGTAAGGTTGAAACAGCAGCAATGAGATCACCTAAT
This sequence comes from Tepidisphaeraceae bacterium, assembly GCA_035545895.1. Classification (GTDB taxonomy): domain Bacteria; phylum Planctomycetota; class Phycisphaerae; order Tepidisphaerales; family Tepidisphaeraceae; genus DASZXJ01. The sequence continues at coordinate 12,282 of DASZXJ010000223.1, read as the reverse complement.
GTCCACGTCTCATCAGGTATAGGCCATGTTTCAGCGCCGGTTTCATGCAGGCGCCCCTGCGCCGAGTGCCAAACTTCTCCAACAATTGCATAGGTTGATGGACCAACCGAACCTCCAACTGATGCAACCGTCGTCAATCCAGAAAGCAAACCATCGATCTTCGAAATCGCCAACGAAAGTTCACTTCGATGAATCGTCACTTGTTTGTTTTTATTCACGACCATGGCACTCCTTACATCATCCCGCCCATGCCGCCCATTCCCATGCCTCCCATGCCACCCATTCCGCCCATGCCTTCGTCGCCATGGCCATGACCGGCGTGATCGTCCTTGGCTTTGGGGGCTTCGACGATGATGCAGTCGGTGGTAAGCAGCAGAATCGCCACTTCAGCGGCATTTTGCAGGGCGGTGCGTTCGACTTTGGTGGGCGTGAGCACGCCGGCTTTGATCATGTCCACATATTCGCCGGTCAGCGCGTTCCAGCCGGTGTTGCCTTCGGATTCCATGACCCGACGCACAACGACGCTGCCGCTCGTGCCGGCGTTTTCGCCGATCTGCTTGAGGGGCGAGGCGAGTGCGGCCCGGACGATCTTCACGCCGACGGCTTCATCGCCTTCAAGCTTGAGATTTCCGCCGCCGTTGAGCGCTTTCATCGCGCGGATCAAAGCCACTCCACCGCCGGCAACCACGCCTTCTTCGACCGCAGCGCGGGTCGCGTGCAGTGCATCTTCAATGCGAGCTTTCTTTTCCTTGAGTTCGGCTTCGGTTGCAGCGCCGACGTTGATCTGAGCGACGCCGCCCGCAAGCTTGGCCAGGCGTTCCTGAAGCTTTTCGCGGTCGTAATCGCTGGTGGTGATTTCAATCTCGCGACGAATCTGATCGATACGGCCCTGAATCGCCTTGGATTCGCCGGCGCCTTCGATGATCGTCGTGTTGTCGTTATCGACCCGCACGAGCTTGGCCTGGCCAAGCTGGCTGATCTCGACCTTGTCGAGTTCAATGCCAAGGTCTTTCATGATTGCTTCGCCGCCGGTGAGAATCGCCAGGTCTTCGAGCATCGCCTTGCGACGATCGCCATAACCCGGAGCCTTGACCGCGCACACATTCAGGATGCCGCGAAGCTTGTTCACGACCAGGGTCGCGAGGGCTTCGCCTTCCACATCTTCCGCGATGATCAGCAGCGGGCGTTTGGCCTTCTGGATTTTTTCGAGCAGCGGAATGAGCTTGGCGGCGGCGCTGATCTTGTCCTCGTAAACAAGGACAAAGCAGCGTTCCAGTTCCGTTTCCATCTCATCGGGATTGGTGATGAAGTTGGGCGACAGGTATCCACGGTCAAATTGCATTCCTTCGACAACGGTGACTTCAGTCGCCAGGCTCTTGCCCTCTTCGACGGTAATGACGCCGTCCTTGCCGACCTTCATGAACGCGTCGGCCATGATATTGCCGATTTCACGATCGTTGTTGGCGGAGATCGACGCGACATTGGCGATGTCATCCTTCTTGCCATGATCGATCGGCTTGGATTGTTTCTGCAGCGACGAGATGACCGCGGCCACGGACTTGCGAATGCCGCGCGCCAGCGCCATGGCGTCAGCGCCGGCGGTCAACGAGCGATACCCTTCGCGGAAAATGGCCTCGGCCAACACGGTGGCGGTGGTCGTGCCGTCGCCGGCGACGTCGGAGGTCTTGCTGGCGGCTTCCTTGACGAGCTTGGCGCCGATGTTTTCGAACTTGTCGGTCAGCTCGACTTCCTCGGCGACGGTGACGCCGTCCTTGGTGATGTTGGGTGGGCCCCATCCTTTATCGATCACCGCATTGCGGCCGCGCGGGCCAAGCGTCGCTTTGACGGCCCGCGCCATCTTGCTCACACCCTCTAGCAAACTCTTGCGTGCTTCGACATCAAAGCTCAGCATCTTGGCGGCCATCGAATTCTCCTTGGACAGTTGGTATTGCCTGTTTTTCAGTTGTCAGAACAAATCGCTCCGAGAGCAAAGCGACAATAACAAAGGCGATGCCGGAAAACAGCAGCATTGCCATAAATATAAGTTATTTCAAATACAATACTTGTGATCCGGCAGCAGCGCCCTCGCATCGCAATCGCCTGTCATCGTGGCAGTTCAATGATTTGAAGGTGCGGGATTGGCAGGCAGCCATATTAAGCGGGCTTGGCGGTCAGACCCTGGGTTGAAGCCAGGCTTCGCCACCATTCCACGGGCAATAAACCCACCGCAATGATCGCCAATTGCAGAGCATCAAAAGCCACCAGCCAGAACAGGGCTGAATCCATGAATCCGTAACTGTGCAGCCCAATGCCCAGCATATTTGTGCCAAACCAGCTCCAGCTCGTGACGATATTCCCCGCCACCGCCAGCAGCATGAAGCCGCGTTCCTGCACCAGGCCGCCCCACCGTGAATGAAGGATGATCGCATTCCAAAGAACGATCAGAACCGCGCCATTTTCTTTCGGATCCCAACCCCAGAACCTGCCCCAGGATTGGTCCGCCCAGATGCCGCCCAGCACGGTTCCGACGAAGCTGAACAACATGGCAAAGCAAACCACGCCATAAACCATGCGAACAAGTGTTTTTCGAACGTCCGAAGTCATGGCTGTGGTGGCGACGCCTCCGAGCACATAGGCGATCGCGAGGAAGCCGCTCAAAAACGTGGCGGTATAACCCAGCGTGACAACAACGACATGAGTCGCCAACCAGATATTGGTATCGAGCACGGCTTGGAGCATTTGCATCGTGTCGCCGCTGCCGGACAGATAATGAGCGATAAGCAGCGAAGGAAACGCGATCGCGCCAGCAGCCGCACTGGCAACGCCGTTTCGATAGATCAATTCCAGGCCAACACAGAAAATTACCGCGCCCCATGCGATGAAGACGGCGGATGAATAAAGATTCGTCACCGGCGGACGGCCTTGCAGGTACACCCGCATGCCCAATCCAAGCGTGTGAACGACCGCGGCCAGCACCAACACCCACAACGCCGCCCGTGACATCGGCCCATGCCATTTAAGCCACGAGACAGCCGCCAGAATAAAGACGATTACATAAAGGGCCATGCAGTTAATGAACGGATCAGCCCGATTGAATAGCACCTCGGCATCCATCATGCGCGACACATCGGGCAATCTGCTTTGCAGCAGCGCCTGATATCGGCTGGCGATTGATTTGAATTCTTCAAGCATGGCCGCATCGGGCAGTGTATTGGGCATGGGCATGCCCGAAGCGCCGGCTTTCATTTCTTCGGGCGCTCGTGGAGCCACCGCGCCGATCATCTGCAAAAACGCGCTGGCGCCGGGATCGCTCGGCAATTTGTCGGCTGCCACCCCTTCCATCGCCTTGCCCAGCGGTCGCCAATCGGTTGATTCCAAAGGCGGCGAGAGATAAAGATCGTCCGGCTGGGCGAGGTGATTGAACAGCGACAAATGCCCGTACAACTCGACAATCTTTCGCTGATAAAGATCCCGTTTTTTCTCCGGCACATTCATTGCCAGATCGATCTGCTGGCTGAGCACATCCTTCTTGTTCAGGATTTCATCGAAGCTGAAAAGTTTCTGATTTTCATCCAGGCCGAGCAGATTTTTGATATCGGGAAGATCGATGCGGAAGACCTTGTAACCGGCTGCGATTTGCGGGCGAGAGAATACGTCGAGCAGCCATGAAATTGCCGGCTTGGATTCATCGTTGACCGTCACCTGCGAACGCCCGCTGAGCACGCGAAGCGAATTTCTCGCCAGCGAATCCAGGGGCATCGTGCGACCCTCAAACGAAACCGGCACGCGGGCGAACATGTCGATGCCGCTTTGCTCGCTGCCCGGAAACGCCAAGGCCATCAGGTAAATCGCGCACAAGGCCGTGATCACCACCGCAGGAACCATCGACGGCTTGGCCTGAATCTTTTTTGGCTTGCCGTGCTGAGGCAACGTCAATCGCCCATCGCGCAGGCGCGACAGGAACGTCATCAGGTGCATTCCAAAATGAATGAGCAATCCCAAAGCGACCATCGAGCAGGAAATGTACGGAATGAGCCAGCCGGGGTTTTTGACGACCTGCAAGATCGTGAAACGATCCGCCTGCTTGTCAAAGCCGGATTGATAAAACGTCTGACCCGCATATCGCAATGGATGGTTCATCCAGATCAACACTTCGCGGTCGACATTCTGGGTGGGATCGGTCAGATGAATCAGGCTGGCAAAATTCTTGGGTGTGTTCGTGCCTTGATAGACATCGTGAGTAAATTTCGTCAGATGAATGGTGTAGGGCTTGTATTCACGTTTGAATCGAAGCTGGAGCCAATATTCCTTATCGCCAACCTTGAACATCTGAGGCTGATTGATCGGTGGAAACTGGGGCTGCAATTCAATCGTTGTGACGAGGTAGGTTCCGATCGCGCTGCCATCGCTATTGGTCAACGTGACATACGCCGAAGGTTGATCAACCGAGGACGCATCGGTGCCGCTGAATTTCGATGCGGGAATCAGCGTGATATCTTTTCCAGTACCCGCCGTTGCGCGAGCATCCTTTCTTGTGCCCGCCTGCTGCGGACCGAGAATATCGGAATTGGGATAGAACTCATCGATGCGAACAGAAAACGGAAGCTCGGGATGGACGATCGTATCTCGCCTTGCCAACCGCGCTGCCGGAATGATGATCTCATCATCATAATCAGCCGGTGATGGGTCGATGATCGCCAGCTCAGCCTCGCGCACATCTGATGTGAAATTGGAACTGCCGCCGACGTCGATGAGCATCTGCCCTTCGCGAGCGCCCTCGGCCGTTACGACTTCGCCAACGAGCAGCAGAATCAATCCGCCATGAATCAGAAGGATGCCGGACCGTTTCCATGTGAAATTGAATCGAATCGTGTGAGCCGCAAGCAGATTCAAAAGCAGGAGCAAGATGAGCGTATATCCGCCGGGGAACGGAATCGCGCCGGGGATGTTTTTGATGCCCCAATCCCAGAGGGGGAAAAACAGCCGCCATTCGACGATAGTGACCCACGAATGGAAAAACCGTCGCTGCACATCCCAGATGCCCATTTCGCCTTGCACGGTCGTGCCGACAAAAATCAGGATCATGCCCAGTACAAGCAGCGCAACAGTGAACTTCAGCGAAGCCAGCGGCTTGAGGATTTTATTCAGTCGATTTTTCACGGCTTGGGTGCGGAGAATTTCACGGATTTAAGGAAGTTGTCAAAGCCAGCCTGCTGTTGAGTGACCAGGCTTGATGGTCCCGACACGCGGAAGAACCACCAGTCAGTCCCTTTGGGCACCCACGCGACGATGATGCGTTTGGCTTGAGCTGCAGCGCCGGGGCCGGTGAAATCAAACTGGCTGCCGTCAGCGCCGTCCACCTTCACCGGTTGATTTAGTTGCGGCTCGCCTTCCTTGCTCGGCGGCAAGCCCACCTGTCCGCGCCAGCGATTGATGTTGTCGATCGGCGAGCCCGAACCCGTGGCCGGGAGGCGCGAGACGATCACATCCACTCGCTGGGCGTTTTCGCCAACGTGAAACGAAACCAATCGAAACTGCATCGGCGGATCTTTGACCCAGCCATTGGGAGTCGAATACGTGATATCAGCCGACCCAGCCTCGGCAGGCTGCGGCATCGCAGGCGCCTGTGCGCCGATCTGTGGATGTCCCGCGGGCAATTCACCCGGTGCACCACCACCCACCTGCGGATGACCCGCTGGAAGGTTCTGCATATCGCCGGGCATTGGCGGCAAATCACCGATCTCCGGGGCTTTTCCACCTGCCACAAATTTGATCGATTTGATGAACGCTTCGAACTTGTCCTTTTGCGCTCCGACGATGTCAGCCGGCCCGACGAGTTTGAAATAATACGTTCGCTCGCCATGCGGCAGGATCGCGCCAAGCATGCGCAACTGCGGCTTGGCGGTGGCTGGCCCCATCAGATCGACCATGTCTACCGCACTGCCGCTGACGTCGGCGTGTTTCAAAATTTTGGGCAGATCTTTTTCCGGGGTTGGCGGCAGGGTTAACTGAACTTCCCAACGATTGACGTTGGCGAGCAACCCGCCGGATGCGCCGCTCAATGGAACGACGCTGACCTGCACATCGGGATTCTCAGAAACCTGAAACGATGCCAGCCGAATCGCAGACGGCGGCAAGGACTTCCAACCGTCGGGAACGGTCCATTGAATCTCCTGCGCGCCCGCGGCAGGTTCGGCAGCTTGCGCGGCTTCGGCAAGTTCCATTCCAGAAGCGCTGGCCATCACCAGTTGCTGTTTGGGTGCATGCTGTTCTCGAATGGCCAGGTCTTCGCGATTACAACCGGCGAGCAGGCCGACCAATGCCAATATGGAAATGCTTCGCGTTTTCATGGGATCAGTCCAGTTTAGCAAGCCACCGACCGTTTTCCATTAAATGGTCAAAACCGCTCAGGGCCAATGAGCAGCGTCTTAAATTTCATCATTTTCGCGGCTGGATCGCGCCACGCATCGGCTGAAATACCCAGTTTTTCAGTACATAATCGTTGGAGCAACTGCTCTTTATTCCAGCCGGTTTCCTGGGCAACCTGCGGCAGAAAGCAGCCGGAATTCCCGCCGACGGTCAGGTAAATGCCCTCGCTCAACAGATCAAAATCCATGCAATCGCTGGCTGGTACAAGCGGCAGGATTGCGGTGATTTCCAGTTCCAGTTGCGGCAGTTCACTCAATTGAACGCGGAAATTGGCAAAACGCGGGTCCTGTAACACACTTGCAGCCGACTGGCGCACCACATTGACCAGCGGCTCGCTTGAATCCAATCGTCCCACACATCCGCGCAGCCGGTGGTTGGCGGCGGTGTGCAAGGTGACAAAACAACCGGCCGGCTGAAACAATGCTGGATCATTTGGAATGAATACCTGACTCGCCAGCGTCTGTCTTTCTCCCAATGCCGCGCGGATCGTTTGCCGGGCCACATCAAGGAGAATCCGCCTTTGTTCGGCGCCTAAGTCCATGTGCTGATTGTAACAACGTCGCTAGAGACACGACACAACGTTATAATGGTAGAATCATTGGCCGGTGACGATCATTTGGACGGTGGCCGATGAATCCGGTACTTGAGTTTCCGCAATTCTTTGTCGTTATGGCAATCGCAGTGATGGTATTTCTGATCGTTACCACCGCTGCACAACATCGCCGGTATTCATCGCAGACGCAGCAGCGGCTTTGCCGGGGCTGCGGCGCCAGCCACCCCAGTTTCGCGCAATTCTGCCGACGCTGCGGCAGAAAGCTGTGATGCAATTTCGCAGCGGGATAGGGACATCTCATGGCCAAGTTCACGGTTTCTGATTTCGCCCATGGCGGCTCGGGAGACGATGCTTCGCAGAATCACTCTTCCAGAATTCCGCCGATTTCAAGACCCAATTCCGCGCCGATGATCGCCGCGGCGATTCTGGCAATCGCGATCATCTATGGTGGATATTTCTGGTTCGTCCGCCGAATCAGTGTTGGCGCCGGCCAGGTCATGGTCCTGTTGAAGAAGAACGGGTCGAGATCGCTGCCGGATGATCAGATCATCATTCCGCGCCCCCCGGATGAAAAAGACCCGGCCTACCAAACCTGGCTGGCGACTTATGGCGACTGCAACGGCATTCTCGAACAGGTTTATCCCGAAGGCACGTACTTCGGCTTCAGCCCGTTTGATTACGAGCGGGAAATCGTCGCAGCCGTCGTAGTGGACAGTAAGAAGGTCGGCATCGTCATCAAGCGTTTCGGTCAAAAGCTGGATGATGGCCAGGTGCTCGCCGACCCGGCCCGCGACCAGCGTGGTCCGCTTCCGGTCGTTCTTCGACCGGCCCGCTATAACGAGTACTCCAATCCTTATGCGTATGAAGTAAAACAGGTCGATCCGGTACAGATCGACCCCGGCCATCGCGGAGTCGTTACAGTACTGGCCGCGACGAAAGCCAAGAACCCCAATCAATATCTCGTCGAAGACAACAGCCAGGGCGTGCAGCGCCAGACCGAGCCGGAAGGCTTTCGATACATCAACCCGTTTGAAAAACGCGTAATCCCCATCAGCATTCAGAGCCAGCGATTTGAAATGTCCGGCGAAGACGCGATTCGTTTCCCATCATCCGACAGCTTTGAAATTCGCATGGAAGGATTCGTCGAATGGTCGATCATCCCCGAAAAACTGCCGCTGATTTACGTGCAATACGCCGAAGGCGGCGAGCTGGTCAAATATCTCGATGACAAAGTGATCCTGCCGTATGCACGGAGCTTCTGCCGGTTGGTGGGCAGCCAGTACAACGCGCGCGATTTCATCAGCGGCGACACCAAGCTCAAATTCCAGCACGAATTTGAAACCCGCCTGCGCGAAGCCTGCGAAAAGCAGGGAATTGAAATCCTCCAGGCGCTGGTTCGCGATATCGTGCCGCCCAACGAAATCAAAAATCCGATCAACGAGCGCGAAATCGCCAAGCAGCAGATCAGAAGCCTTGAGCAGCAGATTCAGGTCGCCAAGAGCCAGTCCGATCTGGCGCGACAGACTGAGATGGCGACGCAGAACCAAAAAATCGGCGAAGCCAACAAGCAGGTCGTTACGCTGATTAAGAAGGCCGAGCAGGAGCGAGATGTTGCACTCACCAAGGCGAAGCAGGACCTTGCGGTTGCGCAGCTTCGACTGGAGGCCGCGAAAAACCAGGCTGATGCACAGGTCGCGCGCGGCGAAGCGGATGCAAACGTCATCCTCATGAACAAACAAGCCGAAGCCGAGCCCCTGCGGCAGCAAATCGCCGCGTTCGGCAATGGCGATGCATACGCCCAATACTTTTTCTTCCAAAAGGTCGCGCCATCGGTCAAATCGATTCTGACCAACACCGATGGACCATTCGCGGACCTGTTCAAACAGTTCATGCAACAGGACCCGAATCGAAAAATTGACCCGACAAAACCCATGGCCGCACAAAAATAACAACCATGTTTAGCGCCGTCCCGCAGGGACGGGCTTTGCTCGAACGACGATCTGCTAAACACGGAGAACTAAAATGAGTCGAATCAAAATAATCGCGATCGGTGCAGTGATGCTGGTTGTCCTTCTTGGCGTTGTTTGGGAAGGTTTCAAGTGGAGCGTGATGCGAGTTTATGTCGCACCTAATGAAGCACTGGTCGTCATCAACAAGTTCGGGGATTCGTTGCCCGGCGAGTTGGTGGTCGTGCCGCCGGAACAGAATTCCTTCAAAGGCGTTGAGCAAAACGTTCTTGGACCCGGGCGATATTTCCTCAATCCGGTGGAATATGACCATAAGATCGTACCGCTGGTGCAGATTCCGGCTGGTTCACCGGAAAAATGGTCGTTCACTGGCGAGGGTACACTGGCAGACCCAGCGCTAGCGCCGCAAATCGGGCTGGTGACATTGAAGCAAGGCCAAACCCCCCCCGCCGGGAGTTGAAGTCGTGCAGGCCGGGCAGAAGGGGATTCAGAGAGAGGTCCTTACACCCGGCACGTACAAGATCAATCCATATTTGTACGATGTGCAGTTGCAGCCGGCCGTCATCGTTCCACCAGGATCAGTGGGTGTGGTGACACGATTGTCCGGCGACATGGGTGAAGTGACCACCGCAACCCTGACCCAAATTCGCGCCAGCACCACTGGGCCCGCCACACAGATGGACACTGCAGCGCCCAGCCGATTGGTCGTTGGGGCAACCCAGCGAGGTATTTTGAAAGATGTGCTTCAACCTGGCATTTATTATCTCAATCCGCGACTGGTCAAAGTGACGACCGTGCCGGTTGGTTATGACGCGATCACGCTCGATGAATCCACCAAGACGGGAATCAGTTTTTACAGCTTTGATGGTTACCAGGTGGAAGCCGATTTCACGGTGGTATGGGGTCGCAGCCCGGCGGACGCGCCCAATATCGTCGCCAACATTGGCGGGCCGGAAAAAGTGGAAAGCAACGTCGTCATTCCCGCCATGAAAGCCGCCTGCCAGAACGAAGGCGCCAAATACACCGCCAAGGAACTGATCCAGGGCGCAACACGATCGAAATTTCAGGATGATTTGAGCACTTCCCTGGAACAGCAAGTGGCCAACCGCAATATCCATGTGCTGCTTGCGCTGATCCGCAACATTTCGATCCGCGACGGCACGACCGGGCGCGACCAAACCCAGGGGCTGCTCGGCACGATTCAGCGAGCCAATATCGAAATCGAAAAGGACCTGACCAACAAGCAAAAGACCGAAACCGCGATGGTGGCCGCCCAGCTTGAGCAAGCGTTGAAGCTGGTGGATGTGGCCCGGGAAACGGTCGCGGCAGAGACCAATGTGCGAGTCGCCAACGTAATGGCCGACGGACAAAAGCAGGCCGCCGAGATCGATGCCCAGCGCGAACTCGACGTCGCCAAGATCGCGCTCCAGATCGCCCAACTCGAATCGCAGCGCCAGCAGATTCTCGGTAAAGCGGGCGCGGATGTTGTGCGATTAAGAAATGAAGCGGACGCAAAAGGCGCGAAACTGCTTATCGATGCCTTCGGCTCACCGCAGGCATACAACAATTACATTTTCGCCCGAAACTTTGATCCCACGGAAATGCGGCTGATCTTCGCCGGCCCCGGCACGTTCTGGACCGACCTCAAGAATTTCCAGGACATCGGCGCGGCAAAGATCATGCAGGATACAAGCACTTCGCCGAAAAAATAATTGCGTGCACGGTTATTTTGTTATATAAGTAAGCATGCCCTTCCGGTGGAACGAGTGGAACCTCGATCATGCGACGAAGCATGGTGTTTCACCAGAAGGGCAGAAATGGTTGTCGAATTGGCAAGATCGCCGTATCCGGAACAAGTCGGCAACGGAAAGTTTCGCGTGATTGGTAAAGGGATGGGCGGACAATTTGTTCAGGTGCTTTACGTTATTGATCCGGACGAAACGCTGTATGTTATTCATGCTCGCCCACTAACCGATTTAGAGAAGAGGCGATATCGCCGGAGAAAAAGATGAGTAATCGCAAACCATTAACGGTGACTTCTTTCCTCGCCCTAAGCGACGAGGAAAAAGAAGCCATTTATCAGGAATGTGAAACGATTAACCCACTCAATCCCGGCAGGCCACTCACTCCCGCCCAGCGAAAGCTTTGGCAGCGTACCAAGCGAAAACTTGGCCGACCAGTCAAAGGGCAGGGGCATAAAGTGATTGCAGTAAGTCTTGAAAAAGGACTGCTTAAACGGGCCGACACTTATGTTAAGAAGACCGGAATGACTCGCGCCGCGCTGATCGCAAGAGGCTTGGAGGCCGTTCTTCCATCACAAAAGCGATCGACAGCCGCCTGAAAAATTCGTAATTCGGGATTTCGTCATTGATTCGTCATTCTGGGTTGGTTATTCGTCATTTCCCCATCACCGCACTTTATCCACCGCGTTTTGCACCGGGCAACGTGTGAAACAATATGTACTTGCACGCAGCGGTGGAAAACCGCTGACCGACCTGTCGAAAACTCATTCGGATTTTTATTGACACGGTTATATTGGCGTCTGTCGTTAGTCGAGCAATCGGCTGGCGAAAGTGGAAAAGGCTTCTGATACGGAGTCCGGCTCCCAAAGGAATTGATTGGCCGTGCGAAGCAAGGAATGGCGGGCACGGCGGGAGTCGGCGGCCAGCGACGGCGTCGCAAGACGCGCGTCGATGCGGTGGATATCGCATCGGCGGGGCCACCCGAAACTAATCGGCGCCAAAACGCCGAAGGCGAGTCGGGTTAACGTCGCCGCACGTGATGCATCGGCCCGCGAGGAGAGAGTCCTCCGATTACCGTTGCATCGGACCTACGCCGGGTGAGCCGTCTGGTAACGGGCGGTAGAGCCAGGCTGAACCCAGGGAATGGGTCCGGGAAAGCGAAATCCCACGGCCGTCCAGTCGGGAAACCGCCAAGCCACCCCGTTGGGTGAGCGGTGCCGGTGATATTCGGCATCAACCGTCCGTGCGGAAGGACAGTCCCCTGACTTTCCGTGCCGAGCGGGCCGAGGCGGGCCCAGGCCGGGAGCAAACTTGCCGTGAGAATCGGCTCGATGCCATAAAACGCCCATGCGGTGAGGTCGCGACTCACTTCATGGGCGTTGTGGTTTTTATAGCTTGAAACCGCAGATGAACACGGATAAACGAAGATCAACAATCAGATGAATGTCGGGGGTCTAACGCATCTTTGTGGCGGTCAAGCGGCCAGTTTTGACCAATAGTTGGCGGATTGGTCGGAGTATTCCAAGCACAACAGCGCGCCGAATCGCTCGGCTCGTCTGACCCGCCAACGGGCACTGTTCAGTTTTATCCG
>DASZXJ010000222.1:0-1651 GCA_035545895.1 Tepidisphaeraceae bacterium | reverse complement strand
GGAGATAGATCGAATCCGAAGAACAAAATCCCAGCCGGCGTGACAACTGCGGCCACACCGAGCATCAGAAGCAAATTGCTGGTGAGTTTGGACAGATAAATAATTCCGCGGTCCAGCGGCGCCATGAGTAGCGCCGCCAGGACCGCGTCGTTGCGCTCCACCGCCATGGTTTTTTCAAAACAGAGCACCCCGCTGAAAAGGTATGCAACCCAAAGCACTGTGGTCGCGCTGAATGCCGCTGTCTGATTTTGCGATCCCAAGCCAAGCCCGAGCACGACCACAATAAGCAGGCCAAGCACTGAGACCAGGCCGAGCGTCTGGCGGGTTCGGGATTCGATGCGCAGGTCTTTTCCGGTGAGCAGGGCAATTTGTCGAATGGCGTGTGTCATGTCACATCACCTCCGACAAAAGCTCTCGGGCGTACAGCCGATGAGTGGGCTGATCGATTGCAACGTTGCCGCCTCGCAAAACGATCGCCCGCTCGGCCAGGCGAAGCGTCTGCTCGATATCGTGATTCACCAGAACAATCGTCTTGCCCGAGGCACTCAGTTTGGCAAACAGTTCTTCCAGCGCGACGACGGAGGGGGCATCCAAACCATCAAACGGCTCATCTGCAAGGATCAATTCCGGCCCATGCAACAACGCGCGGGCGATACTGACTCGCTGAACCATCCCACGACTGAAGTTTTTGACCGGATCATTTGCTCGATCAAGCAGGCCAATCATTCGCAGCATGCGGTCGGCTCGATCTGTTGGATCGCTGATCCCGTAAAGCTGGGCAAAGAAATTCAGATTTTCTCGCGCCGACAGGTCGCGATAAAGCATCGATTGATGTCCGATCAAACCAATCTTCGTTCGCAGCGTCACAGTGGCCCGGGTCAACTGTTTGCCGAAAAGCTCGATTGTGCCGCTGGTTGGCGGAATGAGAGTTGCCAGAATTTTCAGTAGTGTGCTTTTGCCGGCGCCATTAGCGCCGATAATCGCGAGGTACTCACCTTTGCCGATTCTCAGATCGACATTTTGAAGAATGGCGCGATCGTCCAGCCATTTGCTCAGCTTCTCAATGCGCACTGCAGGCGAGGCGACGTTCGCTTGAGTCGAGGAAGATGGAATCGCGGTCTGGGTCATGCCGATTGCGTCTTTTTGGGCGTACCCTTGATGAAGATGAATGCAATTCCGAACAGCAGGATGATGGCCGCTCCTGATCCAGCGACGATTTGCGCCAGGTGGGCGGAACTTAATCCGCTGCTCGCCGCTGGCTTGGTGGTTTCAACAATGCCGCTCAAGGCAAACGTAACCTGCTGTCCAAGGGCGACCTCCGTGGCCTTGTAGAATCGAGTTTTGCCGTTTCCCATGTCGGTGCTTCCAGCCAGTTCAGCGCCTTGCGCTTTTACAACCGTGCCATCGTCGGGCACGAAAATCATCAGGGTTTGAGCCGGCGCTGGAGAAGCGATGGTCAAATCAGCTTTGCCATCGACTATCGGGATCGAATATGCGATCTGATATTGAGTGCTACCGGGATTCAGGGCAGCAAAGTTGGTCAATGTACTGCCATTGACGTGCGTGGAGACCTCATCGAATCCGCTCAGGAATTGAATGTCCTTAGCGCTTATGGGAAGTGTGAGCGAAAACGTTGAGTGTTTTCCACCCG
>DASZXJ010000221.1:0-26718 GCA_035545895.1 Tepidisphaeraceae bacterium | reverse complement strand
GCACTCCGGACAGGAACACGAACCCCGCTTGCGGTTTCGCGGTGGTTTTGAGGGTTGCACACCGCCAAACCGCAAGCGGCTGCTCACGCTCCTCCAATAAAAATTATTTTCTCCCCTATTAAGGTGGGTTCCCCCCGCGCCGTTGTTCTTTAGCGCTGGGGAGATTCCTCGCAGCCACCGGCTGCACCCATCCAGCAAAAGGGTCTTACTTCTTCCTCATCGGAGGTTCATCATGTCGATTTCCACTCGTAAACGTCAGGCCAATCGTCTCAACGCGCTCAAATCCACCGGGCCCAAAACCAGCGAGGGAAAATCGCGCTGCCGCTACAACGCCATCACCCATGGCCTGTTTGCACAAAGCCTGGTCCTGCCGGGGGAAGATGAAACGATCTTCGCCCAGTTCAATCGCTCGCTGTTGCTCAGACTCAATCCGCGCGATGCTTTGGAATTGCAACTGGCCCAGCAGATCATCGCGGCCAGTTGGAAATCCCAGCGTGCTTTGGAAGCCGAAAGCCGGCTCTTTCAAATCAAACATGACGAACTCGACGAGGAGGAGACCGACGAATTGGAAAGGGAGGTGAACAGCCTGGAAGGAGATGTCGAACTGGCCGCCAGACGATTGCGCCACACCAAACATGACAAAGACGAACTTGAAGCCGAGCACAAGCAGGCGATCGCCGCCCACGAAGAGGCCCGGCGAAAACTCGACGATCCCTTGGCGCCGATCCTGGGCGGCGTGCTGCTGGCGAGCATCATCCAATCGAATGATCCAGCCCTGGAGCGCATCCATCGCTACCAGCAACGACTCGACAACTCCATGCACCGGGCATTGAAACAACTGCGTGAATTGCAAAAACAACCGATCGAGGAACCCAGCGAACTGACGCAGTCGCTCATCGAAGAAAATATGCAAAACGAAGCCACGGAAGACCAGCCCCATGCCAACCCCAATACAGCCGATGAGTTGGAACCAACCCCTCGCGAACTGTCGCCAGCCCATCGCGACACCGAAGCACCAAAGAACGCCCACGGCGCCGCCGTGGGTCCGACTGACGTGGGAAAAGGAGATTAAGAGCCGCGAAGAGACAAAGAAACGAAGTTTTCACGAAGGGAAAAAGGAGAAATCGATGGAACCAGAACCATCAAACGCTCTCGGTGCCGCCAAATATTCCGTGAATCTTCCGCCGATGCCACCGGCGGCTTTACCTGGAAGCGCGGTTGGATACGTCGTCACGCCCGCGCGATGTTCGGTTCGAGAAAAGACGTTACAGCAAACGGGAGCTCGCTCGAATTCAAATTTCACTCAGCGGCCGCTTGCGGTTTCGCGGTGGTTTTCCCCGGTGATGGACAAAAACCAATATGTTGATATACTGTTTTCAACAACTGCCCGCATCGCGCATCACGAAGTTTGCCTGTTCCGGCTTGTTCCTGATCGAATTTCGAAGCTCAGTTGTAGCGCATCGACCGGCTTTTTTCGGCAACTTGCCGTGGCCCTTGTGGTGCGCACCTTGTGTGCAAAAGCACCAGAAGGACGTCATGAAGTTTTCCGATTTACGGCTCATCGAGCCGCTGCTGCGATCCATTTCCACCGAAGGCTACGACCAGGCCACGCCGATCCAGGCGCAGTCGATTCCGCATATTCTCGAAGGCAAGGACCTGCTTGGCTGCGCCCAGACCGGCACGGGCAAGACCGCGGCGTTTGCGCTGCCGATCCTCCAGCGCCTTGCCGCGGCAACTCCGCAGCGACGCAACGTTCGCGCACTGGTGTTGTGCCCGACGCGCGAACTGGCGCTTCAGATTCACGACAGCTTTCGCACGTATGGCCGAAACCTGCAGTTGCGAACCGCGTCGATCTTTGGCGGCGTGAACCAGCGGCCTCAGGTCATGGCGCTTCGCAACGGAGTGGACATTCTCGTCGCCACGCCGGGCCGATTGCTTGATCTGATGAACCAGCGATTCTGTGATCTGCGGAACCTGGAAATCCTCGTTCTGGACGAAGCCGACCGCATGCTGGACATGGGTTTCATTCCCGATATCCGCCGAATCGTCGCTCAGGTTCCCGCCAAGCGTCAGACCCTGCTCTTTTCCGCGACCATGCCTCACGAAATCCGCCAACTGGCGAATTCGCTGCTGCACAATCCAGTCTCGGTGCAGGTGGCATCGACCACGACACCGGTGGAAACGATCAGGCAATCAGTCTATTTCGTGGACCGGGGCAACAAGGCCGCTCTTCTAGCGCATTTGTATAACAGCCTGCCAATGGCCCGCACGATCGTCTTTACCCGCACCAAGCATGGCGCGGATCGTGTCGTAAGACACCTGCATACCCGCAACATCCGGGCCGAAGCCATCCACGGCAACAAGAGCCAGAATGCCCGCGAACGGGCGCTGCGCAATTTCCGCTCGAGCAAGACGCCAATCCTGGTGGCGACCGACATCGCATCCCGAGGGATCGATGTGGATGGAATCACACATGTAGTCAATTATGATCTGACGCATGAACCCGAGACGTACGTGCATCGCATCGGTCGAACCGCCCGCGCCGGCGCGACCGGGGCGGCCGTCTCGTTCTGCGACCGCGACGAACGCGGCAACCTTAAAGCCATCGAGCGCATGATCGGCCAGTCGATCGCCGTGCAAACCGATCTGCCGCAATTCACGCAGGCGGATCACCCCAAGCCGTCGCAGCACCAGCCGCGACAGCACTCGCATGACCGGCAGCGCCATGATTCGCAGAATCGACCGCACGGACCGCAGAACCAGCCGCATGGGCAACATCGTTCCCGCCCGGCGGAGCCGGTTGCCCATTCACGCAGCGCACCGGCGGCGAACCCTTCGTTTGCACCCAAGGCGCATTGGCCTTTGGCGAAAAAGACGCATCGCAAAGGCCCCGCTCGGCAGCGCACGTTCTAAAATGGGAATGAATCACCCTTCAATGGGCGGCCACCGCACCGGGTTTGATTCGCCTCATCAGGATGACCAGCGGCGCAATCGTTAGAAAGATCAGCGCCATGGTTTTGAAAACGTCGATGTACGACAACATCGCCGCTTGATGCTGGACCGTACCGTAAACCATCGCCAGCGATTCTTGCACAGCCTGAACCTGGCCGGCGCCGTGGTGAACCAGCATCTGCCTGATCGACCAAAGGGTTTGACGCGCCTGCGGGTGATAGGGGGAGATGTGGGAAATCAGATTGTTCTGATGAATCTGAGCCTGACGAGCCAGCATGGTGGTGGCGAAGGCGATGCCCGTGCTGCCGCCGATATTGCGGGAAAGATTGATCAAGCCCGAGGCCGCATTGTTCTTTTCCCGCGGCAGATAGGAATAACCCCGGCAATGGCGGCTGGCGTGGCGGACCATGTTTGGGGGCTGGACGAATTACTTGCCGCGATTTAGGATGGCCCGCAATCATTCCAATTGATTGTGCAAGTTCGTCGAATGTGGCGGGCGATCTAAAAGTCGCCCGCCTTTTTTGCAGGATTTTCAAATTAGGACACTACCCGTAGGCCGCCATTTTCGTGCTGATTTGCACAACATGGGCGTCAAGAAATGCATCGTCAGTCGATTCATACTGACGAGCGTGGATTACCAACCGTGCAACTTCAACACCGGCGGCAACAATGCCCACTGAACCCAATATCCACGCCAAAGCGCGCCAAACCCCGGATCGGCCGGTCCGACGAGTCGTTCGGCGCGAGATTTTTGCCTGCGCCTCTGGTTCGGAAATCTTATTCTCCATCAACGTCATACAACACCTTGACTTTATCCTGATTCAATATGGCCAGTTGACGCAATCCTGCCAACGAAAACTGTGTGATGTGGTCAGCCAGGTATTCCAAATCCGCGTGCTCATAACCAAGTTGCGGAAAGAGTTTGTCGATGATTGGGCGCGAGTGAACATGAAAGACGATTTGTCCGACAATACTCAGGCCCGTCAATTCGACCTGCTTGTCGTCGAGCTTTGTCCCAACGATCTCACGAATGATTCCCGCCAAGAGGTGAGCCATTGGACGAAAGGAGGTTTCGCAACACCGATTGAGAAACGGCGTGGGCTCGACCATGTTGCGGGCAATCAACTTGCCGTACCACGTAAAGCGGCTGTTATCGAGAATGCGGAAGACAAACGACCGAATAAATGCGTGCAGCCTTTGCTCGGGAGTGGAATCCGGAGTCACACCCATATCGGGCGGATAGGCATTACGCATCTGGTCCAGCCAATAAGTCAGACATTCGGCGTACAGCGCTTCCTTGCCACCAAAGTGATAGTTGACCGACGCAATGTTCACCTTGGCGCGGCTACAGATTTCCCGAACCGTGGCTCCGCGAAACCCTCGTTCAGCGAACATCTCGCCAGCAACTTCCAGAAGCCGAGCATGAGTCTGTCGAGTCAGTCCCTGCGTAATGGACTTTTTTTCATCCATCTCAAACATAAGTTTAAAACATATGTTTGTGATAGTCAAAATCAAATCCGCATCCAACACAAAGCCATTATTTACATGAATTTACAGAATTTTTGCGTCCGGGAAGGCCAGCAAAAACGCTTGCGGTTTCGCAATGATATTACCGCGAAACCCCAAGCGGGATTCCAGTTCAACTGCGTGCTTGTTTTACACGCGGTGCTTCAATCGCAGCGCGTTCTCGACCGGCGGGCGACCCATCGGATAATACTGGAAGCCCGTCTCGCGCATCACATCCCGATGCAGGCAGTTGCGGCCATCAAAAATGATCGGCGTGTTCATCGTCGCGGCAATCTTCCGGAACGGCAGCGTCGTGTACTGCGGCCAATCGGTCAGCAGCGCGACCGCGTCGCAGCCGGTGGCGGCTGTCACCGGATCAGCGCACCACTCGACCTCGTCCTTGAAAAGCTGTTTCATGTTTTCCATGCCCTTGTAGTCGTGGGCACGGACATGAGCGCCGCGATCGAGCAGATATCGGATCACGTCGATGGCTGCGGACTCGCGGATGTCGTCCGTGTCGGCTTTGAACGCCAAGCCCCACACGGCGATCTGCGCGCCGTCAATCGGCCGGCCAATCTTGGCTTCAATCTTATCGACGAACCGCTTCTTCTGGTTCTTGTTGACGGTCTGCACCGCGTTGACGAACAGGCTTTCATGACCTGCCGTGCGCGAGATGTGTTCCATCGCCGCGACGTCCTTGGGGAAGCACGAGCCGCCGTAACCGCAGCCCGCGCGAAGAAACGCCGGCCCGATTCGGCTGTCCGTGCCAATGCCCTTGCGAATCTCTTCGATGTCCGCGCCATAGAACTCGCAGAGGATCGTCATTTCGTTCATGAACGAAATACGAGCCGCGAGCATGCTGTTGGCGGCATACTTGGTCAGCTCGGCGCTTTCCCAGTTCATCGTCAGGAAGTTTTCCTCTCGCTTGACCAGCGGATCGTAAAGCCGGCGCATCTGCCGGAACGCCTCGGGCGATTCTCCGCCGATCACGATGCGATCCGGGTTCATGCAGTCCTGAACGGCCGTGCCTTCCTTGAGAAACTCGGGGTTGGAAACCACCTGCACGTAGGCCTTGGTCTGCTCGCGGAGGAACTTGTAGAGCTTGCGGTTGGTGCCCGCCGGGACGGTCGATTTCACGACGATCGTCACCATGTATTCGTTGTTGAGTTCAGCCAGGGAGTCGCAGACCTCCTTGCCGGCCTGTTCGAGGTAGCTCATATCGACCGTGCCATCCGGGCGCGGGGGCGTGCCGACGCAGAGGAAGACGACTTCCGCGTCCTTCACGGCGGCTTTGACGTTGTCGGTGAATTGGAGTTGTCCGGTGGCGTATTGCTCCTGCATCAGTTCGTGCAGGCCCGGCTCGAATATCGGACAATGGCCGTCCTGAAGGGTTTTCAGTTTCTTCTGGTCCTTTTCCACGCCGCGGACGGTGTGTCCGATACTTGCCAGACAGGTTCCGGTAACCAATCCGACATAGCCGCAGCCGATGACTGTTACATCCATTTGTTACCTCAACACTTATGCTCGATCAGTGGTGTGCCCGGGGCGCATCGCCCTGCAATACTATACCACAATGTCGCATCGGGTAAATCGGCCAGATTGACCAGGGAAATGAGCAGGACAACGGTACTGGGCCAGTTTACAGGCATTGCCATTTTAGCCTCACCGCTTGCGGCGGGTTTGGCGCTCGAAAACCCGCCGCAAGGGCGGGGCTAAAATGAACCCATCTCAAACTGACCCACTACCAGGACATCGAAGTTATTGACCGCCATTATTTTAAGTCACGCGCGATCGCGGGAGGATGGCCATATACAACAGCACTGCACACGCCAGCAGCAGCATCCAGCCCAGGTGGGGATGAACCTGCTGAATCGTCCTGACTGTGGTTGAATCCCAATATCGATAAATCGTGTACTGGTTCAAAAACATCCCCAGAAAGGCGATGATGCTGATGATGATCGCGATGAAACCCATGCCGAAACTCACGCCGATCAGCAGCGCCGACATTGCGGCGCCCCACAGCAGATAGCGACCGTGCATCTGCACCATGAGCACGTAGAAGATCGTCCACGGAGCCGCCATCGCAACGAGAAAGCGAACATCCTTCCGGCGATCATGGATGGCAGCGCCAATCGCGCAGAGTGCGACGCAGATGGCGTAAATCAATCCCATAAGGACGCGATAAGTCACCAATCGGCCGGTAAAGGGCAGGTGAAGAAGCTCATTGGGATCGACGACCGTTCGCCAGGATCGCGAGAGCAAAGCAGCCAGATTGAACGTGCCGCCGCCGGTGAGCATGCCATCGTATTTCATCGAGCCATGTTCGAACCCGATCGCGTACCAACTACTGCTGGCGCCGTAGAGAGGCATCATCAGGAGAATGGTCAGGCCGATCGCCAGGGCGTAAACGTGTGGAACGACGCGCCTGGGAAGAATCCTCGCCAGGGAAACGCCCGCGACGATCAGCAGGGGCAGAAAATGCATTTGCGGCGAACCGATCGCCTGCCAGGGCCAGACAAAAATCGCTGCGGCAATTCCCGAACCGAGCAGCAGCGACCAATGAATTCTCCAGTTGAAAACCAGCGGAATTGTCAGCGCCAAGCCAACCAGCATGGAAAAATACCAGGTCATTTCCGGTCGCTCGGGTCTCATCCAGGGGAACACCACCACTGCGGTGGTGAACGTCAATCCGCTGATCAATCGCAGGACCGCGCCGAATCGAAAACTGAACAGCGGCCAGAGGATGAGTACCGGCGCGCCCAGCAACATCTGCCCCTTCAAAAACGCGCCGACCACGATGCACGCACCGGCGGCAAACCACCAGTCCACGCATGCCAGCCACAGCGCCGCGACGAAAAACGGAACCACCCACACATCCCACTGCGGCCAGCAATGTCCGTCCCAAAGCACGGCAGGATTGAACCAGAGAAACGCCGCGCCGATCATCCCCTGAATCACGCCCCGAAACGGACGCGGCGAAGAATCAATCGGGCGGTTCGCATCATCCATGCGAATCACCCACATGCGGATCAGGAGAAATACAAACACGCTAGAGACCAGTTCCGCCAGCGTATTGAGGTGAAGCATCGGCGAAGTGATTTCGTAACTGTCGGACCAGCCGCGAATGTTTGGATCGATGCGTTGTTCCCACGCGACCCAGGCCGTGACCACCGCAAGACGCAGCGGCGTGTAATCGAGATTGGAACCAGCCACGCCGCGAGCATCGTAGATTTGAAAAAGTCCGGTGGCTTTGCCGCGCTGGCCCCATTCAAAGCCGTTATTCACGTCGCCGTTGAAGTGGTAACCGGTGGTGCTGACGAATGCGTATTCGCGAAGTTGCAGGCCGTAGTAGATGGCGGTCGAAGCGATCGCGACCAGAAGGCCGACAATGCACCAGCGTAACCAGTCCGGCCAGGCGCGCGCCATTTCTGGATCCCGCCCCACCTGGGATAGAACCGGCAGTTCAAGAGCTTGGTCCGACCCCTTTTCCAAGCGAGTGCATCCTATCACTGGATATACGGTATTGCCAACACTTCATTTCCAGTTTTCAGGTGGAATATGTATTTTCATGGAATGCTGAACGTCATCGTCATCGGTTTGGGACCCATCGGCGTCAACGCGGCCCGCGCGGTGATGGACGATCCGGGCATGAAGCTTGTCGGGCTTGTGGATATCGATCCTGCCAAAGCAGGCAAACGACTGACCGACCTTCCAAAGGGCCCAAAGGTGGCGATAGATATTCGGAGCACCCTGTCGAAAAAGCCTCGGGTGGCGATTGTCACCACCACATCGCACTTCGTAAATATCGTGCCTACATTGCGGGAATGCATCAAACATCGTTTGCACGTTGTCAGCAGTTGTGAGGAAATGAGTTTTCCTTCGTTTAAGAACAAGAAGCTGGCATCGCAGATCGACACAGAAGCGAAAAAGAGAAGAGTTGCCTTGCTGGGCACGGGAGTGAATCCCGGTTTTGTCATGGACCTGCTGCCGGCGATTTTGTCGTCGATGGTGACTGAAGTGAAAGGGGTGAAGGTCATCCGCCGACTCGATGCCGCCAAGCGACGCCTGCCGCTTCAGGCGAAGGTCGGCGCGACCATGACCCCGGGTTATTTCAACAAGCTGGCTGCTGAAGGAAAGATCGGACATATGGGGATTGGTGAAAGTGTTGCGATGCTCGCGGCTGCCCTGGGTCAGCAAGCCAAACCCGCTGGGGTAAAGATTGTACTTGAACCGGTCATCGCCGATCGGGTCATGGAAAGCCGTCTTGGAACCATCGAGCCGGGCATGGTTTGCGGCATGCGCAACACAGCATCATGGTCGGGAAAGGACCTAAACATCGAGCTGGATCTGACGATGGCCATCGGCGTGGAAGACGCGCAGGACCGAGTCGAAATCATAGGCCCGGCGCCATTAACCGCAACGATTCCCGGCTCGACACCGGGAGACAGCGCAACGGTCGCATCCTTAATAAACGCGGCTCGACTTCTACCAACCGTGCAACCGGGACTTAAGACAATGCTCGATATTCCCGTCGCTTCTTGCCGCCGATAACAAATCATCCAAGTCGTTATCACAGGCGGTGTTCCAGAACCGCTCCTAAATTTTTACATTAAAGTGCGTGAATAAAGTGAAAATGAGTAGAGTTATTTGACCGTGTTTACCGATTCCTTTTGAAAGCAAACAGTCGTGTCTTATTTGATTGACTGGCTTTAGGTTTTGGATAGGATAAGTTAGGCAAAATTAGACGCTAAGCGCAACGGCGCATTTTCTCCCCTCCGGAAGACACCGACCGTAACAGGCGGTGTCTTCTTTTTCACTTAAATCCAAGATCAATAAACACGTTATTGCATGGGCTGGGACGAAGGCGCTGTTGATGCGCGAGTCGTGGCGGGAGGAATTCGTCCCGCCGCCAGATCGGCAAGACGGTCCTTTGCCATTGTATAGGTCGGATCAAGCTGAAGCGCCTGGGTAAGCAGTTTACGAGCTTCGTCCGGCTGGCCAAGCTTGGCCATGACCACGGCGAGATTGGTCAGCAATTCGACCGGGGGCGGGTCCTGCATCGGCAGCGCTTGGCGGAAAAAAACCTCGGCGCGGCGATAGTCGCCGACAAGAAACATCTTCTTTCCAAAATCATTGGCCATCGCAACGTTGCCCGGCGAAAGCTGCAATGCTGTTTCCCACTCGGCAAAGCCATTGAATAAATCGCCCACTTGAAGCAGGGCTGCGCCGACATCCGCATGAGCCTGAGATGAATCGGGTTCCAAGTCCAGCACGTGTCGAAACGAATCGACCGCGTCGGCGGGCTTTTGAATTTGCATGAAGATGTACCCAAGGCGTTGCCATGCGGCCGCGTTACGAGGTGACAGAGCCACCACGCGCTTCAGCTCATCGGCCGCTAACTCCGGTTGACCTTTCCGCTGCAGCATCAGGGCCAAGCGAAAGCGTGCGTTTCCGTAGTTGGGATCGACCTCGATTGCTTTGACATAATCTTCCGCCGCCTGTGCGTAATAGTCGTCGGGCCGGGTGGTGGGTTGCGTGGCGCTGTTTTGCGTTGAGGGTTGAGTGGCAGCCGCCAGAGCCTGCTCGGCCTGCAAGCCTCGAATCTCGGCAACCACACCCAAATTGTAATACGCCTCGGTGTAATTTGGTTTGAGCTTCAACGCTGCGTTGAACCACAATTCAGCCTCGCGAATCAGACCTCGATCCCGAAGCTCCACGCCGTAATTGTTGGCTGCCATCCATGATGTCTTGTCGCGTTGCATGAGCGTTTCATACCAGAGTTTCTCGTTGCTCTCGTACTTATTGCCCTGCGACCAGGTCATTCCGAAGAACAGGAGCAACGCACACGCCGCCACGCCCGCCGTGCCTTCCAGCGTCAGGTTCTTTACAATCAGCGCCGAAATCAGCGCGATCAGCCCGATGGTCGAGAAGTAAACAAAATGATCTGCAACAAACGAATACTGCATCGGCCACAGATCGATAAAACCCATCGCCGGAACGAGCGTGCCCAGGTAAAACAATATGGCAACCAGCCCTCCCCGCAACTTGCGGCTGAGCGCGATCAAGCCGACGATCACGAGCACCGACAACGGCCAGAGATACTGCATGGGGTCGGCCGCATTGATGTCCCATCGCTCATAGTTAAAGATCAGTGGGAACGGAACGATCAGTTTTCCAAGATAAAACCATGCGACGCGTCCGGCGATGATGCATCGAGCGCCAAACTCGCCCATTGGTGAATGGGCATACTTCCAGAGTTGCGGACGCAGCGCCACGCCAACCCGCACCTGTTCCATGTAGGCAGTCAGTGTGCCCAATACGATTCCCGCAGCGATCAGCGGAAGCGCGGGCTGAATATCGCTCCACTTCAGCTTGCCCCGCTTCCACCAGATGAGCAGAAGCGCCACCGCGGGCATGGAATTGGCGACCGTCTTGCTGAGCAGGGCGCATGCAAACAACGTGGCTGCCAGCGCGTATAGCCGCTGCGGATCATCGGGTAATGTGAACCACCTGGCTGTTGTCGATTGATCAGCCAATGTCGGAACGATCACCCCGGCGTAACGCAGATAGACGTAAAGCGATGAGAGAAAAAACAGGAGTGACAGGCAGTTTTTGCGCTCGGACACCCACGCGACCGATTCAACATTCAACGGATGCAGCGCGAAGATCGCCGCAGCCAGCCAGGCGCCGGGAACCGCCAGTTTCCTCAACAGCAGCCAGACCAGCATCGCATTGGCGACATGCAGCACCACATTGACGGTGTGATAGCCAATCGGGTTCAAGCCCCACAGATGATATTCAATCCAAAACGTCGTGTGGGTCAGCGGATAATATTGCGGCAGTTGATATTCCGATGGATGCGGGAATACGTCCGTCCAAATCCGCCCCAGCCCCTGCCAATCGCGGATGAGTGGATTGTTGGTAACGTGATGATCGTCGTCCCAGATATATCCCGCGACGATCGCCGGCTTGTAGGCGATGAGGGTTAAAACGACGATGAGCGCGCCCCCGAGCCAGGCCGCCAGTCGCGGCTGGTTTTCGATCAGTTCGCGCAATCCACCTGTTTCATCTTCCGCTGGCGTTAAGTGCTGGTCTGTCATTCCAGCCCCTACTCTGACGGGCAGGAGCCATTAGATCAAGTGGGATTGG
Source organism: Tepidisphaeraceae bacterium (assembly GCA_035545895.1). Taxonomy (GTDB): domain Bacteria; phylum Planctomycetota; class Phycisphaerae; order Tepidisphaerales; family Tepidisphaeraceae; genus DASZXJ01. The sequence goes on along the minus strand of DASZXJ010000221.1, from coordinate 15,111 downwards.
TCAATCGACATTATTGGGACTTTGCGATAGGAGCCTGGGGTAATTTAAGGACCATGCCCACGTGCAATTTGGTTCGATCCGGACCGATGATTGACTTATTCAAATCGTACAGCTTGTCCATTTCGGTCGGCTTGCCGTAAAGCTTGACGGAGATGCGATAAAGGCTGTCGCCGGTTTCCACGCGATAGGAGGTCTTCACATCCAGCGGCTGAGCTGAATTCGCCTGCGCAGTGACCGTGCTCATGGCGCTGGCGACCTGATCCTTAGGCGGCACGTTAATGACCGAACCGACCTTCAGATTACGCGGATCGACCGTTGGATTCGCACGGATCAATTGCGGGGCATAGGCCGAATTTCCATAAACCGCGGCTGCGATGGTCCAGAAATTCTCGCCGCTGCGAATTACATGCGTTCGAGGCGTGGAAGGGGCGGTTTGTTCGATCGCCGCGGGACCGGTCGACGGCGACCCGGATGTCATCATGCTCAGCGGCCTATTTGAAGCCGGTGCGCCCGGATTGACCTCCGCACCACCGCCGGGCGCGGGATTATGGGACTGCGTCGCGCCGGAAACATCCGCCACCGGCTTGGGCGACGGCGTCTCGGTCATCATCGTCATGCCGTTGGACAAAACATTGCCCCACGGATCATTGCCGGCAGGCTTGGATTCGTTGGATTGAGCGGCAATCGGGGGTAATGCCGGCTGGGGCGTCGCAGGAGCAGGCTGAGTCGCCGGCACCAGCGACGCAACGGCATCATGGTTCAATTGAATCGGGGCCAGATTGATTGCCGGCGGCTCGCTTTGGACAGGCTTGGCGGAGTCATCCGTGGTCGAAAGCTGGATCGCTTCCGGCGTGGCTTGCCCCTGAGAACTGATTAACGCGTAAACGACTAAAACGGATAAGAGAATTCCGCCGATGGCGAAACCGAGTTTGACGTCCTTGCGCATGATGGGATTCCTTTCCCGATTTGCAATTTGCGATTTGCAGTTGGCGATCTGGTCTCGACACCAGAATCGGCAATTGCAAATCGGCAATCAAAAATTCCTTAAGCTCCCTGCAATTGCCGCCGTCCTGCGGATTTGCCCGGGCCTGCCGCCCGCGGCTTGGTTTCCCCGATCAACAGGATCGGTGCAGCAATCGCGAACGAAGAGTACGTTCCGATCAATATGCCAACCAGCATCACAAAAGTAAAGCCATGAATGCCCGGTCCGCCGAAAACATACATCACAAAAACCGTCAGGATCGTGGTAAAGACCGTCAACAATGTTCGCGACAGAGTCTGGTTCACCGAATCATTAATGATCTGCGAATCGAGATGTCCGAACTTGCCGCGATTTTCGCGGATGCGGTCAAACACGACGATCGTATCGACCATCGAATAGCTCATGATCGTCAGCACGGCCGCCACGAGCGTGAGATCGACACGGAACGGTTCGATCAGCAACACGTTTCGTCCAAATGTCGTGTGGCCCAGAAAGTGCGACAATCCGATAAATCCAATCACCAGCAAGGTGTCGTGCAGCATCGCCACCACGGTCGCGAAACCGTACTTCAGATTGCCGAATCGAATCCAGATATAGCCCATGATGACCAGCGCCGAGAGCGCCAGGGCGCCAATCGCATCGTTGCGCATTTGCCCGGCCACCTGCGCATCAAAGTTGCTCACCTTCTGCAATTTCGGCGGACTGTTGATCGCCAGTTGCACCATTTCCCAGGTTGGCTTGGCAAGGTCCTGCGTCCATTGATCGAGTTTCAGCGGATCGGATGCGTCGTATGGTGAATTCGGATCGGAGGTCAGAACAACGGCGGTTTTCCCATCGCTGCTGGCTTCGACATCGAGCTGCCGATATTGCGAATTCTTTTCGCCCGCCTGGGGCTGCAAGCGGGCCTGTTCGAGGCGCTTCTTGATTTCATCAACCGAAAGGACCGGCTCCATATTTTTCAGCACAATCGCTACGCCGCCCATGTGCCCACGAAGCGCCGCGGGCGCCATCCCGCCAACCGTCCGGGTGTCGGGCATGATGGGGAACATTGCCTTGTTCAACGCCTGGTCGTAAGGCAGGGTCACATCGTCATATTTGGATGGCAGCAGTGTATTCAGCCGAGCTCCAAGCGTGGAGAGGACCGCATCAGTGACCAGCTTGGCCTGGTTGCTGGGCGTGACCACCTCGTACGTCTTTTGATCGCTGCCAACCGACACGACCTGCGGGCTGGGCAATGCCGATTCGGGGGCTTTTTCCAGCCAGCCCTGCACATCTTCACGAGGAGCCGCTTCTCTCAATTCAAATTGAACGGCCGTACCTGAAACAAACTCAATGCCGAACAACTGTCCGCGCTGAAACGCGGTGAACAGCGAGATTCCACCGAGGATCATCAGAACAACGCTGGTGGCTGCAAAGAATTTGACCAGCCTCATCCAGTTGACGTTTGGATGCAGCGCCTTGCCGAGCGGTGGCCAGGTGACCGGCAGCGAACCCAGCTTCTGCAGATTGCCGTATTTCAGCATGGCCGCAAAAATCGTCTTGGTCACAAATAACGCGGTAAACAAACTGCTGACCAGACCAATGAGCAGCGTCAAACCAAAGCCCTTCACTTCCTCGCTGCCCAGCCAGTAAAGAATCAGGCAGGTGATTGCAGTCACTGCATTGGAGTCGACGATTGCGCTGAAGGCGCGGTCGTACGCATTGCGCAACGCCATCTTCAATGACAGGCCGCGCTGTTGTTCTTCGCGCAGACGTTCAAACACCAGCACGTTGGCATCGACGGACATGCCGATGGTCAACACGATGCCCGCCACTGCCGGCAGGGTCCAAGTCGCATTCAGGGCGGCCATCACGCCCAGGATGATGATCATGTTCATCATCAGCGCGATGAACGCCACGATCCCGGAAATGTGATAGTAAATCAGCATGAAAATTGCGACGACAACCAAGCCAAGCACCGATGCAAGCAGGCCTGCTCGAAGATTGTCTTCGCCCAGTTGTGGGCCGACCTGTTGCTCGCTGATCGGTTCTTCGGCGAGTTGTGCGGGCAAGGCTCCGGCGTTGAGCGTGTTGACCAGATAGGTCATTTCATTCTGGCCAAACCCACCACGACCGCCGCCGGTGATCACGCCGCTGCCGTTGATCTGGGTGTTGATGTTTGGTGCGCTGATCAGCTTGTCGTCCAGGATGATCGCCAGCGGCTTTCCGATGTTGCTGCCGGTGAGATCGCCAAAATATCGAGCGCCTTGCGGATCAAACTGGAATCCGACCTGGCGTTCGCCGCCTTCCAGGACCGGATACGCCCGTTCCAGATGCCATTGCGGCCGGCCTTCGCGCTGGGCGAGGGTTTTGTCGTTGGTGATATAGCACAGCGCCCATTTCTTGCCGCCATAATCAACCAGGCTCGCGCCGCCCATCAGCTTGGCGTTTTCGATCTGCGTTTGGAGTTCTTTTCGCCGAGCCGGATCGTTCAGGTTGGCCACGAGCGAATCCAAAAGCGATTTGATGTGCTCATTTCCTTCAGACAATCGCGCAACAATCTGCGATCGCTCGGCATCGCTGGTGGTCAGGCTGAGTTCCTGCACCGAGCGATCCATCTGCTGCATGACTTCCTGATCGCGATCGACCTGGTACCAGCGGACGATATCGTTGGCCTGCACGCGCGGGCCGCGATGCTCGAGTCGATCGACCATTTCCTGCCGCTGTGCTGGCGGCAAATCACTGGCCAGAATGTGAAACTCAATCACGCCCGAACCTTTGAGCAACTGCTTTAATTCTGCCGCATCGTCGATTGCGCCTTTGACCTGACTGAACGCAGCATACTCCTTCACAAAATTATCGATCGCGGCCAGACGCTTGGGGAAATCGGCGAAACGCGTTTTCAATTCCGCCAGCCGCTGATCGCGAACCTCGGGCTTGTTCAAATCCAGAATCGTCTGAATTTCCGAGACTTGGAGATTGCTATCCGTGAGTTGTTCGTTGAGTTTGTCGTATTCCAACTGCGCCTGCGCTTGTGCAGCCGCATTGCGGTGCTGGACAGCTTGAACACGGTCCCAGGTCGCTTTCATGGTTGCGAAAAGCGAGGTTCGCGCTGCGCTGCCTGCAGCGAGGGCTTTTAACTTTTCTGCCTGTTCGTCTCCCTTGAGATCCTGGATCGCGTACTGCACCTCGCCGATGCGGAGGTTGGTTGCTTCCAGCTCCTGCTGAGCAGCGGCAAACCGGGCTCGCAGTTCCTTGGTCTGCTTGGTCGTCGAGGTCATCGGCATCTGGATTTCCAGGCGGGTATTGCCCTGCGGACGCCAGATGAGATTGCGGATGCCGTCCGGATCGACGCGTTTTTTCAGCGAGTTCATGACCTGCTCGGCCAAGTCGTTGGAACCGCCGCCCGGCGGAACCTTGATTTCATAAAGCAGGCTCGTCCCGCCGACCATGTCGATGCCGGGCTTGAGGTTGGGCTTGAGCGACCATTCGATGTCGCGATTGAACGGCGCGAACAGCGCTTTGGGAGCGCTTGGGAAAATCGCCCACAGCGATCCAAAAAGTACGACAAGAATCAGCGTGACTCGGCCGGAAAGTTGGGTTGGCATAATAATTTAAGGATGAAGGAAGAAGAATGAAGGATGAAAAACGCGGGGCGCCTTCATCCTTCACCCTTCATCCTTCATCCCTTCCTCAAACTACTTGTTCTCCGCCTTCTCTTCTTCCAGCACGCGATGGATTGCGCTGCGGGTGAATCGCATCTTGGTGTTGGTGGTTTCATCCACCTTGACAACCACTTCGTTTTCTCGGGCCTCGACGACGGTGCCGAGCACGCCGCCGATGGTCTGGATTCGATCGCCTTTCTTCAACTGATTCAGCATGTTCTGGCGGGTTTTCTCCTCTTTGCGTTTACCGCCGAGCATGAAGAACCACAGCACCGCCAGCAGCATCAGCATGAGAAACATGGGGCTGCCAAGGAACTGAAACCAATCCGGTGCGGGGGTTTTGGTTGTTCCGGTTGCGGGGTCCGTTGTCTGCGCCAAAAGTTGGATCAAGCTCAAGTCGATTCCCTTTCGTCATCGGCGGCCGGACCGATCGCACAGCGCGGATCGGTGCGGCAAAAGGCGTCAAACGCTCCGCGCATGATCGAGCCGCGAAGGTCGTTCATCAGCCTCTGGTAGAAACGGATATTATGCACAGAAACGAGGATCGGTCCAAGCATCTCGCCCGCGAAAAAATAGTGCCGAATGGCGCCCCGCGAGAAATTCCGGCAGGCGTGACAGTCGCAACCCGCCTCGATCGGACCATTGTCCCGCGTAAATCGGCTATTTCGAAGCCGAATCGAGCCCTCGGCAGTGAAGACGTATGCATTTCGCCCATTTCGGGTGGGCAGCACGCAATCGAACATATCCACCCCACGGGCAACGGCTTGCACGATATCGCGCGGATAGCCGACGCCCATCAAATATCGCGGTTTATCGGACGGCAGCATCGGAGCGACCCATGCAAGAACCGCAAGCATCGCCTCAAACCCCTCGCCGACCGCCAAGCCGCCAATCGCATAGCCCGGGAAATCCATTTCGATCAGTTTTTGGGCGCACATCGACCGCAAGGCCTGATCGGTGCCTCCTTGAACGATACCGAACAGCGACTGCTCGCCCGGCCGGGTGTGGGCTTCGATGCATTGCCTGGCCCAGTTGATGGTTCGATCGACCGCAATCTGCTGATATTCGCGAGGCCGATTCGGATCAGGACATTCATCAAACGCCATGATGATGTCCGCCCCCAGATCATTTTGCACCTGAATGGATCGGGCGGGCGTGAGGTCGATCATCGCCCCATCGATATGGCTTCTGAATCGCACGCCTCGATCGTCGATTTCATTCAAATCGGATAGAGAGAAGACCTGAAACCCGCCGCTATCGGTCAAAATTGACCCGGGCCAGGACATGAACCGATGTAAATCACCCAATTCAGCGACTACTTTTTCCCCGGGCCGAAGCATCAGGTGATAGGTATTGGCCAGAATGATTTGCGAATTGGTTTGTGCCACCTGTTCCGGAAGCAACCCCTTGATCGTGCCCTGCGTGCCGACGGGCATAAACGCGGGCGTATCAAAAACGCCATGCCGAGTGGCCACACGACCCAGCCGCGCTTGGCCGTCACTGCGAATGAGATCGAATTGAAGCGCCTTGCCGTCAGTCACGAACAACTCGATACACGACGGCTGCCTGGTTGTCGAATATTCGGCGAAAATGAGCTGGATCCTGCTCGGCAAACTCAATTTGCGAGGGACAAGGCAGTCAATAGGCCCGGACGAGCACGGCGCCGGGATAGGAGAATCGGACGATCTGCTCGTGCGGCTCGCCTTTGAGCGCCATGGCCTGGGCGCACCACTGGCACATGCCGACGGCGTGGCCCCAGCCGTGGCCATCGGCGAACTGAATCGCATCGGGCGTCGCAACGGGCCGGTAAAAATCGCTGCTGAGCAGCGGTCCACCGTTGGCGGCGGCGTTGATCGCGGAGCGGAGTTCCTCACCATTCAACGCGTACTGAATGCCCCGCGCATCAGAGAGCACGAATCGCACGGGCCGGCCTTCTCGGCTGATGCCTGATATATCGATGCTGCGAAGCATCCCCATGTCTTTTTCCGGACGCTTATGACTGGCGCCCCATTCGCGAATCCGTCGAGTCAGGTCGGCCTTGGTCATCGAAATCGTCCAATTGAACCGAGGCGATGCGCTGCAAAGCGCGCCCACCCGTTTGGCGCGCAAAGGCGGGATATCCGGGTCGCCAAACGCATCATACGCGCTTTGCCCGACTCCACCGCAGCAGGAGCTGAAATAGGCTTTGAAAATCTTCTCGTTTCCCCTGGGCCCAAACGCCACCACGATGCCGCTGGTTTCTTCGACCGAACTGCGGCTGCGGGCGGTTTCGGCGCTGATTCCACCGTAAACCTGGCTTCGCTGATCGTCGTGCAGATCGAACGAGCGCCCGGCCGGGCCGGCATGAACTTCGTACAGTGCGTACGTCCGAGCCACGATGGCCTGTGCTTTATAGGCTTCGGGGTGCCAGTCGCGCGGCATTTCGCTGGAGACGACGCTCATCAGATACGAATCGACATCGACGTCATTGATTACATCAAATCGATTGGCGCTGGTGGGCACGAGTCGATATCGACCGCGATAGGCCGAGCCGTTGACGCTTAATGATCCGGGAATCGCGGGTTGAAGCAGCAGTTCGCCGTCGTTGAAAGAAGCATTACCGATCTGCCAGCCGGTGGCGCTGCGGGTGAGAATCGCCCCGCCGGTGGAGGGCAGGCCGATGCGAACCCAATTTGGATCCTGTGCGGATTTGACGGCAGGCGGTGTGGTGGCGGCGAGCGTCAGGCGATCCTGGTCCGCCAGGATTCGAACCCGCACCACCGGCGCTTCGGTCGGAGTCGTCGCGCATCCCGCGGGGATGAGCGACAGGCAAAGCAATAGAAATGTTCCCAACCCCGGTTTTCGCATGGCATCCTTGCCAATCGAGTTGCCAGTTGCCAGTTTTAGTTGCCAGGAACGAGAAACCAGCGACTATTCACCGGTACTGGTGCATTCTAAATGTGACACGGACTTTCTGCCCGTGCTCATGGGCTAAAAGCCCATGTCACACTCGAATTGCACTAGAACCTATTCTTCCAACTTCCTCAAACCCAGACCAAACGTCGCAAGCTGCTGCTTGATTTCGTTCAGGCTGGTGTGGCCAAAGTTCTTGCAGCCCAGCAGTTCGTCCTCGGTTCGCGAGGCCAATTCACCGATGCTGTTGATGTTCAAACGCTGCAGCGCCTTGCGACTGCGAACGGACAATTCCATGTCAGCAACGGTTTTGGCGGCAATTTCCGGCGGAATGTTGCCCACCACCGCCGCGGGACGACGAACCACGCCGGCCTTGTTATCCTCAGCCTGTTGACCCAGTCGCAGTCCCTTGTTGGCCAGCAGACTTTTGATTTCATTCAGGCTCGTTTCTCCGAAATTCTTGTAGCTGAGCAGCTCCTGCTCGCTCGTGCGAAGCAGATCGCCCACCGTCTTAAGGTTCATCTTCTTCAGGCAATTACGGGATCGGACAGACAGTTCAAAATCGGTGATCGGGATGTTCAGGACCGCATCGCGCTTGTCCCCGCGCTTTTCAGCGTCCTCGTCGTAATACATCGAGCGGGCCGACTCAACATCCTTCATGTACAGGTTGGCGCGCGCGTGATTGGGATCGGTCCGCAGGATGGCCTGCAGGCAGCGATGCGCTTCTTCGTAATGGTTGTTGTCTTCGTAGAGAATCGCCAGATTCATCAGGGCATTGAGATGCACCGGCTGGCTGGTGCAGATTCGCTCATACAACTCGATCGCCCGCGCATCCTCCGCGCGCCGGTCATAAAGCACGGCCAGGCGAAATGCAGCCTGCTCGTGGTCGGGGTTTTCGCTCAGCGCCCGTTCGAGAAACTCGACGGCGCGCTCGTGCAGCGACTCCTTGTCGGCTTCGATGCCTCGGCGAAAGTATTCCTCGGCAGCGCGTTCGTTGATCGACGTCACGGTCATTTCATTCATGGGCATAATCGTCTTGGGGTTAAAACCTAATTTCCTGAATGCTGGAACACTGCTTTTTATGCGTAATCCCTGAAAGTGTCAACGCGCCGGGAAGCATACCCCGGCTGCGCTGCGGCCTTGAATGCAGGCGAGCGAGGCGGGTTTACCCGTAGGAGGGTACGTCCAACCCCGCATCGTTCGCTATAACGAAGCAGGCAACGAAAGGCGGGGTATCCATGGATCCCCCGGATGTCACTGGTTGGTTTTGATCAAAATCCAAATCCGTGAAGTCTGCGTCATCTGCGGTTCGTAACTCCCGGCACGCATTCGTGTTGCGGCCCCCGGGGCTAAAGCCCCGGGCTTTGCCCGGGGAACACGAACCAGAGAAACCTAAAAACCCATCCAAAACTCAACCCGACAATACTTTCGACCGGTTGATATTTTCCCCCATGCGAATTCGAAATCTCAAATCTCCCACCCAAGGCTCTCAAAAAGTGCACGGAACCGCGCGAAATGTGATGGGTCGGACAAACGTGGTTGCGCCCAATTTGTGCCAAATAAACGCGCAATTGCGCGATTCCGCCGTGACTCAATATCTTAAACCCCCTGTGCTCCATTGCGGACGGAGTGCCCGCTGAAGCGCTGCGGCTGCCCCGGCGCTCCCGATTGGTGCATGCCTTCAAAACCAGGGCAATCCGATGCGCTTTCAATTCAAATGTCCGGTTCACAGACATACTGGGTATTTGCTCGCGAACAGGGGCTGATGTTTTCTCATCATGTGGAGTAATGCGATCAATCGCGCGGCGAATCTTTCCCGAGGACAAATCTCACGCCGCGCGCGTAGAAGCAATTGTGCGACCGATTTGTCCGGAAGATACGCCCATTGCAAACAAAGCCTTGCAGATCAGATCGAGACTGACGTCCATGGCGGCCTCCATCTTGGCCACGCGCGACTGGCTGGATTGTATCAATCGGGCCAAATCGTGCTGGGTAATTCCATTGGATTTTCGCACATCCTTCAACATTTCGATCAATCGCACTTTCAATTCGATCAGCGACATCTCTTCATCCGTCAGATGCAGGAATTCCTGTACGGTTCCAACTCGGAACCCGGCCTTTTTTAGTTTCTCTCGCTTGGATTGTTTCACATTGCACCTCAATGACTCGCTTGGTCATATCGATGAAATCTGTTAATGCACGTGTCGATCACACTTTGCGGCGTCTTTTGCGTTTTCTTTACAAATACATCGCCAATGACAATCGCATCTTTATCTATTCGATAAATCAAACGCCAAGTCACTCGTTTCTCGGAGTCGCGAATTCTCAATTCATGGCAACCGCCGGCAATGCTCGGCATTGGCCGTGAATGAGGCATGCCAAGTTGAATTCCCCGTTGCAGGAGACGCAGTAGAAATCCGGTTGCTCGCCGAGCTTCGCTCGAGAACGGTGGAGTTTTCACTTCGCCATGCAGCCACACCAAAGGCTTATCAACGACCTCGTCCTTATTCATAATATGTCAAATCCGACATATCCGCAACCCCCTAAGTTTTATTGAATTACTTTTCAAGGTTCGAATAGCGATTCGTCATCGTTGGACTGTTTCGGCGGCGAATACTTCAACCCCAGATGTTCATATCCCAGCTTCGTCGCGCGTCTTCCCTGTCTCGTCCGGGTGACAAAACCGGTTTGCAGGAGATAGGGTTCGATCACATCGACGAGCGTATCCACTTCTTCGCCGATGGTGGCGGCGATGGCTTCCACGCCGACGGGGCCGCCTTCGTAAATGTCGATGATCGTTCGCAGGAACTGGCGGTCCTGTTCGTCCAGGCCTTTTTCGTCGATGCCTTCGAGCTTGAGCGCCTCGCGGGTAATCGCCAGCGTCAGCTTGCCCGTGCCTTCGACGGCGGCAAAATCGCGCACCCTTCTGAGCAATCGATTGGCGATTCGAGGCGTGCCGCGGCAGCGATGACTCAACTCCTTCAACGCCGCGTCTTCGCTGACGACTTTCAGTAAATCAGCGCTGTGACGAAGAATCTCGTGCAGCGCGCCAGGCGTATAAAAATCGATGTGCGAAATGATGCCAAACCGGCTTCGCATCGGGCCGGTCAACAATCCGATGCGCGTGGTCGCGCCGATCAGTGTAAACGGTTTGACCGGCACGGTGATCGTCCGGGCGTGCATGCCGCTGTCCATCGTCAGGTCGATCTTGAAATCCTCCATCGCCGAGTAGAGAGACTCCTCCACGACGACGGGCAGGCGATGAATTTCATCGATGAACAGGACGTCCCCTTGCTCAAGGCGATTGAGGATGCCGGATAGATCAGCCCCGCGCGTCAGCGCCGGGCCGTTGGCGACGTGAACGTGCGCGCCCATTTCATTGGCGATCACATGTGCCAGGGTCGTCTTGCCCAATCCCGGCGGGCTGTGCAGCAGCACGTGCTCGACCGGCTCCTTGCGCTTCACAGCCGCCTCGACCGCGATTCGCAGCTTGCGGATCAGCGCTTCCTGCCCGATGTATTGATCGAATTTCCGTGGGCGCAGCGAAAAGTTCTGGCGATTTTCCTCTTCGCCTTCAGATTCGCTGGAAACTATTCGCTCTCTCGGCATATTTTATTCAACCACAGATAAACACAGATTTGAAATATTTAGTCCGGATTATCTGTGTTCATCCGTGTTCATCTGTGGTTCCAACTTCTTCACCTGCTAGAATGCAACTTCAACATTTCCGGCACGAACTGTTCGGCCGTTTTTAATTCGGGCAGCGATTCCTTGACTCGATCCAGCAGCGCTTCGGCTTCGGCTCTTCGAAGTCCCATCTGGGGGCTGCTGAGCACGGCAATGGCTGCGTCTTCCTCGGTGTTTCTTCGCGATGGCGCAAGCGGTTTTGTAACGGGTCCTTCGAGGAATGCGCCGAGTTTACCTGACAATGTCGCGATGATCTGCTCCGCGAGGCGCTTGCCGATTTGCGGCAGATCGACCAGAAACCGCGTGTTGCCGGACTCGATGGCGCGGGCGACGTCGGCGATCGGCGCGTTGAGGGCTTTGAGCGCTTTTCGCGGGCCGATGCCGTTGACCGTTGTGAATACTTCGAAAAACCGCTTGTCGCGAGGCGAAAGAAATCCGATCAATCGTGGTTCGAGATTGCCGCGGTTGGGATCGCCTTCGAGATAGCAAAGCGTTTGGAGCGTGATCGTTTGGCCGCGCATTTCTTCCAGTTGCGGAATGTCCGCCACGCAGACCAGCAATTCGAAAACAATAGTCCCGGATTCGAGCTGAACGCTGGTGGTATCGATGTGGCTGAGACGTCCGGACAGGGCCGCGATCATGGGTATAGTAAACAGGGGCGAGGGGCGAGGGGCAAGGGGCGAGAGTTGTTACTTGCCACTTGTTACTGGTTACTTGTAGCTCGTTACTTGGGGTTTCTGAATTTCAGAGACACAAGTAACAAGAAACGAGTAACCAGTAACAGATCAAAGCGAAGCGACCACTTCCTCAAGCATTTCCAGATAGTACGGAACAATATCCCCCGTCCTGTGTTTAATCTCAGCCACGAAGCGTTTGTTGATTACATGCAGATGGTCGGCGGGCCAGGTATCGAGATGCTCGCCCCAGGTGGCGCTGGCGACGGACACCAGGCCGTCGTTGGGCCCTTCCAATTTGCGGATCATCTTGTGCGAATGAATGAAAAAAGGGGGCACGCGATGCCATGGACGGGCAGCGCTGATGGAAAAATATTTTACATCCGGGTGGTCGGGCACTGTTTCATTGAATTTCGCGCAGGAAACGGTCGTGAGATCGGAAATGGCCTGCACATCGAGCTTGAGCAGGCGCATAAGCTTCAAGCCGCCCATGCGTTTGCCGATGTTTTTCATGCACCAATCGGCATATGGACTGCCGCGATGCGGGGTGGAAAGTGTCACCAGGCCCGCGACATGCTCAGCCATATTCAGATGCGTGATCATGTAACGAGCATCGAGCCCGCCCATGGAATGGGCGAGGATCAGCACCGGCTCTTTGATCTTTCGCCGGCGGGTTTGAACGAGGATCGTCTTTTTGAGCTGGATCGCCCGCCGCTCGATCGAGCCGGTGGGATGCACGCGTGAAGTGATAATCGGATGTCCCAATTCCGCCAGCGCGCGGTCGATTTTGTGGAAATACGACAGCCGCAGCTTGCCGATCCCGACATCGCCGAAACCGAACAAACCATGTTGAAGAACGATGGGAAGCATGGTGGGATTTTGGATTTTTGATTGCGGATTTTGGATTTACAGAACCTCGCTCCAGGCTGCTTATATCGCGTCCGGTTACGGGTTTCTAGTGCGAAGATTGGGGTTACTGGATTTAAGCCCGCTGCTTCGTATCATTCGCCGAATTTCAGTGATGATGCGCTTGCCGTGACACGGGCGTCTCGCCCGTGCGAGCGCCACCGGCATGGCCGAGACGGCCATGTCACCTCACTGCCTGAATTTCAGTTATGCCTCGACGCACGGACATCCACACGATTCTGATCATCGGTTCCGGGCCCATTGTCATTGGGCAGGGGTGCGAGTTTGACTATTCGGGTGTTCAAGCCTGCCGGGCGCTGCGCGAGGAGGGGTATCGGATCGTTCTGATCAATTCCAACCCCGCCACGATCATGACCGACCCGGAATTCGCGGATGCCACCTACATCGAGCCGATCAATCCCGAATCCGTCGAAAAGATCCTCAAGCGCGAAAAGGAAAAGGGAACGCCCATCGATGCGTTGCTGCCCACTCTCGGCGGGCAGACCGGGTTGAACACGGGCATGGCCTGTTACGATAAAGGCATCCTGACCAAATACGGCGTGAAGATGATCGGCGCCGACCGCGAAGCGATCTTCAAAGGCGAAGATCGGCAGGTCTTCAAGGACCTGATGATCAAGATCGGCTTGAAGGTTCCGCGCAGCGGTGTCGTGCACACGATGGACGAAGCCCGCAAGGTGCTGGCGGACATCGGCCTGCCGCTGATCATTCGGCCAGCCTTCACCCTGGGCGGCACGGGCGGCGGCATTGCCTATAACGTCGAGGAATTCGAAACCATCGTCGCGCGCGGGCTGGATGCTTCGCCCGTAACTGAGGTGCTGATCGAGCAGTCGGTCATCGGCTGGAAGGAATACGAGCTGGAGGTGATGCGCGACCGCAATGACAACGTCGTCATCATCTGCTCGATCGAAAACCTCGATGCCATGGGCGTGCATACCGGTGATTCGATCACGGTCGCCCCGATCCAGACGCTGACCGACAAGGAATATCAGCGGATGCGCGATGCCGCGATGGCAGTCATCCGCGCCGTGGGCGTGGAGACGGGCGGATCGAACATTCAATTTGCCATCAACCCGGACAACGGCGAAATGGTCGTCGTCGAAATGAACCCGCGCGTGTCGCGGTCATCGGCGCTGGCTTCCAAAGCCACTGGTTTCCCGATTGCAAAAATCGCCGCGAAATTGGCGGTGGGTTATACGCTGGACGAATTGCCGAATGATATCACCAAAAAATCGGTCGCGTGCTTTGAGCCGACGATCGACTATTGCGTGATTAAAATCCCGCGATGGACCTTCGAAAAATTCCCCGATGCCGATGAAACGTTGACGACACAGATGAAAAGCGTCGGCGAAGCGATGGCCATCGGCCGCACGTTCAAGGAAGCGTTGCAAAAGGGAATTCGGTCGATGGAGGTGAAACGTTTCGGGTTTGGGTTGGACAAATACGACAAGTGGCTGAATGCGGAGAAGGGACAAGGGGCGAGGGGCAAGGGGCAAGCTGAAAGCAGCGACAAGACCGCGCAGGGCGAGTCCCTCGATCAGGAATGGCCGATTCCCGAAGAAAAGCTTCGCCGTAAATTGGCTGTGCCAAGTCAGGGTCGGCTGTATTACGTTCGCTATGCGTTGAAGATGGGCTGGTCAGTCGAGCGAATTCATGAGCTGACGAATTACGATCGCTGGTTTTTGGCGCAGATGAAGGAGTTGGTGGATTTTGAGGGGGAATTGGTTGAGTCGAGACTGAAGGTCTTTTCATTTTCAAAGCATGATCCGGCCTATGCAGGCGATCTGATTCAGCGTGCAAAAGCCTGGGGATATAGCGACGTTCAACTCGCAAACACATGGCAAACCACAGCCTCGGAAGTAAGAAAAGTCCGAGAGGCGCTGAAGATCAGGCCGGTATATAAATTGGTCGATACGTGTGCCGCCGAATTTGAGGCTGCAACACCGTACTATTATTCGACGTACGAGACCCCTTTCGTCCAAATCGAAAATCAAAAATCAAAAATCAAAAATGAAGACGAAATCCGCCTCACCGATAAACCCAAAGTCATCATCATCGGTGGCGGCCCCAACCGTATCGGCCAGGGCATCGAATTCGACTATTGCTGCGTGCAGGCTGCATTCGCGATGAAGGAACTGGGATTGGAATCGGTGATGATCAATTCCAATCCCGAAACGGTTTCGACAGACTATGACACGAGCGATCTGCTCTTCTTCGAACCCCTTACCCACGAAGACATCCTTAACATCTGCGAGCGCCTGAACGGCGGACCCTTCCAAAAGAACGCCCACGGCTCTGCCGTGGGTCT
>DASZXJ010000220.1:0-4391 GCA_035545895.1 Tepidisphaeraceae bacterium | reverse complement strand
ATGGTAAAGGCAATCAATCGAAAAACCAGTTCTTCATAAATTCCAGCGCCTACCGATAGCACGATCAAACTGACCAACCGATTGTTGGCTGCAAACATGGGCAGGTAGTGCGCTGCGACCGTTCCTATCAGCATTAATGGGATTGCAAGTAATACGCTTTCCAGAACCATTCCAAACAGGTGCGCGGGACGCACCTCCCAGGGATCATGACGAACAATATGACATGCCAGCAAAATTGAAACAACTGCCAGGGCGGGCAGGTGTCGTCCAGATGCGCCGACCAAATGAAAGACACCCTGCATCCAGGTGAACGCAACGATTTCGGACGAGAAGTAGCGCGTGCCTGCCTCGTAAATGATAAGCAGCGGCGTGAGGAAGATCAGGCTCGCCAGAGGCAGCTCGGAACGCTGGAAATAGCCCTTGCCAGGTGCGGGACGTCCCTTTGTAGCTGGCCGGGCCGCACGCGCGGTGACGGCTCGGCTCATCGATTTGCTCCGGATTTCTGAGTGCGCATTTCCGCACGCTCGGCAGTGACATTAGTGACGCGCATGGCGCGCTTGCCACGGAACTGGCCGATTTTGCCCATGAATTTATGTTTGCCTTCGACTTCGATGATCGCTTCGCCGGATATCGATTTTTCCGTCGTAATGATGTCGCCCGGCTGAAGATTCAGCAATTCGTTGACCTTGATCGTGGTACGAGCCAAAAAACATCGCAATTCGATCGGAGCGTTGTTGACATTGCGCGTGAGTCGCTTGACATGATCTTCCTGGCCGCCTTTGCGTTGATAGCTGAACCAGTTCTGGGCAGCCAGAACGCCCATGATCGGTTCGATGAAGTTGTAAGGAATGCACAGGCTCATTGTGCCGGCTCGATTGCCCATTTTCAGTTCAAAGCCCACAACGACGACCGTTTCATTCGGCGGGACGATCTGCACAAGCTGCGGATTGCTTTCGAATTCCTCGACCGTGAATTTCACCGGCGTGAGGTTGCTCCAGGCTTCGGAAAGATGCTGAGTTGCTCGATCGGTGATGCGCTGGACAAGTCGCTGTTCAATTTGCGTCAGCGGTCGCTGGGGGATGAACAGATCCGCGTTGCTTCCACCCAGAAGACGATCGATGATCGGATAAATGATCAGCGGGCTGAATTCCAGGCAAAGCTGACCTTCCAATTGCTCGGCTTTAAGCAAATTAAAGCAGGTCGGATTAGGCAGTGAATGGATGAATTCGCTGTAGGTTAGCTGCTCGATATGAGCAACTGAAACTTCAATGATCGTACGCAGA
Source organism: Tepidisphaeraceae bacterium (assembly GCA_035545895.1). Lineage (GTDB taxonomy): Bacteria > Planctomycetota > Phycisphaerae > Tepidisphaerales > Tepidisphaeraceae > DASZXJ01. Next base: position 3,108 of record DASZXJ010000220.1, on the reverse strand, counting down.
TAGCCGGAAAGGGCGGCGCCCAGATTTCTGCCGAAACCCTCGTGAAGGGCTTCCAAGGCTCGCATCTGGTCTTTGGAGACGCGTTCAGGCCGTTTGAAGTCGTAGACCTGTACATCGATCTGGGCCTTGCCGTTGGTGCTGAAAACTTCGGTGGCATTAGATTGCTGTTGCGACGCAACAGCCCCCGTATCAACCGCCGCAAGGAGGGCGTCCACTTCGGATTGGTCGAGTACATCACCCAAGGCAAAGGCCTCCGTGCCGGCTTGATTCATTATCGGACATCGAGGGCTGAAGTCTAGAGTAAGAACGAAAACCTCTGGCTTCCTCGGATGATGCTGAGCCGATAGTATGGTGCGGACTTGTACATATGCCAGAAATTGCACCCAAGATGGTTTCGGTCGTGATCCCCGTTTACAACGAAGCCGCGACGATCCAGGAGTTAATCCGTCGCGTCGTGGAGGCACCGCTGCCCGATGCGCTCACACGGCAGATCATTTGCGTCAATGATTGCTCGAAGGATGGAACCTCCGAAAAGCTTGATGAACTCCCAAAGCTGTTTCCCGGCGTCGATTTTCGGGTATTTCATAAGCCGCGAAATCAGGGAAAAGGCGCAGCATTGCGGGATGGATTCAAGCACGCCACTGGCGATTTTGTGCTCATTCAGGATGCCGACCTTGAATACGATCCGGCCGATTATCGCAAGCTTCTCCAGCCAATTGTGGATGACAAAGCCGACGTCGTTTATGGCTCGCGTTTCATTGGCGAGCCGCATCGGGTGCTTTATTTCTGGCACACACTTGGCAATAAGTTCCTGACTCATTTCAGCAATATGTTTACAAACCTGAACCTGACGGACATGGAAGTTTGCTACAAGGTATTCCGCAAAAGCATCCTTGATCGAATTCAGATCAAGTGCGATCGATTCGGCTTTGAGCCGGAAATCACCGCCAAGATTGCCCGAATGCGGCCGCGGCTACGGATTTACGAGGTAGGCGTTGCCTACTATGGCCGTAGTTATGAAGAGGGGAAGAAAATCACATGGAAAGACGGCGTCAAAGCCATCCTCACCATCATCCGATTCCGTTTTTCGGATTAAAAGCATGGGAAAAATCTCCCCTGAATTGGCTTTTTATATCTAATTTAAGAGAATTATCTTTTATTGATAAATTAAATAATATCGATATAACTCTTGTATGGATCCTGTAAAAAATCCTTTTTCGCCAGGGGCAGGAAGCCCTCCACCGGAGTTGGCGGGTCGGGATGAACTTCGCAAGTCAGTGGATATCGCCATCCAACGCGTGAAAGAAGGGCGTCCTTCCAAAAGCGCTTTGATGATCGGACTGCGTGGAGTGGGAAAGACAGTTCTACTTGATCGCATGAGAGATGAAGCCTTATCCAAAGGAATCGAGACGCTTCGGGTGGAAGCACCCGAAGACCGATCGCTGCCTGCCCTGCTCGCGCCGGAATTGCGGCTATCGCTAATACGGCTTTCCCGAGTTGAAAAAGCCAAAGATCGCGCTGTGCGTGCCCTTCGGGCTTTGGCTGGATTCGCAAAAGTACTTAAGCTCAAATACAACGACATCGAGGTAGGAATTGACTACGAGCCAGAATCCGGTTTGGCAGACAACGGCGACTTGGAACATGACCTGCAGGCACTCTTGGAATCCGCCGGGGAAGCAGCACGCGATGGGGGTACGGCGATTGCGATGTTTGTGGACGAGCTTCAGTACGTAGCCGAAGATCAGCTTGCTGCACTAATCACTGCTTTGCACCGTACTGCGCAAAGGCAACTCCCGGTCATCTTGGTGGGTGCCGGACTTCCTCAGCTTGCGGGTCAGATGGGCAAGGCGAAATCCTATGCCGAGAGGCTTTTTGATTTCCCATCCGTCGGCCCACTCACGCGCGAGTCTGCCAACCGTGCGATTGAGAAACCTGCCAACGATCAAGGCGTCCAAGTCACAGCCGGAGCACTGGAGAAAATCTTCAGTAAAACTCGCGGATATCCTTATTTTCTCCAGGAATGGGGAAAACAGTCCTGGGACGTGGCCGATGGATTCTCTATCAATGACCTTCACGTCGAAGCGGCCACCAAATTGGCTATTGCGGCACTTGATGAGAGTTTTTTCCGAGTACGTTTTGATCGGCTTACGCCATCCGAACGAGTCTATCTCCGTGCAATGGCGGAGCTAGGACCTGGCCCACATCGTTCGGGCGACATTGCTAAGGTATTGAATCGCGAAGTAACTGCCCTTGGCCCGGTAAGAAACAAGTTGATTGCGAAGGGCATGGTCTTTAGTCCCAATCATGGCGATACAGCATTCACCGTTCCGTTATTTGACGAGTTCATGCGTCGGATCATGCCAAAGGAGTGGCTTACATAACAGCTTCTAAAAATAGGTTCAATGCATCCTTCATTGAGTTCCTGCTGTTTTTGGCCGATAACTTCGAATGTCTATGTCAAACTCATTGAAGCGAATCTTGATCACCGGCGGGGCGGGATTTGTCGGCTCGCACCTTTGCGATCGACTCGTCGCTCAGGGGCACGACGTCGTCTGCCTCGACAACTTTTTTACCAGCCAAAAGACCAACATTGTCCACTTGCTGAACAAGCCGAACTTTGAATTTGTGCGACACGATGTCGTCCATCCGTTTTGGCTTGAAGTTGACGAGATTTACAACATGGCGTGCCCCGCCTCGCCGCCGCACTATCAATACAACCCGGTCAAGACGATGAAGACCTCGGTGGTCGGCGCGATCAATATGCTTGGCCTGGCCAAGCGTGTAAAAGCAAAAATTCTCCAGGCTTCGACCAGCGAAATTTATGGCGAGCCCAAGGTTCATCCGCAGCCGGAAACCTACTGGGGCAACGTCAATCCGATCGGTATCCGAAGCTGCTACGATGAAGGCAAACGCGCGGCCGAGACTTTGTTCTTCGATTATCACCGGCAGAACAAGGTAAACATCCGCGTCGTTCGAATCTTCAATACCTACGGCCCGCGCATGCACCCGTATGATGGGCGCGTGGTCAGCAACTTTATCGTCCAAGCCATTTCCGGCCAGGATATCACGCTCTATGGAGATGGCAGCCAGACCCGGTCGTTTGGATAT
>DASZXJ010000219.1:0-38441 GCA_035545895.1 Tepidisphaeraceae bacterium | reverse complement strand
AATGCAACTTGAAAGTTGCATTGCGCGAGTTTCTTCACCGGCTGTGCACACTTGATCGTGTGGACAAATATTCGTTGTCGTGTCGAGCCGGGCCCTGCGGGCCCGCGCTAAACCTTTATGCTTGCGCGGGTTCGGCGGCTTTCTTGGCGGCGGCGGCGCTGTCCATGAGCGCCTTGCTCTCAGCATCGGGCGCGACGTAAACCTTGATTTCCGTCGATAGATCCTCCGCAAACTTGATCCGCACCATGAACTTGTCGATGCGATCCAGCTTGCCGGGCAGATTGACGTCATCAGGCAGCACATTGAAACCCTGCGCCTGCAACGACTTGGAGATGTCGGTTGCGCTGACCGAACCAAACAGGTTGCCTTGCTCGTTGGCTTTGCGTTCCAGCGTGACTTCCACGCCTTCCAGTTGCTTGAGCAGCGCTGCCTGCTGATCGCGGCGTTCGCGCTCGATGCGTTCGATTTCCTTGCGGCGAGCCTCGACCTTCTTGACGTTGTTCGGCGTGGGCTGCATCGCAAGATCCTTCGGCAGCAGGTAATTGCGCGCATAACCGGCCGAAACCTCGACGATATCGCCGACTTTCCCGACATTCTTGATTGATTCTTTCAGCAATAATTTCACGTTTGCCATATTGATCCCTTGAACTGCTGGTTCGAGATTGATGGATGCCTCAGAAAGCGCAAACCTTGAATCTCAAAATCATTAAAACGGAATATCATCTTCCTTAAACTGATTTTCATCCGGGAACGACTGATCCGGCGGCGCTGATGGCGGCTGGGGGCCGGGCCGGGCCGGGCCGCGACTCGCGGACCGCGGAGGCGGAGCCGGCTGGTCGCCTTCACCTCCGCCGCCATCTCGTCCACCGATGAACTGAAAATTATCGACATGAACGCTTAGCTTGCTTCGCTTGCCGCCACCTTGCTTGTCTTCCCACTGCTCGTAACGAAGCCGGCCTTCAATGAAAATGGGTTTTCCCTTTTTCATGTACTGGTTGATGACCTCGGCCGTTCGACCGAATGCCGAACAATCGACGAAGGTTACTTCTTCCTTTTCTTCGCCGGACTGCAACTTGTATTTGCGATTGCACGCCAAGCCAAAATCGACCACCGGCGTTTGATTGGGCAGGTAACGCAGTTGCGGGTCGCGTGTCAGGTTGCCCATCAACAAAACTTTATTGTAACTGGCCATGAAAAGACCTCTCTAATGGCGGCATTAATCCTTGCCCATGGAGGCGCCTTCGGGCTTGTCGTCCCGGCGCATCGGACGGCGCGGCGGCTGGTCGTCAAAACCGTACGGCCGATCCCAGGGCTGCCGCTCTTCGCGGGGCTGGATCGGCTGCGGCTCGACCGCCGCCATTTCTTCGGCATTGAGATGGTCCGCATGCGTCACCATGACCCGCAGGATCTCCTCGCTGAGGTTGACGTCGCGCTCGATCGAAGCGATCGCGGCGCTGGGGGCAGTGAAGTAGGTGATGATGTACAGGCCGCGCTTCTGGCCGCCAAGTTCGTAGGCGAGTTTTCGCTCATCCCACTTCTTGGCCACAAGCACTTTGCCCGCATGGCGCTCGATGATCGAACGCGTCATTGCGATGCTCTTTTCCACTTCGGTTGCCGCCGCAGCGGGGAAAAGAAACATTGCCTCGTAAGTCTTTGATGCTGTCGCCATAAATTCAGGCTCCTCTATTCCGATTCGTCGGCATTGAAACGATTCATTGCCGGTGTAATACCTTCTTCGATCCACGTTATGATCGCCGCGGCTGAACGGTCCAGAGCCGGTTCGATCTTTTGCCTCTGCTCGGACGAAAATCGTCCGAGCACATAATCCTTTCCCGCAATCGGCGGTGGCGGGGCGTCGATCCCGATCCGCAGTCTCGGATATTCGCTGGTGCCGAGCATCCGCTCGATGTCCTTCAACCCGTTGTGCCCGCCGCTCGATCCATTCGCACGAATTCGCAGCTTGCCACATGGCAAGGCAAGGTCATCCAGGACCACGATCACCTCGGTCGGCGGCACCTGATAAAACCCCATTGCAGCCTGCACGCTCCTGCCGCTGAGGTTCATATAGGTTGTCGGCTTGAGCAGAAGCACTTTTTCAGTGCCGCCGCTGTGTACCGAAACCACGCCATCCATCGCCAGCCCGTCGAACTTTGAACGGGCGACTTTTTCGAACTCGCCCGAACGACTGATCCAGCCCCATCGCTGCGCCAGCCGATCGATCGCTTCCCAGCCCACATTGTGCCGGGTGCCGACATATTCGCTGCCAGGATTTCCAAGGCCGACCACGAGCTTCATAGTTGCCAGTTGTTAGTTGCCAGTTGCCAGTGCGGTGCCGTCGCTGGCAACTAACAGCTGGTAACTGACAACTTGTCTTACTTCTTCTCTGCAGCCGGTGCAGCAGCGCTTTCGGCGCCTTCCTCGGCTGCTTCTTCCTTGCCCTTGCCGATGATTTCCGGTTCGGCGGCGCCGGCTTCGGCAGCTTCGGGTGCTGCGACCTCTTCCTGAATCTCGCGAACCGTCGCAACCAGCAGGTTTTCGTCCTGAAGGCAGCGCACGCCCGCGGGGAATTTCAGGTCCTTTATTGCCAGCACTGAATCCTTCTCCATGTCGCTGACGTTGTGCCGAATGACTTCGGGAATGTCGGTGACGAGACATTCCACTTCGAGCTCGGCAATCAATTGTTGAAGCACGGCGCCATCGGCTTCGCCCTTGGGCGTGCCCTTGAGTTCCAGCGGAACCGTGACTTCGACCTTTTCGTCAAGGCTTACGCGGGCAAAGTCCACGTGAAGCACGGCAATGCCCAAATGGTCATATTGCACTTCCTTGACCAGCACCTTTTCGCTCTTGCCGTCAATAGCCAGATCGAACAGGTGCGCGCCGTGGCTCAGGTGATGCACGACTTCGCGCATCGGCATGGTGATCGGAATGACCGATTCCTTGTGTCCATACACCACGCCGGGCAACATGCCTGCTTCACGCAGGCGTTTGTTGGCGCGGCCGCCTTTTTCGTTTCGCGTCTTCACAGCTACTTGGGCAGCTTGCACAGCCATAAAAATCTCCTCGTTCTCAATCTGAAATTTCAATCCTCAAATTCCAAGTCACTCGCTTAACGCCCGTCCCACGTCGCTCTTGAACAGTTCGCTGACCGACGCATTGTGATGAATGCGCCGAATCGCTTCGCCAAGCAGGTCGGCCACGCTCAGCACCACCATGCGATCCTTGATCTGGTCGGCGCGCGTGCCGATCGGAATCGTGTCCGTCACTGCGAGTTTGGTGAAATTGCATGCACTCAATCGTTCCAGCGCCGGCGGAGCAAAAACCGCGTGGGTTGCGCTCATGTAAATGTCCTGCGCGCCGTGGTCGCGAAGAATATCGACGGCGGCTGTCACCGTGCCAGCGGTGGTGATCATGTCATCCACCATAATGACATTTTTGCCGTCCACATCGCCGATGATATGCACCGCATCAGCATGCGATCCGCTGCGGCGGCGCTTGTCGATGATACAAATCTCGCCGCCCAGCACGTTGGCATATACCTGCGCCCGTTTGACGTTGCCGACGTCCGGCGAAACGAACACGCGGTTGGCCAGCTTCAAGCTCTTGATCCACTTGGTAATCACCGGCCCGGCATTGAGGTGATCCACCGGAATGTCAAAAAATCCCTGCACCTGCGCGGCATGCAGATCGACCGCAACGACGCGATCCGCGCCGGCCCGCTCAAGCAAGTTGGCCACCAGCTTGGCGGTGATGGGCGTGCGACCTTCGTCTTTACGATCCTGCCGGGCATAACCGAAATACGGGATGACAGCCGTCACTCGTGACGCGCTGGCTCGCTTGAGTGTGTCGATCCAGATCATCAGTTCCATCAGGTGAGCGTTCACAGGATGGCAGGTGGGCTGGATGACGAAACAGTCGCGGCCGCGCACGTCTTCATCGACGCGCACGATCAGTTCACCGTCGGGAAACAGTTCGGTGCGTCCGCGTCCAAGCGGCAGTTGCAGATAGTCACAGACTTTCTGGGCCAGTTGCGGGTTGGCGCGGCCGGTGAAGACCTTGAGTTGGTCGGCATCGGCGGCTGCCATTTCCGCGGGGGATGGCTGGGTCGAAACGGTCTGAGCTTTCGTTTTTGTCTCGGTTGCCAAGGTCTGATCCTTCTAGTTTCCGCCTTGAATCAGAGTCGCGGTTTCCGGCGATACGTTGCCGGCAATCGTCACGCCTTCCGGTACAACACTTTCGCGCGGCACGACCGCAAACGGCCCGATCGTGCATTCAGCGCCGATGCTGGCATCTCGCCCGATAAATGAAAAAGGCCGGACAATGGAGTCCGGGCCGATATTCGCGTCAGCTTCGATATACGTGCACGCCGAGCTGACGATCGTCACGCCATCTTCACGAAACTGCTGCTGAATGCGGTGCTGCATGACTTCATCGGCTTCGGCAAGTTGCCGACGGGTGTTGGGCGCCAGCACGTCTTCCGCGCTCACCGCTTGCACCGCCACAACCTTTTTGCCAGTCCGACGCAGGATGCCGAATATATCAGTCAGGTAATACTCGCCTTTTTTGTTGTCGTTTGTGAGCTGCGCCAGTGCGAATAAAAGCTCTTCAACCTTGACGCAGTAATAGCTGGGGAAGACTTCTTTAATGTCTCGCTGCTCGGGCGAGCAATCGATCTGTTCGACGATATCGACGAAATTGCCGTGCTTGTCGCGAGTCACGCGTCCATAGCCGGTCGGATCGTCAAGCACCGCAGTTGCCATCGTGGCGGCGGCGTCTTCGGATTGATGCGTTTGATATAGAGTCTGAAGCACTTGCGAGCGAGTAAGAGGCACGTCGCCGGCGAGGATCAGCACATCGCCATCCTGTTTTTTCAATTCGCTTTCGCAAACTCTAACGGCATGGCCGGTACCAAGCTGTTCGGTCTGCTCGACAAACACAATGCGACGATCGTGCCCGAAACTGCCGATGACCTCGTCCTTGCCATAGCCGACGACGACAATCGCCCGGTCCGAGCCGGCGCCAAAGCAGGCTTCAAGAATAAAATGCAGCATCGGCTTGCCGCAGATTTCATGCAATGGCTTGGGCAGCGCGCTCTTCATGCGAGTGCTCTTGCCGGCCGCGAGAATGATGGAGGTCAAGGACATAGCAGGCAGATGGCAGCGGGCAGTAGGCTGCAAATGCAGTAATCAATACTGCCCACTGCCAGCCGCCTGCTGCTCGCTGTTGAAAACGCTACCCCGCCTGGATTCGAACCAGGAATCTCAGGACCAAAACCTGATGTGTTACCGTTACACCACGGGGTAGTCGTGAAAACCAATTGAACGCCCACGGCTTTGCCGTGGGACACGTGAATTCTCAAAAATTGGCGTGTCGTTCGCGGCCGACGTACCCGCAAGGCCCAACTCGATTCAAACCGCGATTCCGAGCTGGTTCGTCTACCTTTCCAAGCCACAAGGCCTGAACCTATCGACGAATGCCCCAAAAGGGGGGTAGCGAAGGTGGATTGTAGGTCCAACCCACCCCCTGTCAAGGCAGCCCCAAATCGGGTAATGGGGTCAGTTTGAGATTGGTTCATTTAACCCCGCCGCTTACGGCGGGTTTTGGGGCGCGGACACCCGCCGCGAGCGGCGGGGCTAAATGGCGTTACTTCTTGTAAACGGATCCAGTCCCAAATTGCCACGCACTTTGCAATCTCTTCGGTTAACTAACTGGCGAACGCTTACGCTCAGAAAAAGCCAAAATGGGCTGAACACTTACTTTTCAATTTAGAATTTTCGGGCTGGCTCGTGTCTTAAACTGACCAACAGCCCAGCTATTCAGGCGTATTGAATGTGGGCCGCAAGTTGCTTGCGACTCATGCGTTGTTGAAGCATCGATGGTCTGAAAGACAATCTTCTGTTCATGGACTCGTGATGAAAAAAGCAATTGCTTTGGTGTTTTGTATGGGGATGGCTTGCGGAACTGTGCGTGCTGCCGAGGGCTCGCCTGCCGTGGCGCAGGAGCAGGTCAGTGCCCCGGTGACGATCACCGACAACGGCCCCTCATGGACGCTGGATAACGGCATCGTCAAAGTGACAATCAACAAGACCAGCGGGAATTTTCGCTCATTGATGTATCACGGCGTGGAGACGATGAGCAACGGCGGTTCGTGGGAACAAAATCCCAGTAAGGCGGACGAGGTCGGCGGATTGTCGCAATCCATTACGATTGACCCCTCCAAAAAACAACGGCGCTCGCGCTGAAGTCTCCGTGAAGGGAATCACCGGCGGCAAGATTGGCTTGTCTTCCAACTCGCCCGGACAGGGGCCCGACGGAACGCTGAATCTTGATCTGGAAATCCGCACGGCACTGGGTCGAGGCGACAGCGGCGTCTACACCTACGCGGTATTCTCCCACCCCAGGGAATATGGCCCGCTCGGCGTGCCGGAAAGCCGGTTCATCACCTATATCGCCCGCAATTATGACTGGCTGACTGTCGATGCCGACCGAAACATGCTCGAATGCGCGCCCACCGACTGGGGAACCGGTGTCGTGGTGCACGCCAAAGAACAGCGAATCATGAGCAAGGGCGTTTACAGGAATTCAGTCGAGCACAAATACACCTACAACGCGATTCAGTACAAGATTCCGGCTTATGGCTGGTCCAGCACGAAAGATCATGTCGGCATCTGGTTCATCAATCCGAGCATTGAATATTTGAGCGGCGGCGCATCCAAGCAGGAACTGGTTTGCCACTATGGTGACAACGCCAATCCCGTGCCGATCATTCTGGATTACTGGCGGGGCACGCATTACGGCGGCGGCGCCAGCGCCAATGCCGCGGCCGGCGAAGAATGGACCAAGGTGATCGGACCGATCTTTGTTTATTGCAATGCGTTGAAGGATTTCAAAACGCCGTCGCAGGCGGATTTGGATACGCTGCAAGCCACCGCGGGCAATCCGACCGTGCCAGCAGCCTGGAAGGAAAACGCCACTGCTTTGTGGCAGGATGCTCTCGCGCAAGCGAATAAGGAAAAAGCGCAGTGGCCTTATGAGTGGGTCAATGGCGTCGATTACCCACACAAGAATGAGCGGGGCACGGTCAGCGGCCAACTGGTATTGAACGATCCGCAGGCCGCTTCAACGAAATTCACGGGCCTTACCGTTGGACTGGCCCATCCTGATTACGCTCGTGCTGGCGGTGGATTTGGGCGGGGCCCGGCAAGTGCTGCTGCGTTCGCCCGTGGACGCGGTCCGGCGACCAGACCAGCGGCTGGCCGAGGAGGCTTTGGTTTTGGCTTCGGCGGCAACGGCATGGTGGACTGGGCCCACGATGCCAAGTTCTATCAGTTCTGGACTGATGGCGATGCGGACGGAAAGTTCACCATCGCCAATGTCCGCCCGGGCAAATACACGCTGCATGCGTTTGCGACAGGTGTGCTGGGCGAGTTTGCGAAGGCTGACATCACCGTCGAAGCGGGCAAGACCACCGACCTCAGCAGGATCGAATGGAAGCCGGTTCGCTATGGCAGGCAGGTGTGGGAAATTGGTTATCCCTCGCGTGCCGCGGATAAATTCTTGAAAGGGGATGGCGAGAATTACTGGCTTTGGGGCTGGTGCTTGCGATATGCGCTGCTGTTCCCGAACGATCTCACATACACGGTTGGCAAGAGCGATTACCACAAGGACTGGTTCTTTGAGCAGGTGCCGCACGCCGAATCGATGGCGTGGCTGAATCCAGAAGCCAAGGATCCCGCCAATCAGCGATTTGGCTGGGTGAAAGCAGAGTCTCTGGAAGAATATCCGCAAGGTGGATCAAAAACCCCGTGGCAAAACTATGGCCGCGGCCGTGCGACCACCTGGACCATCAAATTCAACATGGACAAGGCGACCAAGGGTGAAGCAGCGTTGCGAGTGGCGCTGGCGGGCGCTGATGGGCAGAGTGGTTTAATCGTCGGAGTGAATGGCAAGGAAGTGGGCACGATTCGTCCGGTCGGCACCAACGCGCTGCGATATAACACCAACAAAAGCGTCTGGTATGAGTACACGCAAAAGTTCGACGCTTCGCTCATGAAGCAAGGCGAAAACGAAATGACGTTGACTGTTCCAGCCGGCGAAGTAACGACCGGCGTGGTTTACGATTACCTGCGCCTGGAACTGGACGAAAACGCCAAGCCGGATGCCGCGCCGGCGAACTGACGGATTCCAATAAACCACAGCCGATAAGGATGGGTTCATTTACGGCGAACATATTTTTTAGCCCCGCCGCTTGCGGCGGGTTCGAGCTATCTAAAAGCCGCCGCAAGCAGCGGGGCTAAATATTACCAGAAACATCACATCGCCCGCCCATATTGCGGCGGGACATGTGCGCGTTTCTGCTCATCCAGAGCATGTGCCGCGTGGATTGGCCAATACGGGTCGCGAAGCATTTGCCTTGCAAGCAGCACGAGATCAGCCTTGCCGGATCGAATGATCTCGTCGGCCTGTTGCGGCTCGGTAATTATTCCAACTGCAGCCGTGGCAATGTGTGCTTGATTGCGAATCGCGTCGGAGAAGGGAACTTGATATCCCGGGCCGACCTGTACTTTTGCGTAAGGAACGACACCGCCGGAACTGCAATCGATCAGATCAACGCCTTCGGCTTTGAGCCGCCGCGCCAGTTCGATGGATTGTTGCAAATCCCAGCCGCGATCTGCCCAATCGGTGCAGGAAATCCGGACGGTGAATGGTTTATCCTCCGGCCAGACTTTGCGGATATCGCGTATCGTTTCGATGAGAAAGCGAATGCGGTTATCAAACGATCCGCCGTACTGATCGGTGCGCTGGTTCGAAAGCGGCGAGAGAAAACTGTGGAGCAGATATCCATGGGCCGAGTGAATTTCCAGCCACTGAAATCCTGCCGCGTGCGCTCGCGTGGCAGCGGCGACAAACGCTCGCTTGACCTCTGCAATATCGATCAAGGACATTTCGCGAGGGATTTGATATCCGGCATCAAATGGAATCGGACTCGCGGCGATGGGCTGCCAGCCGCCGCGTGCGACATCCACCGGCTTGCCGCCATCCCAAGGCCGGGCGGTGGATGCCTTTCGACCTGCATGCGCAATTTGAATGCCCGGCACCGTGCCTTGCGACGCAATAAATCTCACGGCCTTCGCCAGCGGCTCGATCTGTTCGTCCTTCCAGATCCCCAGATCGGCCGGCGAAATTCGCCCACGAGCCTCGACAGCCGTCGCTTCGGCAATGACGAGCGCCGCTCCACCCACCGCCCGTGAACCCAGGTGCACCAGATGCCAGTCGGTCGCAAAGCCATCCTCACAGCTGTATTGGCACATGGGAGAAACGCCAATGCGGTTGCGGAGCGTGACGCCGCGGATTTGAATCGAATCAAAGAGGGATGCCATATGCCCCACACTATATGCACATCCGGTCCGAGATCATCTTGATACTCAGGATCAACTCGCAAAACGTGAAATATTTGGCATTATGTTTCGTCCAAGCAGAGAACGGAACAGGAAGTGGACATGAAAAGCGTAGACCGTTTTTACAAAACCCTCGCCGTTCTCGTGATTGCGATTTCATCAGTCGCTCACGCACAGCAAAGTCAAAGCCCTGCGAGTCATTCAAGTGCAACTTCGCCGGCTGATGTCGATCGCGCCGAACAGACCGCATTTCGGCAAGCTACCTCGGTTTTTGAACCCGCCATGGATGCCTCAGACAACGGCCAGCCGGTCGATTTCGAAGCTTTGCGTAAGGCGATGGATCAATTCTGGTCCCAATTTCCCGATGGGCACAAATCCGCGACCCTGTTGACCTTCTACATGGACATGTTTGCCAAAGCGCACCCCGACCGCGTGCAACAGGAGTGGGCAAACTTCGTCAATTCCGCCAGCCCGGTTGCATCGGAACTGGCGCGGGGGAAGGTGCGATTCCTGGAACTCAGCCGCCAGCCCGTTGATTTTTCGTTCACCGCATTGGATGGGCGAAAGGTCAGCCTCAGCCAGCTTCGCGGAAAAGTCGTATTGATCGATTTTTGGGCGACCTGGTGCGCACCATGTGTCGCAGATCTGCCTGCGATCAAACAGATTTATTCGAACCAACACGAGCAAGGGTTTGAAATCTTTGGTGTCTCGCTGGGTCGACCCGAAGATCGATTGAAGCTGATCAACATGGTTGCGCAGCAGAAAATCACCTGGCCGCAATATTGCGATGAAAAGGTCTGGCAAAGCGAAATCGTCATGCGATACGCGGTCAATTCAGCTCCGATGATGTTCCTGCTCAATCAGGAAGGCAAGATCGTCGAAATCTTTACCGAAACAGCCGGCTTGGAAAATCGCATCAAGCAGCTTCTAAGCAAGCCGACAACGCGTCCGTAACAACGACCTCGAATCCATTATGCCAGCTTCGCGCACACCGCATCGCCCACCTGCGAGGTCGAAGCCGTTCCACCCAAGTCGCGCGTGTGATTTTTCTTATCGGCGACCACATCCTTGCAAGCCTGGTTGATCGCAGTCGCCGCTTTGGGCTGGCCCATGAAATCGAGCATCATCGCGACGCTCAGAAACGTTGCGATGGGGTTGGCATATCCTTTTCCCGCGATATCCGGCGCGCTGCCGTGCACGGGTTCAAACATGCTGGCGGTCTGCTTGGTCGGGTTCAGATTGCCGCTTGCCGCCATGCCCATGCCGCCTTGAATGGCAGCTCCCAGGTCCGTGATGATGTCTCCAAACATATTGGTGGTGACGATCACGTCATAAACCTTGGGCTTGGTCACCATGTACATGGTGCAGGCATCGACATGGTGATAGTCGGTTTCGATGGATTTGTAATCAGCTTTGATCTGCTCGAACGCTCGCATCCAGAGGTTGTGTGCAAATCGCAGCACGTTGGTCTTGGCGACCAGCGTCACTTTCTTGCGCTTTTGCTGGATGGCGTATTCAAACGCATATCGAATCGCCCGCTCGACACCGCGACGGGTGGTCACTTCGATCTGATTGGCCACTTCGTGGGGCGTGTCCTTGTAGAGGAAGCCGCCGTTGCCGCAGTACAGGCCTTCGGTGTTTTCGCGAACGATGACCATATCGATATCCCCCGGCTGAAGGTTCGCCAGCGGCGTCGGCACGCCGGGCAGCAATCGCGTTGGACGCAGATTGATGTATTGATCCAGTTCGAACCGCATCTTGAGCAGAATCTCAGTTTCGATCAGCCCCTGTGGAATCTGAGCATTGCCGCGCGGATCGGCTCCGACGGCACCAAACAGAATCGCGTCATGGGCGGCCAATTCCTTGAGGGCTGAATCGGGCAGGGTGATTTTGGTCTTGAGATAATGTTCAGCGCCGAACGGGTAATCGGTGGTGTCGAATTTGAATCCAAACTTTTGGCCGGCGATTTTGAGTAGCTTCAGGCCCTCGGGAATGACTTCCTTACCAATCCCGTCGCCGGGCATGACTGCGATTTTCATCGTTGAAAGCTCCTTATCGAGCCTGCAACGATAACGGCTGACGATTACGGAGCAAGTGACGAGGGCTTATAGCTGGCCGTAAAGCGTTTTTGCCAGCGCAGCGGCGTCGGGAACGACACGGCGGAGAATAAGCATGACCGCCCATTCAACTGGCTTAAGCGTCAGGTATGCAAAATCCGCAAGCAGCGGATGTCGAATTTTCGACGCAAGGCCTGGCCCAACAACGTCGTAAACGCGTCGAATTAACCGATGCAGTCGCGGGAAAGTTTCGTGTAAAACCAGTTCAGCACATTTCAGATGGCAAAGTTGGTCGTTGATGAGAAAACCGTACCCCGGCCTCGCGCCGACTAATCGCGGATGACCCTTCGCGGCGGCGGTTGCGATATAACAATTCGGAGCGGTCTTCGGCAGACGCGAATACTCGATCATCACCATCGCAATGCTCGTGCGCCAAGCCAGGCCATATCCCGCCAACCAGCCCGCTGGCAACAGCAATCGATAATTGCTTCCACGATTTTCTCGACTGAATTTGAACGCGAGATACGACAGCGTAAGACAAGTGACCATCGTCATCGCCGGTGCCAGAGCGAGCGGGGCGATGATGAAGAAGAACCATACTTGGAAAAGAATCGCTATCGTCGTTGCCGCGGCCAGTAGCGTGAGAGTGATTAACCAGCCTGCGAAGCGCACGATCAAACCGGCAATGAATATTCCTCCCGTAGCCAGAACAGTCAGTCCAAATGCTTCGAAGATCGACTCAATCGGTGACGGAGTTGATTCCACGCAACAAATCGCCTGGATCATCGAGAATTGAAAGGCAAGAATCACGCCGGAGTAAAGCCCAAGCCTGACCCAAATACTTTCAGCAGCGACCTTGGGTGCCCAAACCATTCGGGCGATACTCACCATCGAGAAAAGCAGAAACGGATAAAACGGCCAAGCGCATGCGGCCGATGGAATCAGTCCCACATATGCCTTCCATTCCGGCATTTGCCATTCGGGCCCCAGCGGGTAGCGACTCGCCGAGATTAGAAAACACCCGGTCGGCAAAAGGACTCCGGAAAAGACATGAAAGACCGCTTCGATTGGAGTAATCGGCCCGCGCGGCTTAAGCGCCGGCGGCTGCGGCGTGCGATAATCGAGCACAGTTTGGGACATGAATGGTTCCACTCGTGAAAGTTCCGTTCATTGGCGTCGAAAACCGCCATAATTAGATCGGCAAGGGCGGTATCGAGGTAAAATACGCAATAAGGGACGATAAGCTGAAGTCTACAGGGTTCTTTGACAGGTTTGTCGCATTCAACTAAATTTTCCCTCCTGGCTCGATGGAGGTTTTTTGAATGTCGGAACCGTTGAAAATGGTCTATGAAAAAGATGCCCCGCTGGATGCCTTGAAGGGCAAGACCGTGGCTGTGCTGGGCTTTGGATCGCAGGGGCATGCGCATTCGCTGAATTTGCGTGACAGCGGAGTGAAAGTAATCGTCGCCAACCGCAAGGACAGTTCCAATGGCAAACTGGCGATTGAACATGGCTTTGACCCGATGAGCGTCGAAGACGCCGTCAAGGCCGGCGATCTGATCATCGCGACCCTGCCCGACGAAGTGCAGCCGGACGTTTACAAGAAAAGCATCGCGCCGCATCTTAAAGGCGGCAAGGCGTTTGGCGCAACGCACGGATTCAATATCCATTTCAAGACGATTACGCCACCCCAGGATGTTGACGTGCTGATGATCGCCCCCAAAGGGCCGGGGCATCTGGTGCGGAGCGAATTCGAAAAAGGTGGCGGCGTGCCGTGTTTGCTGGCGGTTCATCAAAACGCGACCGGCAAGGCGCGCGACATCGGCCTGGCGTGGGCGCGCGGCATCGGCGGGGCACGGTCGGGTGTCATCGAAACGACCTTCAAAGATGAATGTGAAACCGACTTGTTCGGTGAGCAGGCTGTACTTTGCGGCGGCTTGAGCGCTTTAATCAAAGCGGGCTTCGAAACACTGATCGAAGCCGGTTATCCGCCGGAGATGGCGTACTTCGAATGCGTTCACGAGGTGAAGCTCATCGTCGATCTGATCTACCAGGGCGGCTTGGATTACATGCGATATTCAATTTCAAATACCGCTGAATATGGCGATCTGACACGCGGGCCTCGCGTTGTCACCGACGCCACCAAGAAGGAGATGAAGAAAATTCTCGCCGAGATCACTTCGGGACAGTTCGCCAAGGAATGGCGAGCCGAATACGAAGGCGGCATGAAGAACTTCAAACGCCTGTATGAAACGGATAATAGTCATCCGGTCGAGACCACCGGCCGACGTCTGCGTAAGATGATGCCGTGGCTGAAAGCCAAGGAGCCGCCCAAGTCGTGAGCAATCCTCCGAAAAGTCCGTTTGGCGATGACAAGCCGATCCGGGAGCATCTGGATCATCAGCCGGTGTCCGCCCGCGTGCCCGAAAAAATCGGGCGCGGCGTATACAGCACCGGCCAGCTTGTTCTGGACAGCCCCAAGGAATTTGTCATCGACTTTTTGCAGGGCATGACCCGGCCGCACCAGATTGGCGCGCGGGTGGTGATTACACCTCAAACGATGGCGGAATTCATCGGAGCCTTGCAACAGAACCTGGAGAACTATTCACAGGCGTTCGGCGCGCCGCCTCTCTTGCCACAGCCGCCGCAGCAACCTCGGCCGACGATTCAAGAGATCTACGAGAATTTCAAACTGCCCGATGAACAGCTCAGCGGCAGCTACGCCAATTCGGTGCTGATCGGCCATTCACCCACCGAATTCTTCTTTGACTTCATCACCGGATTTTACCCGACGCCCGCGGTGAGTTCGCGAGTCTTCCTTGCTGCGTCCCACGTTCCTCGATTTTTGAACATGCTCAAGACGTGTCTTGAACAATATCAAAACCGCGCCAGTCGCCCCCCCGAGCCTCCAGCGCCGCCATTGCCTCCACCGCCCAACGTTTAGCGGCGGCCCAAAGGGCCGCGTTTCGGTATACAATCAATTCGATACTTAGCGGAAATGATCACCCATGACGTGGAATCTCTGCCCGCATTGATCTCGCAGTGCATGCTGCGCGACCAGCGCCATTTCCGCGCACGCCTGGCGACCATCCGTCACCGAATGGCCCAGAACAAGCCGTTTGATCGAACACTGACACAGCTTCTTCAAAACATCGAGCAATCTTCGAAGGATCTCGCGCAGCGAAAAATCAATATTCCCGCGATCGCGTATCCGCCGGACCTTCCAGTTGTCGAACGGCGCGAAGAAATCGCTTGCGCCATCGCGACAAATCAAGTCATTGTTTTGTGCGGTGAAACCGGTTCGGGAAAGACAACCCAGCTCCCTAAAATCTGTCTCGAATTGGGTCGCGGGATTGTGGGAATGATCGGACATACCCAGCCACGGCGTATCGCCGCGCGTTCGGTCGCCACGCGCTTTGCCCAGGAACTCCAGCGGCCGCTTGGCGAGATCGTTGGTTATCAAGTGCGCTTTTCCGAAAAGATCGGGCGCGCCAGTTCGATCAAGCTGATGACCGACGGCATCCTGCTGGCTGAGACCCAGCACGATCGGCTGCTCGAACAATACGACACGATCATCCTCGACGAAGCACATGAGCGAAGCCTCAACATCGACCTGCTTATCGGCTACCTCAAACAACTTTTACCCAAACGGCCCGATCTCAAGCTCATCATCACCTCTGCCACCATCGATCCGCAGCGATTCAGCAAGCATTTCAATAATGCGCCGGTCATCAACGTCAGCGGACGAACCTATCCGGTCGAAGTTCGATATCGTCCGCTTCATGCAATCGATGAGGACGACCAGGATATTGAGATGGAGCAGGCCATTTTGCGATGCATCGACGAACTCTGGCAAAGTCATGGTCCCGGCGACACGCTGGTCTTTCTCAGCGGCGAGCGCGACATCCGCGAAACCGCCGAGGCCTTGCGGAAGCATCATCCCAAGCAGACCGAAATTCTGCCGCTTTATGCGCGGTTGTCGGTCGAAGAACAGATGCGCGTGTTTGCCCCTCACAATCGCCAGCGAATCGTGCTGGCGACCAATGTCGCGGAGACTTCACTGACCGTGCCGGGCATTCGATATGTGATCGATCCGGGACTGGCGCGAATCAGCCGATATGCGCCGCGGACAAAGGTTCAGCGTCTGCCCATCGAGCCGATATCTCGCGCCAGCGCCGACCAGCGTGCCGGCCGCTGCGGACGCGTCGGGCCGGGCGTATGCGTGCGCCTTTACGCCGAGGACGATTACAATCGCCGGCCTCATTTCACCGATCCCGAAGTCCTGCGAACCAATCTCGCCAGCGCGATTCTCCAGATGAACGCGATGGACCTGGGCGATGTGCGGCAATTCCCGTTTATCGATCCACCTGATTCGCGCGCGGTGCGCGATGGGTATGAAACGCTGCACGAGATTGGCGCGATCGACGATCAGAACCGTCTGACCGAGATCGGCAAGATGCTCTCGAAATTACCGATCGATCCGCGCATCGGGCGCATGGTATTGGCCGGGCATGATGAAAACGTGCTTGAACCGGTGCTGATCATCGCGGCTGCGCTCAGCGTGCAAGACCCGCGCCTGCGTCCAATAGACAAGCAGGCGGATTCCGACAACGCGCATAAGCCGTTTCGTGATGAAAATTCCGATTTCCTCGGCTATCTGAAACTGGGGGATTGGTTCCAGGAAAACCAGCGACATTTGTCTGGACATAAATTGCGGCTGCTGTGCAAGGAGAATTTCCTTTCGTTTATTCGAATGCGCGAATGGCAGGAGGTGCATGGGCAATTGCGCGAGATCGCGAGTGAAATGGGGTTGAGGCATACCGCGAAACCGCGAGCGGGGGGCCGGTCGAATTTGAGTGCTGAATCGATTCACCGTTCGCTGCTCACTGGTCTTCTCAGCAACGTTGGCATGAAAGGGGAATCGTTCGAGTATACCGGCGCACGGGGAAGCAAGTTCAGCATTTTTCCGGGATCATCTTTATTTAACCGCAAGCCGGCCTGGATCATGGCGGCCGAGATTGTCGAAACCGCAAAGTTATATGCCCGCACCGTTGCTCCGGTTCGGCCGGAATGGATCGAGCGTCTCGGCGCTCACCTGCTCAAGCGCAGTTATTCCGATCCGTACTGGCAGCCTCACACCGGCAGCGTCATGGGATATGAAAAAGTCACATTCTACGGCCTGCCGCTGATACCACGCCGGGGCGTGCACTATGGGCCAATCGATCCGAAAATATCGCGGCAAATGTTCATTCAGCACGCCCTGGTCGATGGCGACTGGTACACCAACGGCCAATTCTTCCGGCACAATCGCGAGTTGATCGAACAAATCCAAACCATCGAAAACAAATCGCGCAAACGAGACCTGCTGGTCGATACCCAGGCTCAATTCGATTTTTACGACAAGCGAATCCCCGCAGGCGTGTACAGCGGCTCACTCTTTGAAAAATGGCGACGCCAGGCCGAGGCGAATGCGCCGAAAATTCTTTTCATGAATCGCCGCGATCTGATGAATTACAATGCCGACATCGCATGGGATCAGTTTCCTGACAATCTTACGGTCGATGGCGCGGTCCTGCCGCTGGATTATCATCTCGAACCGGGCAGTGCCGAGGATGGTGTGACCGTCACGATTCCGCTTGAACTGCTTAACCGCATTCACTCTGAGCCGTTTGAATGGCTCGTGCCGGGATTGCTCAAGGAAAAGATTCTGTCGCTGATTCGTTCGCTGCCCAAATCGCTTCGCACGGCGTTTATTCCGGCGGGCGATTACGCGGCTGCTGCATTGACCGCCATCCGCGCGCAGGGCGGATCGTTACGTTCCGCACTGGCGAGTTACCTGGGCAAACAATCGGGGCTGACGATTTCCGCGGGCCATTTCCAACTGGATACGCTGCCGGATCATCTGCGGATGAATTTCCGCGTCGTCGATTCGCATGGCCATCAACTGGCGATGGCTCGCGAATTATCCGAATTACGCCAAAAACTGGCGGCTTCCACGCAAGCCAATCTTGCTGAAACACCCGCCAGGGAATTCACTCGCGATGGAATCACCCATTGGGACTTTGGCGACTTACCCGAGCAGGTGCGATTGGTCCGCAATGGAATCGAGCTGATCGCATACCCGGCGATCGCGCAAGGCGAGCGGGGCGTTTCGCTTCGCTTGATGGAAACCCCGCAGGCCGCCGCTGCGGTCAATCGCGCGGGATTGCGGCAACTCTTCATGCTCCAACTGCCCGGCGAGATGAAAGCGCTCGGGCGCTCGCTCGATCTGGATCGCGCCAGCGTTCAGTATTGCACCATCGGCGACCCCGACGAATTGCGTCAGGAGGTCATCGCCGCGGCCGTCGATGCGGTCTTTTTTCTCAACAGGAATCCGATTCGCACGCGCGATGAATTTATCCAGCGAGCCGATGAAGCCTGGCGTTCGCTCGGCTCGACGGCTGAGGAATACGCGGAAATCGCCGGGCAAATTCTGGAATCGCACCATGTGATGACTCTTAAGCTCGATCAAAGTTTTCCGCCGATGCTTCAATCTGCCGTGGGCGAGATCAAAGCGCATCTATCCGCGCTCGTGCCGAAGGCGTTCATGGTCAGCACGCCGCCTCAATGGTTGCGGCATCTCCCACGGTTTGTCCAAGCGGCCGAGATGCGCCTGACCAAGCTCACCGATGCGGGCCTGTCGCGCGACATGCGCAACGCCGCAACTATTTCTCCACTGTGGAAGCAATACATCGAGCGGGCAAACGAACATCGCCTGCGCGGCATCGTCGATCCGGAATTGGATCAATATCGCTGGATGCTCGAGGAGTTGCGCGTTTCGCTGTTCGCGCAGGAACTTGGAACATCGATCCCGATTTCCGAAAAGCGGCTGGAAAAACAGTGGGCGCTGGTGCAGAAGTGAATGGAAAAGGCCGGAGTGGGATTCGAACCCACGAATAACGGATTTGCAATCCGTCCCCTTAGTCCACTTGGGTATCCGGCCGGGGAAGCGGCAGTGTAGAACCAGCTCCCAAGGCAATCAAGTATGCGGTTAATCCGGTTCGGTGCTGAAGAACTTGACGAGCAGAAGAACCGCAAGCCCAAGATAAATCAGCCACACCAATAATCCGACAAACCAAACGGCAAAAAGCAGCACCCACCGGCGCGGTGTTCGCCGCGCGATGATCGGTGCATGGTTCGGCGGATCGTCCATAGCTTGAGCAGGGCGATCAGGACGACTTGACAAATTGACGCTTGAATTCTTCCAAGGATGCCACACCTGCCGGTAACTCCGCTTCTTCGATCAGCATGACTGGTATGCCATCGCGCACGGGATAGCGCAATCCTCCTTGCTCGGAAATCAGCCAGGCGCCTTCCTGGCGCAGCTTGGATCGCGTCAGCGGGCAGCGGAGAATTTCAAGAATTTGCGGATCGACGATGTTGTTGGCGGGTTCACTCATGTGATCATTTCAGAAAAAGTTCGAGGCAGTATAAGGCGTCGGCCAATAGCATTAAAGAGATGGTCGAATCGGTGATGGTGGCGGCATGAAGCATTTGGCCGGCAAAATCCCGCGTCCGCGGGTTCCAAACAAACGCAAATAGTCCCCAGGGCTGGGTTGTCGCGTGATCGGGCTGAACCTGCTGTTGCTGAAACCGAGTATTTTTCAACACGGCAGCCGCGACCAACTTGTCCTCAGCCTGCACCGCGTAGCTTGAAGCCGCGTGGAGAAGAACCAGCTCATGAAACCAATGCGACTCAGGATTGTCGGATACGCCGGCCAGCAGGAATGATCCATCCGGGTTTTGAGCGTGCGAAAGTTTGCCGAACACGTCCCCGGCCAAGTCGGTCCAGGCGTCGCGGATATAGATTTTTCCCGCCGCATGCAGGGCGAGCGCGATCCAGGCGGCCTGAGTTGCCGTCGCGCCGCGACCGGCAGGCATCGCGCCAGTTGGCCAGTCGATTTCACCCAGATCGGATTCCAACAGATCACACCAGGGCCGCAAGCCTTCCTCCCAGCGGCCAAATTCACTGCGCGGGAGGATTTCGTACATTAATCCAAATGCGCGAAGCCATGAGTAAACCAGAAGCGCGCGATAGATCGGCCGATGGTGTCCGGTGCGGTCGATCACCGCCATATCAGCCAGGCGCGGAGACGATGCAATTTCGATCAGGCGATCGACGCTTTGCGGCTCGTACTGTCGCGGATCGGTGATGGCCTGCGCATAGACGATGCCTCGTTCGACCTGCACCGCCTTCAGCGATTCCGACTCAATTCCCATCCATCGAACCGCGCCGAGCCGGCCACGAAGCAATTCCGAATAGCGGCGATATTCGCTGAGCAGCACTCCCATATCGTTCATTGTGGGTAGCATAAGCTGCAATAAAACCAAAAGGTAATCCCTGCCGTGTCCAGTTTTTTCTGATGATCTATTCAGTAAAATCCCGTCGCGCTGTCATGGCGTCACCGACCTACCGTTGGTTTTGATTATCTGGAGTAAACCATGGATCCCAAGCAATCAAAACCATCCAGACGCGATGTCGTGGCAGCCGGATCAACGCTGCTGGCCACGCCCATCCTGGGCGCATTCGCTGCCTCCGATGTAGGCGCTGCGCCACTGAATAACAATCCCCAAGTCATGCAGAACCCGCTGGACATGTATCCCAAACCGCCATTTAAGAGACAGCACCAGGATCCGCCGGGCTTGGCAATGAAAATGGAACCGCGCCCCGATCACGGCGAAACCACGTACAAAGGTTCAGGCAAGCTTGCCGGGCGCAAGGCGCTAATTACCGGCGGCGACTCAAGCATCGGGCGTGCCGCCGCCATTGCGTACGCCCGCGAAGGGGCGGATGTCGCTATTGGTTATCTTCCTGTCGAAGAACCCGATGCGAAAGAAGTGATCGATCTGATTAAAGCCGAGGGGCGTAGGGCGGTAGCTTTGCCCGGCGATATTCAGGATGAAGGATTTTGCAACAAGCTCGTCGCCGACGCAGTTGCAGGGCTCGGTGGATTGGACATCCTCGTCAATAACGCCGCTAAACAGGTCTACAAGGAATCGATCCTCGATGTCTCCACCGACCAGCTCGAAAAAACCTTCCGAACCAACGTCTTTGCCATGTTCTGGATTACCAAAGCGGCCATTCCACATCTCAAACCCGGTTCAGCCATTATCTGCACGACATCGATCAATGCGTACGACCCGTCACCCAGAATTTTGGATTACGCAATGACCAAGGGAGCCGTCGCGATCTTCGTGAAAGGACTATCCAGGCAGCTCATTGAGAAGGGCATTCGGGTCAATGGGGTGGCGCCGGGACCGATTTGGACACCCTGCAACCCAGCGGCGGGCAGTCGGAGGAGAAGCTTGAAAAGTTCGGCGCGGATACACCCTTTAAGCGCCCTGGGCAGCCCGCGGAACTGGCGGCTACCTATGTGTTGCTCGCTAGTCAGGAATCCAGCTTCATCAGCGGCGAAATCAACGGCATCACCGGAGGGCATCCCACCGCCTGAAGCCCGCCGAGCGATCCAATAACCATCACCTATTGATCCGCAATTTGCCAAGGGCAGAAGCAACGCTCCTACGGATTTTCAACACGTACGGTTTCCATCAATATCGGCGAAGTCCACTTCGTACTTCGTACCATCGTATAGCGTGATTATCGCGCCCAGCGGCGAGCCGGAGGGCATCATTTCGCGAATCTCCAAGTCTTTGATCGGGGAAAGCTCGTCATCAGTCCAGCCGGCATCGTCCGTCTTGTGCAACATGACGGTAATCATCAGTTCCATCGGCGGGTTTTTGGTGATCCGCTTCTTTTGAGCGAAAATAACGGTGCTTTCATCGGCTTCGGCGTTGCGATTGGTGTGGACCATGTGCTTGAGCCCATCCCAGCCGTGATAAACGATTAACGCGACCTTCCGCCCGGGAATCGATGCCGTGATGACCTGCCGGACCTTGTCGCTGAACTGATTGACCTGGGCTTTGCCTCCGCCCAAATGCGGCAGTCCGAAATGCCCAAGGGTCAACTCATACTCAAACGCCAGCCGTGATCGATCGACTCGGATAACCCCGCCGGGAATCGTGATATCGGCCAGATCAATGATATAGCCAATTCCATTGTTCGGCGGCTTGCGCATGATTACCTGCCGATAAAGCACGCCGCCATGCACGCCGTTGTAAAGAATGCTCTGTGAGGTTGTGAAGCCCGCATTTTTCTCAGCGTCATTCTGCAGCGTTTTGCCCGTGAGATAAAAGTTGATGTCATCGCCGCGCACGTCCCGGGGATCGAGGCTCTTAAAGCTATACTCCATCGACGTTCCGCCGGCGGGATTGTGATCCTCCCAGGGGAAATGCGTGTTGTAAGCCAGTTTCGAATAATTGTGATCGTCGTAATAGACCTTGCCCGGCAGGATTTCCGACGTTCCGGATTTTCCGTGATTCACCAGCGCCAGCCCCGGCTTTTCCAACAAGACCCGTTCAGAGCGTCCGCCGAGCTTTGGCCAGAACCCTTCGTTTTCCCGCGTGGTCCAGAAGGGCGAATCATCCGGCAACGCCAAGGCAATGAACGGCAGAAACATCAGGAACGGACTGCCGGGGCAGCTATAACTTTGCAGGACGTATTCCTTGTGCCCGTAAAAGCCGAGGCTCGGCACGTCGTTATGATAAAACTCCTCGCGTGTGACGAATTGAAGTAACGACCCCGAACAGAGCCGCCGAGCAAAACCCGGATCAAGCGGCGAAGTGGTTTTGAGCATGAACGAGACCGGAAACCCACCCGAAATCCATGTGCGATAACAGATGCTCCGCGCCCACATATTGACGTAACCGTCCCGGCCGAAGAAACGGGTGTACGTCTTCATCATCTCCTGCGCCGACTTCTCGATCGCGGCGGCAATCCGCGGGTAATGCTCATCCCCGAACATCCGGTTCCAGATCGTTCCGTACACGACGAAGAGGCTGATGGTGTAGTAGTTATATGTCTGCTCCAGATACCAGCCCTCACCGGAGTGATAAGAGGTCACCCAGAGCAAGTGACTTTTAAGCAGTTCATCATCAATGGCGTGACCGTGTTTCTTCAGAAAAGACAGGGCGACAATATTGAAAATCCGCCAATTGTTCTGTGTGGTGCGATGATGAGCCCACTTGGAGATGGTTTTGGCCATCTCGTCTTTCTGTTGTTTCGTAAAATGAGGCCAAACCACGTCCGGCAGGAGAAGCAACGTCTTGAACAGTCCGCCGAATTCGCACGTGAATTGATAGGTCGAATCCGGCAATTCCTCCGGCAAAGGCAGGGAATTGGCATGCCCCGGCGTGAACGCGTTGTATAATTGCCGGCAATAATAATCCCTGAGTTTGATCCCGTTGATGGCGACTTCCGGCTCGACGTGCATGAGCGGCGCAGCCAGGGTCATCGTCCGTTCGAGTGATTCAAATTCAAACGACCGCCACCGCCATGCCGGCGCATTGGGCTGAGGATAGGTCTTCCCCTCCACGCGAGGAAAGCACATGGGCGTGTCGATGGTCGGCACATGTTTGAATGCGCGGCCCAGCAGGTATCTGGCCAATTCGACGTAGTGCTTCCTGCTCATTCCCGTGAACGGGCTGAGCTCAAAATCGGGCGAGGTTATTCGAAACGCGTTCTTCATGGACAATCGCAGGGAGCTTCATGCCAATTTCGCTCAGCCATTCTACTTGAAATAACGAGAGGCAAATTCAATGAATGTCGGCCAGTCAAATGCATCGCTGTGGCCGCCTTCATGTTGGCGAAAGGCGACATCGCCATCAATCAATGCGACGTTCGGCTGGGGCATTTCGGTCGTGCCGAGACCATTCTTGCCCAGCAGCTTGTAGACGGGTCCGGCAGCGACAGCGGCGAGGAACATGCCCTTGGCATCCACCCCGCGGTCCTGGTAAGTGCCGCCGGTAATCAGCACCGGCCGTGGTGCGCACAGGGCAATAAGCTCGTGAGAATCGACCGGCAACTGGTCCCAATGGCGATGGGAATACTTGAGGAAATTGCCGGCCATCCAATGATATTCTTCGGGAATGGTGACGGCATCCAGTGGCTGGCCGTAATCGCGGCGATGCAGGCGTGCGCCCCCCTCGCCGGACGAGCTGACGTAGGCGATCGCGAAACGCTGATCGAAAGCCATCCCCACAATCGTGGCCTTGCCCCAGCGGGAGTGGCCTTCAAGCCCCACCTTTTTGGCATCGACGGCCCGGTCGGTTTCCAAATAGTCGAGCACGCGGCTGGCGCCCCATGCCCAGGCCGCCAGGACGCCCCAGTCATCAGCCTTTCGCGGTTGACCTTTATTGGCCAGGCCGATGATGCCTTGCGTGAGACCCGCGCCATTGTCCGCCTGGACGCTGGCTGTGTTGAGAAGCGCGTATCCCCATCCCTTGGCGAGCAACTGCTGCTGCCATGTCGGGCCGGGTGGCAGTCCCAATCCTGGCGCCGAAGCCGGCCCCCGGCCGCGCGCAAGAGCGGGATTCGTCGCGGCGCCGCGGCCCCGGCCGAGTGTCGGACCCGACGCCGGCCCGCGCCCGCCAGGGAAACCGAACCCGAACCCGCTGAACTGAATCATCACCGGCACCGGACCCGCTGCGTTAGCGGGCGTGATGAGAACCGCCTGAATGTTCACCGTCACCAAAGGATAGCTCGAGTTATCGACGTGCCCGACGAGAGTCTTTGTTACGATCGGCACATCGCCGTTCTTGCCCTCGGTGGTGGATGTCACTTCCCATGTTACTTTCGGCACGTTCCTGGGGGTGTGGCCATACACCTCCTGCTCGAAGTCTTCCAGGATTTCCGGCCGGCGCTTGTCCCACCAGGTCTGCGCGTCCGTCACCTTCTGACCATTCTTCAGAAGCAGCGGGTCAGGCAGATTCGGGAAGGGATTGGCCGTGGCTTCGTCATATTTGTACGATGGCCGTGTGAGGATCGGCTCGACATTCACGAGTGCCGCCAGTCGCTTGATGTCATCCACTGCCGACATCTGGACTGGCGGAGGCAACTCGGTCGCAGTGGACTGGGCCTGGAGACTTCTTGCCAGGACGGTTGCCAAAACGACGCCAAAAACACCGTACCGAATTACCTCGTGTGTTTTGATGGACATGAATCTCTCAATCTCAAGAGCCGATATGGAATTTGCATCAGTATGCCGGCCATACGGATGTCACTTACGATAACCTCTTGCGCGAACCTTGTGATTAACGAACAGGCGCGTGACATAAACGCCGCCTCACCGCCCTTAGCGGTCTCATGGTTCCGAGCGATGACTCTATAAGGGCAGTCGTGCATTTCCAAATGTGACATGGGCTGAAAGCCCATGTCACGTGTCACAGATTCTAAATATATTGAGGTTGCGGTGATGCGTCTTTTAGCGCAGATTATAGGTTGTTTTGCGCAACGCCTTTTTATTTAGATGGCCCATAACGCGGCGAAATCTCTGATGTCCGGACGTGCTAAAAAACTGCGCGTCGCGCTGGCAGTGCCACAGGGACTTCCTTTCCTTGAGCGACTCTTGCACGGCATTACCGATTATGCCCGGCAAGAGGGCGGATGGGCGTTTACGCGTTTGCCGGAAGCCTTGGGAACCTCCGTCGAGTGGTTAAGACACTGGTCGGGAGACGGTGCGTTCGTGCTGATTGTAACGGAAAGCGACGCGCGGGCTGCGCGGCGACTTCGTTTTCCGGCGGTCAACCTGGCATCGCACCTGCCGGGTACGGGACTGCTGACGGTCGTGGTCGATCATGGTAAAATCGGTGAATTGGCAGCGCGGCACCTGCTCGATCGGCGGTTCAGGCGATTCGGCTATTACGGAGCGGCTGGACTCTGGTATAGCCAGCTCCGTCGCGACGGTTTCCGCCAAACCGTACTGACTGCAGGCGGTTCGTGCCAGGTCTGCGAAGCCACGTCCGGCGCGAGGGCGCGCGGTCGTTGGCGCGATCAACAGCGACAGCTCGAAACGTGGCTCCGATCGTTGCATCCTCCGGTCGGAATCATGGCCAGCACCGATCTGCGTGCCGGCATGGTCCTGGAAGCGTGCCGCTCTCTCGGCTTGAAGGTGCCCGAGCAGGTCGCGGTCATTGGTGTGGACAACGATCCCGTGTTCGCCGAGTTTAACGACCCGCCTTTGACGTCGGTTTCCCGCAACGACCATGAAGTAGGCGTCCAAGCCGCCGCGATGCTCGCGAGACTGATGCGCAAAGGCATGACGACGCGGCGTACGCGGGTGCCACGACTTGTACTTGTTCCGCCGGACGGCATCGTTCAACGAGGCTCCACTGCAACCGTGGCGATTGACGATCCAGTCATTCATAACGCTGTTCATTACATCCGAGACCATATCCATGAGAATTTTGGCATGAAGGATCTCATGAATCATGTGCCGCTTTCTCGAAGGGCATTCGAGTATCGCTTTCGCGCCGCTCTGGGCAGAAGTCCGCACCATTACATCAACTCCGTCCGGATCGATGTTGCGAGGCACCTGCTGGCGGATCGCCGGGGACTGAAACTTTCAGCAATTGCGAGCACCTGCGGGTTCAGCAGTTTGCAGCGATTCCGCCTGGTTTTCCTTCGTATCGCCGGCAAAACACCCTCGGATTATCGACGATATGACAGAGGCTCGATTTCAACTGACGCTTCCGCCTTATGATCGCGCGCCTGCAGACTCTGGCGCGCGGAAGTTCGCATCTTTTTGGAAGAAGCGGCTGACGGCTGAACCTTGAACAAATCCGCAAGGGCGAAAGCCAATAAGCTCGTTTACTTACCCTGCCGCAAGCTTGGGGGTTCGCCGCCGGGACCAATCCAGCTCATGCCGGAGCAATCGCCGGAGAAGCGCGATCCTGAGGCAAAGGCCACTTCGACCTGCTGGCGTTTATGCAGGTTGAGATGAACGCGGCTGACGCAATCTTCGGCGGGTGCAATGCGTAGCACATCTCCGACGCGCGTGGCTGCACAGTTCCAGGTTTTAAGCGCGCCATCCTCTCGCTCAAGAACGAAGGCGTTCGGCAGAACGCACTTGGCCATCACGCGAAAATGTTCATGGACATCGTTGTCACAGCTCCAACCCGGGCTGTGGGTTCCTTGCGCGTATTGGCCGGGGGCGACGTGCCACCAATCACCGATCATCGGTATATAATATAGGCTTCGCCAAGAGTCTTAGAGACATAACGGCCTTGGCCAGGCTTTTCAGGATCAGGCTCAAATACGTCTGCCTTGATGAACGGGTCTGGTATAAAGGCCCATCTGAGTGTGCCTGTCTCGGTCTCGATCATCTGGATGCAACTGCCCACGGTATCCATGAAATCGGCGAGGTATCGCTCTTCGCCGGTGAGCAGATAGAGGAACAGCAAGCCTGGAGAGTTGCGGCTGGTCCAGCCATGAGGCGAGTTCATCATATTGGGCTTCATGAGCACATCGTATTGAGATTCCCAGAACCGCAGAGATCCGCCCCTGACGCGCGCATCGGGAACAATTTCCTGCCGAAGACATGCGTGCTTGGCATACATGAGTTTGGCGGCATCAACATAGCGTTGGCGGTTTAAGGGGTCCGGCTCATTGAGGGCCGAAAGGCTAAGGAGAGTTACGGCTGCGCCAATCATGGTGTCTTCGAAAACACGTTGTCCTTCAGTTTGAACATTGTCTTTCTTGGCGACCATGTCTTCAGCCGACCGCCGTGCGGCGGCCAACAGGCGTTCGCGGCTTCCGCTCCATTTGGGATTCTGGTCGATCAGCGGCTGTTCGCAGGCCGCCAAGTCCAGCAGGAACCAATTTCCCTGCGTGAGCGCGGAGTAGCCTTTGAACGAACCGTCCGCCTGCTGGAAATCCCTGATGAAGTTGTCAGCGAAACGCGCGGCCAGATCGAGATCATCCGGGTTTTTCGTCACCTGATAACGATCCGTGAGAAGCCCGATCATCCAGGAATTATTCTGGGGGCGCTCGGGCCACGTCTGGGCCTTGGTGCCCTTCAGCTTGGCTGTTGTTCGATTCAGCGTAACTTCCAGGAACGGAGCGAACTGGCTTTCGGCTCGGGCGTGAAGCTCCGCGTCGGGCAAAGAATGACTGGGCCAGGTACATCGAGAAAAACCCAAGCCACATTTCGCGGTGAGTGCCTGCCTTTTGAGGAATGCGCAGCGCTTCACGACGAGCTTGCTGGAGATACCACGACCATGGCTTGCGGACGAAGATCGACGCTTCGCTACTTCTTCCATTGGCCGTCGCCTGGAATGTGTAAAGGCCGGGATGATCCGGCGCTTTGAAAAACCACGTGTTCGGTCCACCGGCGTCCACGGTGACAGATTCCCCGTTTGGAGCGGTGCACGAAAGTTTGGACGTCCCTGAATGCAGTGCGGTGATCGTGGCGGTTTCCGCGGGCGCCAGGGTCGTGCGTTCGAGCTGAAGCATCGGCGCATTGCAAAGCGGAGCCAGCGCAGCCGGGACATCGTGTTGGTTGGACAGGGGGCAAGGACGATGCGCCATTCGCGCGTCTCGCCGGGTTTCAACTCCGCCAGGTCCTGAGGATGTCGCGGCGGCAACGGAAGGGTGTGGAGCGGGTCCAAACTGGTCGTGGTGACAAGGTGGCTGAGCCCGACATACTCGATGGCCCAGGAGGCCAGCGGATCGGGAGAGGCGATCGCGAGAACCCGCCCGTTCGGGTTCATGAAGTAGCCCCAGAAGTGGGTCTTCTCAGCGCGCAGCAAGGTGGGAAAGAAGACTTCATTCCATCGCGATAATCGTTCATCGCATTGTCGATGCCCAGCCGCAGGCGGGCGCGCTCGGGACGAAACGCGGTGGTTCCCTCGTTTTTTACGCGGGCCGTTATGGTGAAGCGGCCATTATCATCGCCATAGAGAATTGCATAGCTGATTCCATCCTTCGTGCCCGCAAAACCGAAATCGGTGCCTGGCATGGGGCTCAAATTCACTCCCTCCCATGTGGGACCGAAGTGATCCCCGGTATTCCAGGGCACGATCTCGCGAACATCGGCAAAAGTAAACTGGATGTGTCGAATGGCGCCGTTTGGGGCGATCTCAGCGCGCCAGCCGCCGCGGGCCGATTTCAGTGCCGTTGATCCTGTGGGCAAAGTGCTCGGGGGTTGAACGCCTTCGACACCCTTTACGGACTGAGCGATGGCCCGGGAAGGAATCAATGCCAGCGCCGCCGCGCTCAAACCCATTTCAAGGAATTCGCGTCGTCTCATTTTTGTCTCCGCCTGTTTTGCGCCAAGGAAGATTTCGTCAACATCATCTCAAGTTTTTCTCGCAATACAATATGGGCTTAATGTGCCCTTGCGACAACGATATAGTCGCCTTCGTGCGTGAGGCGCTGATGCCGATGCCTGGATCATCTGGTCGGAGTCGGTCACCCCTTCACCAAGGTTTGCTCCTTTTCTATCTGTTCGAGCGTCTTGCCCTTGGTTTCGGACACCTTGGCCAACACGAACAGGAATCCGATAACGCACACGCCCGCATAGATCCAGAAGGTCCAGGCTGGCCCGAGCTGGGCGTTGAAGATGGGGAACGTGTAGGTAAGAAGGAAACACGCCAGCCAGAGAAAGGCGACAGAGATCGACATGGCCGTACCCCGAATGCGGTTTGGGAAAATCTCTGACATAATCACCCAGGTGACAGGCGCCAGCGACATTGCATAGGCGGCGATGGCGCACAACACCAGGACCAGGAACAAGATGCCGGGAACCTGTCCGCCGCCGGCCTTGACGTAGTAACCGTAGCCGATCAGGGCGTAGATGACGGTCAGTGCCGCGGCGCCAAAGAGCATGAGCGGTTTGCGGCCAAGACGATCAACGGTGAACATGGCGACGAAGGTGAAGAGCAGATTGACCAGGCCAGTGGCGACGATGTTCTGCAGGGCGCCACTGATGTCGTAGCCGGCATCTTTGAATATGGCGGCGGCGTAGTTGAAGATGACGTTGATTCCGCACCATTGCTGGAAGACGGCCAGGAATATGCCAATGCCGAGAGCGGCCAGGACGCTGGGATCGAGCAGCTCGCGAAAACGGACGTGACGGTCTTCGTTGGCAAGAGAGGCTTGGATGTTCGCTATTTCCGCGCTGGAATAATCCTGGCCTCCGATGCGCCCGAGCACGTGGGTTGCGCGCGACTTGTTTCCCGCCTTGACCAGCCATCGGGGACTTTCCGGGACGAACAAGGATGTAAGGAAGAACAGGGCCGACGGCACCGCGCAGGCGCCGAACATCCAGCGCCAGGCGGATTGCTCGTACCAGCCCTGGGCCGAGGCTTCCTGTGACAGGATGGCAGGTGCCCCGTGCCCGATGCACCAGTTGATGAATTGCGCGGCAAGAATACCTACGACGATGGTGAGTTGGTTGACGGCCACCAGCACGCCGCGAATCCTGGCTGGGGCGATTTCCGAGATGTACATGGGTGAGATCGTCGATGCCAGCCCGATGCCCACTCCGCCGAGGAAGCGCCAGCCGACGAAGGCGGTGAATGATTGACACAGAGTGTTGCCGATGGACGAACCCAGGAAGATGATGGCCGAGATGATGAGGATCGGCTTTCGGCCGAATCGATCGGAAATCGTGCCGGAGAACAACGCACCGACCAGGCATCCCAGCAGCGCGCAGCTCTGGGCCCAACCGGTTTCAGAGAAAATCGCCGACCGCATTTGCTCCCAGAATCCGGCGTTGGAAGAGACGGCGGCCTTGTCACTCAAATGAAAGAATGCCTGGTAAAATGGCGCAGCCCCGCCGATCACCACCCAGTCGTAGCCGAAAAGCAGCCCGCCCATGGCGGCCACGCTGGAGATGATCCAGACATAGGTCAGATTGATTTTCGCAGCCGAGCCCGAAACAGCCGATTCGTTGGTTCCCGTGATCATCAATTCCTCCGCAATTTCGATCGGGATGATTCCCGATTAGGCCGTGAACGTGTCGCGCCGGCGTCTTCGGCAAACAGGGCCAGCATGTCGGCGGCCAAGGCGTGATTGGGGTCGCGCTTCAAGACCTGCCGGAGAGTCGAGCGCGATTTGGCCAGCGAGCCCAATCCCAGATGCGCCTGAGCTTCCATGAATAGAGCCGTCGTTTGCTGGCGATATTCCAGGACATCGTTGAACAGGAGCATGGTGGGAAGGGATGTGGCGAAATACTCGATCCTGGCGGGCGCGCCGTAAAGAGCGCGGGCATGAGCCAGCAGTTTCTTGAATAGTCCCTTCGCTTGACGCTTTTGTCCCAGCCTCTGCATCGACAGGGCCGAATAATAGGTCATTTCGCTGAAGACGCGGACGGACATGCTCTGGAAATCCCCCTTGAACGTCGCCGCGTCGCGCCAGTGCGCATGGGCTTCTTTTGAGCGATCTTGCGCGTCCAACGCAATGCCCAGCCAATAGTGAATGTCGCTCTGGTTGGCGAGCAGGTGCTTGGCTTCGCCGAGATTTTGCGGTGGGTGCAGAGCTTGACGGAAATGCGCTTCGGCGACATCGGGATGCAGTTCATTCAAGGCAATGCGTCCCAGGGAAAGATGCGTGCGGACGAATTGCCCAAGGGCCGCGCCTTCGCCGCCTTCCCAAGGCTGGAAATGCCTGCGGGTCATCAGCTCAAGCGCTTGATCGTGCCGGTGAGTCTGGTTATACAACGCCGCCAGTTCAATCGTCAGATCATCCCGGCGATCGACCAGGTCTCGCCGT
Source organism: Tepidisphaeraceae bacterium (assembly GCA_035545895.1). Taxonomy (GTDB): domain Bacteria; phylum Planctomycetota; class Phycisphaerae; order Tepidisphaerales; family Tepidisphaeraceae; genus DASZXJ01. The sequence goes on along the minus strand of DASZXJ010000219.1, from coordinate 7,341 downwards.
TTCTCCAACTCACCCAGTCGCTTCTGCGGCGAGACGCCAAGCCGCTTCCAAAGCTGGTCCCGTTCATACAGCACCCGCGCATCGTTGGGATTGGCTGCCATCGCCTTATCGTAGGCTTTGCGGGCCTTTGGTCCGCTGTCCTGGATGTTGAAATATCCGATGCCCAGATTCCGCCATGGGACGGAGAAATTGGGATCGACGCGCACGCTGCGCTGCCACATGGCGATGCCTTCGGCGTGCCGCCGCCGGTCGTACAGCAGGTTGCCCAGGAAGTAGGGCGCCTTGGCGTCGCGTGGGTTGATGCGCATCGCCCACTCAAGGATTGCAATTTCTTCAAGGCGAGCGGGGAAGCAGTAGTCGGGTGAATGTTGGGCCGCGCGTTTGCAGTAGTCGCTTGCCGCGGTGTCATCGCCGATGCGGGCATGTAACCATCCAAGGGTGTACAGCGCCATCGGTATCGCGCCCCAACTCTGCGTCGGCAGTGTCAATGGATCGCTGTCCTGTTGATACCGCTCGATCGTGCTGCTCAATAGCGTAATCGCCTGCTGGTAGAGGCCGGCCCGCGCGTAGTCGTGAGCGATGTCGAGCGCGGTCTGAACATCGCAGTTCACCGGCATGCCCAGCAGATCGCTCGCCCACCAGTCAAGCGGATCCATGGCCATCGTCCGGCGCAACAGCGATTTGGCGTCATCGCCGCGGTTCAGCTTCATCAGCACCGCGGCTTTCAGGTCGCGTGCTCGTAGATTGTCAGTATTGATACGAAGCGATTGATCCAGATGCGCCAGCGCCGCCGTCCAGTTCTGCCGGCGGCAGTCCATTTCCGCCAGCGCGTGATATCCCGACGCCCAGGGCTGATTCCAGGTCGCCTTGTAGAACGCGGCGTAGGCTCGCTCGAATCGCTCATCGTTGAGCGAATCTCCGTCAACAAAATCCAACTGATACCGCAAACATAATCCCAGGTTGTATAGCGGCTCGCCGTCATACGGATTGGCATTTCGCTGCGTCAGCCGCTCAATGGCGGTCTTGAAGAATCGCTCGGCCAGAACCAACTCGCCCCGCCGCAAGTGCCACAGGCCCATGGCATTGTTGCACCGCGAATCCAGCGGATCGCGCCGCAATGCCTCGAGCCAGTACAATGTTGGAGGCCGCGTTGCATGCCGGTATTGCTCCAGATGCAGTCCCGTGACGAACAGTTCGTCGGTGCTGGAGATTTGCTCGGGCGCTGGCGGCTCGGTTGCCGGGTCGGGCACCTTGTTGTGCTTGCGCACGAGCCGATAGGCGATGACCTCCTTGCCGTCGCGATCCAATATGCGCAGCGTCGCCTTGCCCGCGGCCCATTTCACCTCTGGCTGTGGCTGCTCGATGACAAACGGCTGCCCCGGCGCCAGGTCCGCAGTCCACTCGGCTGTCCGATCACCCTGGCGCAGCTCGATCTTTGCACCTGAAAATCGCCGGCTCACGCTGATGCCGATGCGGAATTTGTCCTTGTCAATCCGCAGACTCAGCGCCGCGTCGAGGTTAGCATGCTGCGCCGGGCCGATCTGTTGGATCGGATACCAGTATTGGCTCCACGTCTTGGTTTCGCCGGGCTGGAGGAAGCTGAAATCCGGCTGATTGTCCGTGTAGACTCCCGCCATGATCTCGATGTAGGGGTGATATACGCCTGCGGCGTCCGCATCGGTCAGGTTACGATCCCAGGCATAGCCAAAATCGTGGTTGCCCCAGGTCCACTGCTTCTTTCCGGGGGAGATGTGATGATCGGCGATGTGGACGATCCCCGCTCCGACTCGGTGATCGTAACCTCCGAAGAAATCCTCCTTGCTTCCCATGCACATGTAGGAGGTCGGCACGGGAATGTTCGCATAGAACGAAAGATCATTCGGGGAGTAATCGACCGTGCTTTTGCCCCCGCAGTTGGAGGGGATGAATTGCGAAGGACATTCCGCCGCCGGCGTGCCGCTGCGCGCACGCCCGGCATAGTCCACACCGTAGTAATGTCCCTGGCACTGCGGATAGGCGCTCATCGACCGCCGGGCGTGGTCGGCAACATATCCGACGTCCGGCGGAAAGAACGACTGGTAGTCCTCGTGCACTTTTGTCGCGACGTTGGCCCACCACAGGAATGTCTGCACGAAAGGTGTCCGGTTGAATGCCCGGACTTTCAGTTCAATATAGGCTTTTCCGGGATGAAGACACACTCCATGCATGCCTTTCATCCGCGCCATCGGATCGTGATCGCTGCACCAGACAGTTTTTGAACCGTCCGGATGCTCCTCGATTTGGATATCGACCGGCAGGAACGTCGCAGGCCGATGGTGTTGCGGCCAGTTGAACTCGATCCCGCCACTGATCCATGGGCCAGCCAAGCCGACCAGCGCCGGCTTGATGACTTCCTGCTGGTAGATCAGGTCATAGCCGTTGGTCTTGTCCTGGGCGGCATGAATCCGTCCGCCGATCTCGGGAAGGATCATGACCCGGAGATATTCGTTTTCGACCCAGACTGCCTTCCATTTGCGATCGACCGGGCTGGAACTGATGCGGTCGGTAAATGGCAGTGGATAGATCTTGCCGTTGCTCCCCTGGTAGACCCGCTTCTCCAGGAACATCGGGTTGCGGTCGGGCGGCGACGGCATGTAGGTAGGGATAATGACCGAGTCGATTCGGACGCTGACACTCATGTTCTTTTCCTGATTAGAAGCTACCCGCACCCATGCTATTGTCGCAGCCGCGCCCGGGAATGGAATAACCCATGGATTACATGGATAATCCTCTGGCGGACATGGACCAACCCCTAGCGTGCGGACATCGGCTTGAAAAGCGAGACGGCTTTCCCGGCCAGCGGATTATCGTACTTCCCAGGCGCATTGTGTCGCAGGCGACGCAGCATCCACTCATGCGAGCGCTGGTGCCGACCGACGTTGGATATTTTCCCAGCGCCCGGCAGCACCTTCGCGCCAGGCCTGATGGGGTGGACCAGGTCATCCTTATCTACTGCGTGAAAGGCGGGGGCTGGTGCGAGATTGGCAATCGAATGCACAAGGTCGCCCAGGGCCAGCTCCTGGCCGTGCCTCCCGGTACGCCTCACATTTACGGCGCCGATGAATCCCATCCATGGACAATCCGATGGCTGCACGCGATCGGCGAGCATGTTCGGAGGATGTTGGAAGAACTGGGCGCATCGCCAGCGAATCCCGTCGTCCGGATCGGCGACGCGCCGCAGGTTCACTTCCTCTTCGAGGAACTTTTGACGCAGTTGGAACATGGGTACAGCCCATCGCGATTGCTTTACGCGTCTCAGATGCTGACGTATCTGTTCGGCGCGGTGATCTGGCATCACCGACTCAGCAGCCAAGGCGTTCCCGGGCCGGCGCAGCGGGTTCTGCAGACGATCCATTACATGAAACAGCACCTGGCCGAGCCGCTGAGAGTCCAGCAACTGGCGGGCTTGGCCAATCTATCGCCCGCGCACTATTCCACGCGGTTCAAGATGCAGACGGGATATTCTCCGATGCACTATTTCATCCGACTGCGAATGCACGCAGCTTGCCAGTTGCTCGACACAACCGAACTGAGTGTAAAAGAGATCGCGGATCTGGCGGGATACCAGGACCCCCTCTATTTCTCGCGGCTGTTCCATTCGATTAACGACCAATCCCCTTCGGAATACCGGAAAAGGATGAAGGGCTGAGACTGCACCATCCCGAATTGTCTAACGCTATCATCAGCGGCCGGTTTTCCGTTTCTGAGACGAAAGCGTTCAAGATAGCGAAGAATTGTCCATACAATCCATTTTCGCATCCATCCATTTCTTATCTGCCGGCCATTAGATTGCGTTTGCTGAGTGCGACTGCGAGTACGGAACCGCAGGGCAACGGCGCGAGTCGCGATTCGTCTGGGCAACCACGGTGCAGCACCGGGCACGGGAACCGTCCAAGTTTCCGCAAAACTCCGCGGCTCAAACGAGGACATCCTGGCACAGGCGCCGGTTGCGTGGGATGCGTCCGGCGGCAACGTCGAACTCACATTGAAACTGGGATCCAATGCCAAGACTTGGGACGAATTTTCGCCTGCCCTTTATGATATCACGGCGGCGCTGCGGCAGGACAACCGAACGATCGACCAGCGCAGCGCGACGTTCGGGCTGCGGCAGTTCACGACCCGGGACACACAGTTCGCGATCAATGATCGGATCATCCAGCTTCGCGGGACGGTGGAGTGCTGCATCTTCCCGCTGACCGGGTATCCGCCGACGACACCCGATTACTGGCGGAAGATCATGGCCGCGTGCAAGGATTATGGCTTGAATCACATCCGTTTCCATTCATGGTGCCCGCCCGAAGCGGCATTCATCGCCGCCGATGAGGCGGGCATCTACCTCCAGCCGGAAGTGGACGAGTGGACAACGCTCTCAGCGCGAAATGTGCAGTTCTTTGCGCGTGAATCGTCGCGGATGCTCCGCGAATACGGAAACCACGCCTCATTTGTCATGATGTCGCTGGGCAATGAAGCCGGCGCCAATCCGCCGGCGCTGCTGACGCAGTTGATCGATGAATGGAAGAAAGACCCGCGCCGGGTTTATGCCGGCAAGGCCAACTCCAACGGCAGCATCAGCCCATCGGCTCAATACTACATCGACGACAACTGGAAACCGTCGCCGCAGTCAGCCGACATGCCCATCCGCTATGTCTACATGTGGCCTCCTTCACCACGCGGCGACAAGTTCTACCAGGAGCCGCCGAACACCATGATCGAATGGAGCGCTCCGATCAAGGCGTTTGCCGAGGCATTCGGCCCCAAGCCGCTGATCGCGCACGAAACGATCCAGCGCTGTGCCTATCCCGACATCAGCCTGAAATCGAAGTTCACCGGCCCATTCACCCAGGGTTGCCTTTACATCGCCAGCGATCAACTTCAGGAACGCGGCATGCTGAATCAGGCCGCCGATTTCGTTAAATATTCCGGGTTGTGGCAGGTCGAGCAGACCAAGGAAGAGATCGAATCGCATATCCGAACGGCGGGATTGGGCGGATGGCAGTGGCTCCAACTCAACGACTTTACCGGGCAAGGCGGCGCGCTGGTCGGGGTGTTGGATGCGTTTTGGGATTCCAAGGGATACATCGACGGGAAGACCTTTCGCCGATTCTGCGGGCCGGTCGTTCCGCTGGCGCGGATGGCCAGCCGCACATGGACGAATGATCAGAAGTTCCAGGCTCGCATTGAAATCGCCAACTACAGCGCTGAATCACTCGCAAACCTCAATCTGAACTGCCGCATTGTGGACGATGCCGGCAAGGAATTGCTCCGGCAACCACTGTCTGTGGCCAGCGCGCCCGTCGGAAACGTCACCAACGCCGGGGCGATTGAACTGGATCTATCCGATCTCAAGATCGCGACGCATTGCCGTTTGCAGGTTGAAGCGCAAGCGGCTGGCCTGGCGAACGACTGGAGTTTCTGGGTCTACCCCGCGTCAAGTCCTGCTGTCGATTCCGGCGGGATTGAGATCGCCGAGTCGCTGACGCCTGACGTATTGGCCAAACTCAACGCCGGCGGGACCGTGCTGCTGGTTCCCAAGCTTGATTCCATCCGCGGCGCAATCCCGTCGCCGTTTGCCAGCATCTACTGGGACTGTCCTTTTACCAACGGCGGCGAATCGCAGACGCTGGGCTTCCTAACCGATCCCAGGCATCCAGTGTTTGCCGCCTTTCCCACGGAAGGCTACACGAATTGGCAATGGGCCGACCTGCTCATTCACGCGCGGCCCTTGATCCTGGATGAATTTGGGCGGCAAAACCCCTGGCCCAAGGACTATCGTCCGCTGCTCCAATCTATCGATGACTGGAACCTGAATCGCAAGCTGGCGTTGCTCGTCGAAGCCAGAGTCGGAGGCGGCCGGTTGATGATCTGCGCCATGGACATCACCAGCGATCTGGATAATCGTCCGGCGGCCAGGCAGTTCCGCTACAGCCTGCTGTCATATCTGCACAGCAACGCGTTCAATCCGTCAACGTCGATCAGCGAGCAGCAACTGAGAGGCTGTTTCAACGAGTAAAAGCAACCAGAATTTTCAAATAGCTCGTTCCAAGGTGCTATGGATCGTCAACCAATCCGCGATCCGCGTCGACCGCGAGCGATACTCCACCGTCTTGATTCCCTGCGGAGAATGAGTTCGGCGAATGGCTGCCTTATGTTCGGCGCTAACATAAGTAGCTTATTGACTTAAACTCTAACCGCAGATTACGAGGATTCACGCGGATTTGACCCTTCATCCTTCCGTCTTCATCCCTCTGCCTTCTGCCCTCATCCTTTCCTCTCCTGGACTTCGGCTAGCGCTCAGTCAAGTCGCGGATGGAAAGGGCGAGCATACAAAATTTATCGGCATCGAATTACCCGCCCTGAACCTCATTTAGGTTTCGGCTCGTTTCCAGCGCCCGCGGGCTTCGTGCCGGGTTCCACCTTTAATGAAGACTGTTTCTTCGCTTCGCGATCGCGATAGATTGTCACCCATTCTTTGACGATAGCTGACATTCTTTCGACAACTTCGTAGCCGAAGAGTGCTTCATCCAATCAATAGTCCCACGTGCAGCATGTCGATGATTCGGCATATGTATGAGCGGCCATCTTCCCACCACGTCTTATACGTATTGACCATCAGATAATGTTTGACGTCTACGCCTTCGTTCTCCCGCAACTCGTCGAGTTCCATACCATCAAGTAGCGTTTCATAAATTGCGCCGGAGACACGGCTGCCAAATGTTGTCGTGTGATAGTGTTCCTTCACCTCCCAAACCGCAATCGGATTTACCTTCGGACACGCCGCGTACCGGCCTTCCAGCAGGCCGGCCTTCTCCACAGCCCAGTCGGCCTTGGTCTTGGTCGCGCGCACGCTCACCTGACGCCAACCGACCAAGGGTTCGGTGAACATGAAGATGTTGGCCGTGCCGGCCCGCTCGTATTCGTAGTCGACCCGCTTGCCGTGCTCCCTGGTTGCCAGGATCGGCGTGCGGGTTTCCTTCAGGAGTTGCACCGGCTGCTCGTCCATGCACAGCACCGGACAGGCCGGATCGCACGGCCTTCGCGGTGGGCGGCTCCTTCCGCTTGACGCCGCTGAGCGTCTGCTCGAACCTTCGCTCGCACAGGTTTCGCCGGAGGTTCTCGACGGTTTGCCGGCGGCAGCCGAAGGCGTCGGCGATCTGCTGATCGGCCCAGCCGGGTCCATCCGCATCGGCCTTCAGCAGGATCTGGGCGCGGCGAACCTTCTGGCTGGAGCCCTTGAACTTCCCGACGATCCCCAAGACTTGTTCACGTTCCCCCTCTGTCAGACGAACGATGTATACTTTGCGC
>DASZXJ010000218.1:0-20728 GCA_035545895.1 Tepidisphaeraceae bacterium | reverse complement strand
GACTTCGTGAAACTTCGAGCGCAGTCGGAGTTGATTCTCCGGTCAAACCATCGCGATGGCGCAAGCGACGTCGAAACCCGCTTGCGCCATCGCGACAGTGACTCAAGGACCGCGGGAAACGCGCAGATGCGCGAAGATTCAGCGCATTTCATCGACAAATTAGCGCGTCCGATTCGTCATTTTGCGCGCACTTTTGTGCAGTTTCTGAGAGCCTTGAGAGTCGGAGTTTTTATCCACAGATTTCACAGATGACACAGATTAGGAAAATGAAGGGGGAAAAAAGAGGATCGGTCAAAAGACCGTGGGACTTGAATTGTGGAGTGAAATTCATCTCCAGTTGATCGGTCCCCGGGCAAAGCCCGGGGCTTTAGCCCCGGGGCTGGGCATTTCGGATTTCGGATTGCGGATTTGGGAATTGGAGTTGCGCGAAATGAGTCCGCATGGCGCAACAAAGGAGCCGCGGGTCACTGGATTTTCGTCATTCGGATTTGGTCATTCGTCATTGGGATTTTGTTGGTCATTGGGATTTGGTCATTGGTCATTCGATCTCAGAATCAACGCCACCCCCCGCCACTGGTTGCCTAGCGAACGATGCGGTCTCCCACCGTACCCTCCTACGTGGAAGACCGCTGCATTCGCCCGGCGGTTGGTTGCATGGCCAGGCGGGGGAATACGGCATTTCCCTAGTGAAAAGTGCGGTTTGACGTCATTAATTCAAGATTTTATTGACCCGGCCGGTTAGCTAAGTTATTCTCTTCTGAAGCATTTCGCGTACACGTCTTAACGCGAAGACTGAAGATTTAACGCAGGGTGAGAGGAAGCCGTCAATCGCACACACGTGCTGAACGTGCGCGCGACTTGACAGGGCCTGGGTAGTGACGACCTTTTGCATGTCATGCGTCAGTCATGCCCGGCAAAGATCAATTTGCACTTGCGGATCGCGCCCGCCGATGGGTCGGGCTTTCATCCGCTATTGAGTTGGATGTGCACCATTGGGCTCTTTGACACCTTGACGATCCAACGTTCCACGTCTGGGCAGATCGTATTTCAGTGCGACGATCCGAGCCTGCCGGGCGATTCGACCAATCTGGCCGTTCGCGCGGCACTCGCAATTCAACGAGAAATGGGAGAACCCAAGCCAGGCGTTGAGCTTCGTCTGGAGAAACGCATCCCAATCGGCGGAGGATTGGGCGGCGGCAGCTCCGACGCGGCTCACGTTTTGCTTACCCTTAACCAATTGTGGGATTTGCACTGGCCAATCGAACGATTGGCAGGCATCGCGGCCCGGTTGGGCAGCGACGTGCCCTTTTTTGTGCACGGCAGCAGCAGCGTATGCACGGGCCGGGGTGAAATCGTTCGCCCCACATTGCGGCCCAGGCCACGGTGGGTTGTGCTGATTTTGCCCGGGTTTGCGACATCGACCCCGGCGGTGTATCGAAAATTTGATGAGCTGCGATTGGGTGACCGCAGCTCGATTGAAAATGAACCGTCGTGGCAACAGTGGGCTGAACTCTCGGCCGGCCCGCTGTTGTCGCGACTGATCAACGACCTGGAAACACCGGCGTTTGCTCTTTGCCCGCAACTCGCGACGTTGCGTGCAAATATCGAGCAGTTGCTCGGACGGGTCGTACGCATGAGCGGAAGCGGCAGCAGCCTGTTTACGCTCTATGACAGCCCGGCTGAAGCGCGGTCGGCTGTGGATAAAATTGTGGATCGTTGTTCGGTGCGCGTGGTCGCAGTTGAAAGCGCGCCGAATTGGGAATAACGTGTGACGTAGCAACAAACCGAAACGCCATCGCGGCTTTCGGATTTGAACACACATGTTTTGGGGTTATTTGTACGCAGGCTTGGCCATCGCCAACCACTTCCGGCCAGGTTTGCACGCACCATAGGATCGGTTGGGACCAGGAGAGGTCATGCAAATCTCGGAGATTCGCATTAATCTGTGCGGCAACCATGGAGGCCGCCTCAAAGCCTTCTGCTCGCTTACATTCGACAACACCTTCGTCATTCGTGACGTGAAGTTGATCGAGGGAAACGATGGCCTGTTCCTGGCCATGCCCTCGAGAAAACTCTGCGACCGGTGCCGTCGATGCAGCGAAAAGAATCACTTGAAGGCCCGCTTCTGCAACAACTGCGGCGGCAAGCTCGACGAAAACCGTTACCTGCATTATCAAAGCGGCAACGGCGCCCCGCGGCTCAAGCTGCACGCGGATATCGCTCATCCCATCAACGCCGAATGCAGGCTGTCGCTTGAGCGCCGGGTGCTTCTGGCTTACCAGGATGAGCTCGAAAAGAGCAAACAGCCTGGCTATGTGCCTCAAAAAATCGACTCGGACCTCGATTTTTACGATCAGGAACCGATGGAAAGCGATATCCATCGCCGCCTGAGACCAGTCGCATCATAAATTGCGAGGCCCGGCAGAAATCCGAATACATGCCGCTTGCGGCTCAGCGTGACCGCTGAATTGAGTTGTTCGCGTTGGGCCGCAGGCGGCTTTGTTTAAGCTGCAAAGCCGGAAATAGGCAGAATTTAACAAAGATATAGCGTTCCCGAGCCGATTTGATATAGTATTGCCTGCCATGAAAACGTTGATTGGCCAGAATCTTTATCTCCTTCCGGTCGTCGTACGATAGGCCGCGACCACCCCTTGCGGGTGACCGGCCCACCTCAGCTTTCCTGATTTCGCTCGTGATTCCTGATCTTTAGCCCGTTAAACTGAGAAACGTCATGACAATGTTGAACAATTCCAAAGCGGCTGCTCCTGCTTCCACCAAGTCCGACGCCAAGCCCAAATACAAGGGCAAGACCGGCGCCAAGATTTTGCACGAGATGCTCGTCGGCACTCATAAGGTCGACACCATCTTCGGATATCCTGGCGGCGCGATCCTGCCGGTGTTCGATGAACTCTATCGCACGCCCGCGAAATTCATCCTCAATCGCCATGAGCAAGGCTCGGGACATTGCGCCGACGGTTACGCCCGCGTGTCCGGCAAGCCGGGCGTTTGCGTGGTGACATCCGGCCCCGGCGCGACCAACACGGTCACACCCCTGGCCACCGCGCAAATGGACTCGATTCCGATCATCGTTTTCTCAGGACAGGTTGCGACCAAGGTCATCGGCAACGATGCATTTCAGGAAGCAGACGTGACGGGCATCACGCGTCACTGCACGAAATGGAATTACCTGGTCAAGGACGTGAAGCAATTGCCACGAATCGTGAATGAAGCATTCATCGTCGCCACGAGCGGCCGACCTGGCCCGGTGCTGATCGATCTGCCGAAAGACGTGACAACGGCGATTTGCCCCGAGGAAGTGGACGACACGCCACGCGAACATATTCAAAAGCGAACAAAAATCGCGCTCAGCGGCGGCACACATAAACAGGTCATGGACGCTGCCGAGCTGATTAACAAGAGCGAGCGCCCGATCCTATATGTCGGCGGCGGCGCGATCATCGCCGGCGCCAGTGAAGCCCTTCGCAAAGTGGCTGACAAGGGAAATATCCCTTGCACCACAACGCTGCTCGGACTTGGCGCGTTCGATGAACACGATCCGAAATCGTTGTACATGCTCGGCATGCACGGCAGCGCGTTCGCGAACTACGCCGTACAGGAAGCGGATTGCCTGATTGCCGTCGGCGCCCGCTTTGACGACCGCGTCACCGGCAACCTGGCGACGTTTGCCCCCAAGGCCAAGATCATTCATATCGATATCGACCCCTCATCAATCAGCAAAAACGTCGATGTGGACGTGCCCGTCGTCGGCGATGCGCGCATCAGTCTCGAAGCAATGCTTCAGTTCATTGAACATCGCGATCGCAAGGAATGGTTTGCGCAGATCAACGCGTGGAAACAGCGATATCCGTTCAAATATCTGGACGACAGCAAGCACGCCAAGCCGCAATACGTGATCGAAGAGATCAATCGCCAGACCAATGGCGACGCGATCATCACCACCGGCGTTGGCCAGCACCAGATGTGGGCGGCGCAGTTCTATCGCTGGCGATATCCCCGCCAGATGATTACCAGCGGTGGTTTGGGGACGATGGGCTACGGCGTGCCTTCAGCCATGGGCGCCGCACTTGGCGCACCCGGCAAGATCGTCATCGACATCGACGGCGACGCATCTTTCTGCATGACGATGTTCGAACTCCCGACCATCGCCGAATACAACATCCCGGTGAAAATCGCGATCTTGAACAATGATTTCCAGGGCATGGTCAAGCAGTGGCAGGACCTGTTCTACGAACGCCGCTATTCGCAGACAGCCATGAAGAATCCCAACTTCGCCAAGCTGGCAGAATCCTGCGGCATTCGCGGCATCCGTTGCGATCACAAATCCGACGTTTCCAAGACCGTCAAGGAAATGCTCGACCACAAGGGCCCGGTCATCGTCGATTTCTTCGTCGAGCCCAATGAGCACGTGTATCCGATGGTGCCCTCAGGCAAGGGATTGCACGAAATGGAGATGGGCACGCTGGCGTAACATTTGTCTGAGAAGATTCATGCCATGACCAAGCTGGAGCAAGCCATATCGAATGCAGCCGTGGAAATGAGCCGTGAAGCGCGCGCCGAATTGGCGCATCGCCTGATCGCTGAATTGCATGATGACGAACAAAAGGCGATTGATACCGCCTGGGTGACAGAGATTCGTCGCCGGGTAAAAGAAATTGATCAGGGTGAACCGCTTCTCGATGGCGATGAGGTAATGCGCCGGGCCCGTGCAATGGTAAAGAAATGATCGTTCGGTACAAACGTAACGCGGCCGAGGAAATGCTTGCATCGGTCCGTTATTACGAAGATCAACTCACTGGCTTGGGCGGTGAATTCCTCAACGAGCTAAACGCAGCGTTTCAAACAATCATCGAAGCGCCGCAGCGATGGCCGACCATCGACGGTGAAGTTCGGCAGTATCGGCTCGATCGATTTCCGTTTCGCGTCGTTTACCGGATCAACCAAGCTGTTATTGAAATTGTCGCTGTCGCGCACCTTCATCGCCGGCCGGATTACTGGAGAGATCGTCTTTTACCGTAACAGTGCATATCCAAACGTACATCCTCTCAGGTGCTGGCAACGTTCTTCACTCGACGTTTGCCTGCAAGCAATCGTCTATCGGGGGTTATCCCACCTGCACCTGCTTTTGGATCGGGTTCGGGCACCGGGTGGAAATCCACTATCTCTGGCCGCTCAATGATTTGGACAGACGCATCGCCTGGGGGCGGGAATTGTCGTCGTAACTTCTCGCCAGCCCCCACACCTAATAAAGATTGCATGCAGCGGCTATAATCGCCGTATCTGATGCAGGAGAACCGCGTGGCTGGTCACCAACGCAACGACATCCCATCATCTGAAATCACCGACGAGAGCGTCTATTTCAATCGCCGCACGTTCATGCGCGCGGGAATCGTGGCCGCCACCGCGCTGGCCACCGGGCTCATCTATCGCAAGGTCAACCACATAAGCACCGGCGGCGCTGCGCCGCGCAACCTGGCTGACCTGCTGCCAACCACCGCGCCAGCAACTTCACCATCGGCAAATGGCGACGACAACGGTTTCCGCACGAACGAACGTCTGACGCCGTTCGATTCGATCACTCACTACAACAACTTCTACGAATTCTCGCTGGACAAGGAATCGGTCGCCGAGGTCGCGGAAAACTTCAAGACCCGTCCGTGGACGGTTTCGGTCGAAGGGCTCGTTTCCAATCCGATGAAATTCGATCTGGATGATCTGCTCAAGCTGGCTCCCATCGAAGAACGCGTCTACCGAATGCGATGCGTCGAAGCATGGTCGATGGTCATCCCCTGGGCGGGTTATTCTCTTTCGAAACTGCTCGAGAAGGTCCAACCGCTCAGCAGCGCGAAATATGTTGCTTTCGAATCGGTCGTTGATCCAAAGCAAATGCCCAACCAGCGAAGCAGAGTTCTCGACTGGCCCTATGTTGAAGGGCTGCGCATGGACGAAGCGATGCATCCGCTGGCGATTCTCGCCACCGGACTTTACGGCAAACAGCTCCCGCCGCAGGATGGTGCGCCGATCCGGCTGGTCACTCCGTGGAAATATGGTTTCAAAGGCGCCAAATCAATTGTGAAAATCAAACTGGTCGAAGAACAGCCCCCATCAACATGGAACCTGGAGAATCCGCGGGAATACGGTTTTTATGCGAATGTGAATCCTGAGGTCGATCACCCGCGCTGGAGTCAGGCCACCGAGCGCCGCATCGGCGAAGGAAAGCGCGAAACCCTGATGTTCAACGGCTACGCCGATCAGGTCGCTCATCTCTATGCAGGCATGGACCTTCGAGCCAATTACTGAGTCACCCACATGAAGGATTGGGAATTTGCCAAATTCGTCGTTCTGGTCAATGGCGCGGTTCCTCTGGCCCTTCTCGCCTGGGACCAGTCGCAGGGACATCTGGGCGCCAACCCGGTCAATTTTGCCATTCATACCACGGGCATGATGGCGCTGATCTTCCTGGTTCTTTCGCTCGCGGTCACTCCGGTTCGCCTTTTCACCGGATGGAACTGGCTCAGCCATTTTCGACGGATGCTCGGCGTTTACGCATTTGTCTACGCCGCGATCCATCTATCTCTTTATTTCGGGTTCGATCGCTCGCTTAACCTGCAATCGCTCATTGATGACGTCATCAAACGGCCCTTCATTCTTTTCGGAATGATCGCCCTGCTTGTGATGGTGCCGCTGACGATTACATCGACCAACGGCATGATTAAGCGGCTGGGTTCGGCACGATGGAAACAGTTGCACCGGCTGACCTATGTCGCCGGCGTCTCGGCGGTCATCCACTATTACATGTTTGGCAAGATCACATCGGCTATTCAAATCTCGTTTGTTGCAGTGCTGATCGTTCTGCTGGGTTACCGCGTACTGATCCAGATTCCCGGTTTCGATTTTCTCCGCAAGAGTCGCAAACCGGTCGTGGCAAGATAATTTCGAACGTCAAGTCAGTTCGAGCGCATCCACGTCGGTCTTGGATCGCGTCATCCATGTCAGCAGCGTCTGGCCCGTGCGATCGTTGTAGCTGACCACCGTGGCCGCCAGACTGGTCGCGTTCCAGACCGTTGCCCAGCTCGTGCTGCTTCGACGCGTGGAGGTGTAGATCGCCTTTTTAACGCTGTTGTAATACGTGATGGCTGGCCGGTCCGAAGCATCAAACGAAAGCTGCACCGCGCTATTGAACTGCGTGCCCGTCACCACCGTTTCGGTAAACCAATCCGTATTGCGATACGCATATTTGATCTGATGATTGGCGACATCGAGATAAGCAATCTGCGCCTGCACGCCCAGGTTCAACGGGCCGGCGTGCAGATGCAGATCGATGTACGCCACCCCGCGCGTATTGGAGACGAGGCTCAGATACCATGTGGCCGTTGGGTCATCCACGTCCAGCCTCGCGTATTTCAGGTCGCCGTTGGTCACATCCGCGTAGGCAATCGCGATGGTCGTGTCGTAAGTTGTGAAGAATCCGCTGCGCACCGGCACTTCGCCAATTGCCAGGCTCGCGACAGCGCCGACGTTCGCGCCCGTGCCGCCATCGACCGTGCGGATGCCCCACCTGCCGGTGTCTCGATCCAGGTGTGCCAGCCGCAAATATCCGCCGGTCTTGCGGTAATACGCCAAGTACGCATCTCCATCGATCGTAAAGGCCAAGGAAGGACTCGTGCCCACGAACTTATTCGATTCGACAATCGCCTCGTGCCACTGCAACCCATCAAAGCTGGCGTATTTCATGTCCGCGTTGGTCGCATCAAAGTAAGCGATTCCCGCCTTACCGGTGGCATCAACTGCAATTGAAACTTGCATCCCGACATCGCCGGCTGAATCGACGATCTGCCCGGCCGACCATTTGCCGCTGGTGCTGCGCGTTGCATAAAGCAGATCGTGATTGACCGGATCGTAATACGCTGCGTGCAAAACGCCCTGCGAATCCAGGGCCATATCGTACGCATTGGTCAGCTTGAGCGTGGAGAACGGTGACGCTCGCTGGGTCGTCAATTTCAGTGCCGCATCGATGTTGAGCCGTCCAAAGAGCAGGCCGGTCGTGTTGCCTGTTTCATTGTCGCCATCGCGATTGACTGTCGCGCTGGACATGAGGATCGAGCCGATATCCCCAGCCTTTAACGAAGAATCCGCCTGCTTGAGCAGCGCTGCAGTCCCCGCCACGTATGGGGAGGCAAAGCTGGTCCCATCTTCCGTGACAAATCCGCCGCCCAGTTGCGGCATGACGATATCCACGCCCGGCGCCAGCAGGTCCAATTCCGATCCACGCTGCGCCCAGGTTGTGATAATGTCATTCGAATCGACCGCCCCCACTGCGAACACATTTGGGTCGGCGGCGGGGTATGCAATTCCATCCTGACTGATCGGGCCTGATTGCTGGTCGTTGCTGTTGCCGCTGGCTGCGACCACGAAAATGCCCAGGTCATGCAACTGCTTAAATTCCGCCCCCATCGTCGGATCGCTCTGGGCCGTCGTGTAGTTGCCCGAGCCGAGCGACAGGTTCACCACGCCAATGTGATACGTGGAATAATTGTCGATCACCCATTGCAGGGCTTTTTCGATGTTGGCGTTTGAGATATTGCTAGCCGTCCCGACGCGCAGCGCAACCAGCTTGGCGTCCGGCGCCACGCCCTGATAGGTGATGCCGTTCACCGTATACGGATTGGCAGCGATCACTCCCGCCACAGCCGTGCCGTGGCCGGTCTCGTCCATTGGATCGGCATCGTTGCCGTAGAAATCGTATCCGCCGATGACTTTGAAGGATGAACCAAATCCCCCGCCAAGACTTGGCTGGGTGTAATCGATCCCGGTGTCGATCAGGGCAACGGTCACGCCCCTGCCGGTAATGGATGAATAATCGGTGGCGGCATCGTCCTGCCCCACCAATTGCGCGTAACTGCTCCACGCGAGTAGCTGACGTGTTTCAAGCAACTCGACCCTGGGCTGCGGCCGACGTGATTTCATAACCCTTTTCCCTTTTGGCCTGCCCGTAGCCAGTAAAACCACTCTATAGACGCCAAGGCGGCTTTTAACTTACGCACAATTCCTGAAGGTAAAGTGAAGAACCCAAATGCGTGTTAACCTGGAGCATCCTTACCGCCCATTCGTGCTTCCCCAAGCGGAAAATTTTCGGCAATACGAAGGAGGAGAGAAAAATCACGTCAACGGCAATCCGCCGACGTTGAACCCTGCCACGAACGCATCGGACAAGCCGACTGATGTCAGCAGCGACGTTCCCGCGGTGGTGTCGAAATCGACCGTATTGCGGAATCTTCCGGTCAGCAACACCGAATCATCGGACCCGACGGCGATGCCCACTCCGAAGTCGTCCTGTTCGTTGCCGATTGTGTTTGCCCATTGGGTGGTGCCGTTGGTGGCGCTGAGTTTCCAGACGAACGCATCGTAGCTGTTTCTGCGATCATCGTCGTTTTGGTCTTTGAAGTCGGAGCCCAGGACGCTGGTGACGGTCGGGCCGGCGGTGCCGAATTTGGCGGTGTGGTAGAACGAGCCGCTGAGGATGATATTGTCGCTGCTGTCGAGCTTCATGTCGCCGACAAGTTCCGTGCCCGTGCCGGCCAGTTGCTGGACCCACGCAACTCGCCCGCGCGCGAGTTTTTCGACGAATACATCGAGAAATTTCGGATCGCTGTCGCCGTCCTTGGGCGTGGCAATGAGGTTGTGAACCGCAGCCGTGGGATCATAATCGAACTTTTTACCCTGGAAATAGCCCGCCACGATGATGTCGTTGTTGGAATCGACGGCAACGCTGGTGAGTGCGTCAAACGCGGTTCCCCTGAACGGCAGGACCGCGCGGAATCGCCCGGCGGAGGAGTATTTGGCGAGGAAGCCGTCGGTGTCGCCAGCGGTGCTCAGGCGCGCCACGCCGGTCTTGCTGGGATCGAAATCCGCGGTCGCTGCAAACGAGCCGGCCACATACACATTGCCTGCCGAATCGACCGCCAGATCGTTGCCGACATCGCGTTGCGCTTCGCCGTTGCTGTCGCCGCCAAACGAATTCACCCACGCCAGCGCGCCGGCGCTATTCAGTTTGAGCACGTAAGCGTCTTCGCGACCCGATGCCGAGAGCTTGAATGTCTTCGTGCCGGGTTGGAAATTCACATCGCGTGAAAATAAGCCGGTGACAAACACATTATTTGATGAATCGAGCGCAATCGCGTTGGCGGTATCGGTAAACCGATCGCCGAACCGGTCGGCCCATACAAACGACCCGGCGCTGTCCAGCTTCAGGACAAACGCATCGTAATAGTTGGTGTCGAAGGTTTTGAAAGTGTGAGTTCCGGCGCCCGGATCGAAATCGACCGTGCCGGTGAAATCGCCGGCCAGGAAGATGCTGCCATCGACTGCGACGACGACATCGTTGACATATTCACCAGCAGCGCGGGGGCTTTGGCCAACGCCGTTGACAAACACGCCGCCAGCGCGCTCGGGGTCGGCTGCAATATCGATGCGACGGGGAAACTGCTTAATGCCATCCTGTCGCGCGGTGCCGCCGATCTGTTTCACCCATTGAAGCGCCGATGAAGCATCATACTTGGCGATATAGATGTCGGTATCGGACTTGGCGGTAAGACGGGTTTGTCCCGCGCCGGGATCGAAATCGACCGTGCCGGAGAAGATACCGCTGGCGATGTAGCCGCCATCGGGTGTGGCGGCGACCTGCTGGCCGAAATCCCAACCTGTGCCGCCGATCTGAATCGGCAAACCGGTAAATGCCATCAGCCTGCGCGATTCCAATCCTTCAAATAGATTCATGGCGTTCATGGCGTAACAGCATAGCGGTGAGGGGCGGTTGCACCAAGGGCGGGAACGGGGTGGGGTTTATTCCTATACAAAATCGTGAGGCAGAAGGAGCCATTTTTTAGCCCCGTCGCTCGCGACGGGTGTTGGAAAAATAAAACCGGCCGCTTGCGGCCGGGCTAAAAGAGGACCTGGGATTCAGCGCTACACTGTTCCCGTTGCCTCGAGCATGATCTGATGTTCGCTGCATTGCTGAACCGGGCGGACAACACCGAGCCTGCCCTTGCACATCACCGCGATGCGATCACAAACACCCAGCAGTTCAGGCAGATAGCTGCTGACCATCAAGACTGCCTTGCCCTGGCAGGCGAGTTCATCGATGACCTGGTAGATCGTAGCCTTGGCGCCCACATCAATGCCGCGCGTCGGCTCATCCAATAAAAGAACATCAACTTCGTGATGGAGTAATCGCGCCAGCGCGACCTTTTGCTGGTTGCCGCCCGACAGCGCGCCCACCGGCTGACGCGCATTGCGACAGCGGATGTTCAAACGATCAATCCATTTGCGCGAGCGCGCATCCTGCTGAGATGGACGAACGAAAGGCGATAACCTGGACAGCGTTGCATTGTCGGCGATGCTCAGGCTGAGCGCCAGGCCTTCGTTTTTTCGATCTTCGCAAACCATGCCGGCGCCCTGCGACCATCGCATGGCGGGAGTTGCGCCGCCTTCGTATATGCCAAGACGCAATCGGCCGGCGCGGATCGGTTCCAAACCAAAAATGGCACGCATGAGTTCCGTGCGTCCCGCGCCGACGAGGCCGGCGATACCGAGCACTTCCCCGCGATGCAAAGTCAGGCTGGCGGAGCGCGGCTTGGATCGACCGGCGAGATCACTGAATTCGAGAAGCGCATCGCCCTGCTTTCGATCCGAGCGCGGATAAAGATCTTGAACATCCCGGCCAACCATCAGTGAGACGATCTTGTCGTGCGTGGCTTCGGCGGTTATTCCGCCGCCCACGGTTCGGCCATCACGCAAGACAACATATCGATCAGAAATGGCGGTCACTTCCTCCAGGAAATGCGATATGTAAATAATCGCGTGACCCTGCGATTTGAGCCGGCGAACGAGATTGAAAAGCAGTTCGATATCCTTGCGACCGAGACTGCTGGTGGGCTCATCCAAAACGAGCACGCGACAGCCGATGGCGATGGCGCGGCCGATCTCAACGAGTTGTTGTTCGCCGACCGATAGCTGCCCCACTGGCTGATCGAGCGGGATATCGGCGCGGCCGAGCTGATCCATCGCCTGCCTTGCCTTGGCACGAACCGCCGACCAATTCACAATTGGCCCGATGCGCGGTTCCATCCCGAGCAAAATATTCTCCATCACGGATAAATGTTTGGCCAGCGCCAGCTCCTGGTAGATCATCGCGACGCCGGCAGCACGCGCATCGAGCGGATTTCGCGGAGCATAGATTTGACCGTCGAGCCACATCTGGCCGGTCTCGGGCGCATGGGCGCCGGAGAGCACTTTCATCAAGGTGCTTTTGCCAGCGCCGTTTTCGCCGACGAGCGCCAGTACTTGTCCCGGCGCGACTTCCAGATCAACCCCCGCCAGCGCGAGCGTGGCGCCAAAGCGTTTGGAGATGCCTTGCATGCGCAATCGCGGGATGGAGGAATTGGCCGGGGTGGTCATAAAAGTGCAATTTTAGTCAAACGATTGCACCCGTCCAAATGGTCCCAGAACACTCGTGGGTGGGGTAAGGTGCAATGCGCGGCTGGCAAGGTTTAACCATTCCACCAGACCGGATGTCCGATAGCCATTGCCGGGACAAAAATCGTTTTGCCTGACCTGTGGTTAGATGGAACGTTATGGGCTCGGAGAAGGAGAAACCATGCCCAGCACGTTTAGCCGGTTCCTGTCGAACGGGTCCGGAGCGCTCAGTTTGTCGGATTCATGGACCGGTTTTGAAAGTTTTTCTGTGCAGCGCGTTCCGTGCGAGGTAAGCTATCAGGAGCGAATCGGCAGCCCGGGCAACGACACATCTGGTTCGGCGCTGTCGCGAAAAAGGCAGAGGTCGGCGATGGTTCAACCACCTGGCCAGCTTCCCCCCATGCCGGAGATCGGCCGGCCTGAGAGTTACTATGCAAAAGTGGTCCACCTGGCCGAACAACAAGGCCAAACCCATCTGCGCGAATCCGCCAAGGTGGGGCAATACGTCACGCTGGCGCTGGATCCGAGTTTAAGCTGGGACGAAAAGCTGAAGTATTTCCGTCACGCGCTCAAGCGGCATTGCAATCCGCCGGCCTACCCCGACGACAATGTGTGGATGTTCTATCGTGAGCTGGCGGCGCTGGTTCGGCAGCATTGCGGACAGGAAGCGCTGAGGCTCGCCAGCGCCGAGGATGACATGTACGCCGCCCGCGTTCAAATGGGCCAGGAACGCACCGCCATCGACGATGAAGCCGAGCAATTCTTCCTCAACCTCATGAGCACCATCGACCAGAGGCCGGAATGGTTTAATGAAGAGGACTGGTCGCAACTGAAGTTGATTCGGGATCAGTGGATTTAATCATTTCTTGTTTAGCAGCCTCGCTTGCGGGGCCGCTAAACAATGTAAATTCACCCACTGGCAGCCGGGAAGCTCGCATTTACACCCGCCATCCTGCGGATACCATGCACGCACACGGAGGTTTACGTGCTGGGCGTGATGGTCGAGACATGGATTGGCTGGTTGTACCTGCTGCTTGGTCCGTTCACCTGGGCCATGTTTGCGTTTGTCATGATCAAAGGTCGGCGGCGAATGGAGATTCTGGTCCGCCCCGCCCCGCCGATTCCTCAGCCGCCGCCCAGCATTTCCGTACTGATTCCCGCCAAGGATGAAGCCGGGCAAATCGAGAAATGCGTCAATTCCGTCCTCAAGCAGGATTATTCCAACTTCAGTGTCATCGTTATCGACGACCGCAGCACCGATGGCACGGGAAAAATTCTGGACGACATGGCGGCAAAGGATTCGCGATTGAAAATCGTCCATTTGCAGGAAGGATCCCTGCCGCCCGGTTGGGGCGGCAAGAGCTTTGCCCTGCACAGCGGATTGATCGAAGCCAAAGGCGAATGGCTGCTCTTTGTCGATGCCGATGTGCTGCTTGAGCCGGATGTGATGGGCGCGACGATCGCCTGGGCGACGCGGCGCAAGTTTGACCTGATCAGCCTGCTGCCCAAATTCGTCAGCGGCACGGTCGCGGAAGGCTGGCTGCAACCGCTGGCCGGGGCCGCCACATCGGCGATGTTTGTTATCGCGCTCACCAATTCAAACGAATGGCCCAGGACCGCCTTTGCCAATGGGCAATACCTGATGGTCCGCCGCGATGCGTATGAAGCGGTCGGCGGCCACGAGGCCATTCGCGGAACACTCAGTGAAGACGTTGCAATCGCCCGAAAACTGAAAATCGCAGGCTACCGTCCTCGACTGGGATGGGGAGACTCGTGGGCAACCGTCAGAATGTATGAAGGATTCGGCGCGATCTTCCGCGGATGGAGCCGCAACTTTTACGTCGGCAGCCTTGGTAAACCCTGGCGAATTTTGGGATTGATTGCGTTTATCTTTCTCTGCTGCTACTCGGTTTTCGCGGCGTGGGGATGGGCGGCGTTTCGATTTGCACATCCGGTCGATCAATTCGCCGGCTGGGGATGGCTGGGCGCGGGAATCCTGCATTACGTGCTGATGACCGCAACAGCCGGGTTGATGTATCTCTGGGCGGGTGAGCCGGTTTGGTACGCGATGCTCTTTCCGTTTGGCGTGGCATTTTTACTGGCGGTGTCGGCGAAGTCGCTTTGGATATGCATGACGGGTAAAGTTGTGTGGCGAGGAACGCAATACTCGCGAGAAAGACTTGAGGAACCAGCAAATGCCCAATGAACCGTTCGAAATCCCCGGTGTCGTCCGCATCAACGCAGGCCAAGGCGGGCTTAAGCGCATTGTCGTTTCACTGCCACAAGCGGATGCGGAAATCTATCTGCACGGCGCGCACGTCACCCGGTTTGATCTGGCTGGACAGGCACCGGCCCTGTTTATGAGCAAGAGCAGTATGTTCGAAGCCGGCAAACCCATTCGAGGCGGCGTGCCCATCTGCTTCCCTTGGTTTGGACCCAAAAAAGATGACTCCAAAGCCCCTGCCCACGGATTTGCCCGCCTGCGCGAATGGAAAATTGAATCCATTACCCAACCGGAAAAAGATCGGGTCGTCATAACACTGATGCTCGAATCCGATGCGGCCACCCGTGCCATGTGGCCGGCGGATTTTGTCATGCGCCATATCATCACTGTTGGCGCAGAATTGCAGATGAAATTGCAGGTGACGAATAAGTCAAAAGACCCGATCCGATTTGAGCAGGCGCTGCACACCTATCTAAGCATCGGCGACATCAAGCAAACAACCGTCGAGGGCCTGGCCAATGTGAAATATATTGACAAGGTGGATGGCGCGCGGACCAAATCGCAGACCGATCCGCTGATCAAATTTACTGGCGAGACCGACCGCGTTTACACCAACACCCAATCGATGTGCATCGTGCATGATGATGTTCAAAGGAGGACGATCGACATTTCCAAAAGCGGCTCGGACGACACCGTCGTCTGGAACCCCTGGATCAACAAGGCCAAGGCGATGCCTGATTTTGGCGATGAGGAATGGCCGGGCATGGTGTGCGTGGAGACCGCCAACGTCGGCGAAGAATCGATCGGCTTGCGCCCCGGGCAAACCCACACGATGACAGCCACCGTGCGCACATGGCCAAGCAAGTAGCCATCATCACCGGCGCCGGCGGCGGGATCGGACGCGCGACAGCAGTCGAACTTGCCCGCCTGGGTTTTATTCCCGTGCTGATCGGACGAACCATCAAAACCCTTCGCGAAACCGCAAAACTGGTTGAAGATTCGCTCATTGTCCGCGCGGATATCACCAAGCCTGCTCAGGTTGATACCGTCGTCGGCAAAACGCTCAAACGATTTAAACGAATTGATGCAATCGTGAACAATGCAGGCGTCGCGCCGGTGCTTCCCATCGAAAAAACCAACGTTAAAATCTGGCGACAGGTGATCGATACGAATTTGTCGTCGGCTTTTTACCTTTGTCGTGCGGCCTGGTCTATTCTCAAAAAGCAGCGCAGCGGCGTAATTGTCAATATCTCGTCGATGTCCGCCAAGGACCCGTTTCCCGGTTTCCTCGCGTATGGCGCTGCCAAGGCGGGCTTGAATACGCTCACCATTTCCCTGGCCCGGGAAGGGGTTGATATCGGGGTGCGGACGTACTGCATCGCGCCGGGGGCGGTGGAAACAACAATGTTGCGGAAAATCCTTTCCCCGCAGCAGCTTTCCAGCGACAATACGCTTGCCCCCCAAGCGGTGGCAGAAGTGATCGGTCGCTGCATTGGGGGCGATCCGCGATACATCAGCGGAGAGACCATCTGGCTGGCAAAAAACTAAACGCGACACGCCGTTGAAACTAATCCTTCCCCGGCGCGTCACAGATGAAGAGTTTTTATGCGAAATCACTTGTTCATCGTTTCGATCGTGGCATTGTTCCCCGCGGCGTTATTGGCACAGATTCGAGGCAATCTCACAGTATCCGGCCGGGCGAACTTGCCCTATACCTTCAGCGATGCAACAGGCAATCAATGGCAGGTCTATCCGCAGGGATTTTTGCGCCAGGCCGGGAACAATCCGCTGTTCGGCCAGGCCGCGATGCTCATCGTCAATGGCAACACACCCAGTGCGGGTGGCGCCGCCAATCTGGCTTCAATCGACCAGCAGACCGGCGAGTTGGTCATCGACAATCTTCGGGCGGGCAACATCACCATCACCCGGCGCATTCAATTTAATCGCACGGATGGCTGGGTGCGATATGTCGATGTCTTCAAAAACTCAACTGGGCAGGATCAATCGATCAATCTGCAATACAATTCCAGCTACAACTTCGGCGTGCAAAACGCCGTGCCGGTTTACGATCCTTCCAACAAGGACCACCTGATCGGCGCAGCCGTCATGATGCAGACCGGGCGCGCGGTCTTTGAAACCTTTGCCGGCAAGGGCGCCAAAACCATTCCCCAGATCAATCCGCAGCCCAACAACAATTCGATGCAGGCGGCCATGCAATTGACCGTGCCGGGCGGCAAGCAGGTGGCGTTGATGCATCTGCATGGCACGAGCGCGACGGCGGAATCGGCGGCGCAGCAAATCGTGGCGTTCAAGGAAGGCAAAATCGTTTCCGACCTGCCGCTGGAACTGCGTAAATCCATTGTCAACATCGCGGGAACCCAAACCGTGGGAGACCGGGAAATCCTGCGCGGCGACATGCTTGACGTTGTCGAATTGCGCGACGCCGACCAGCTCAAAGGCAACGTCGCTGAAAGTTCCTACAAGCTCGACACCTTCTACGGGCCCATCGAACTACCGGCCGACCAGGTCGTGGGATTGATCAGTGTCGGGCAATATCGACCGAGACAATTGATTATCACCAGCAATGGCGAAGTGTTCGGTGGTACGCTCAGCAAGGATTCCATCACCGTCGAGATGTCCACCGGCCAGAAAACCAACGTGCCGCTGACGCAAATCTCGCGCGTCGGATATCGCAAACGCTCAAGCGAGCCGCAGGAATGGACTCTGGATAAGCCGATGATTTCGCTGCGCAGCGGCGAGAGGCTGATGATCGCGCTGCCGGGCAATCCGATCGAGATCATGACCGGCCTGGGCCTGCTCAAGATTCCACCGCAGTCGATTGCAAGCATTTCATTCCAACCGGAAGAACCAGGCGTCCATCAGATTCAATTGATCGATGGCAGCCAGTTCTCGGGCGTGGTCACGGCTGATTCGTTTCAATTCCAACTGGCGGGCGCGGCGTCGCAGCAGAAAGTGACGATCAACTCAGCAACCATCGAGCGAATCACGCTGGCTGCAAAACCCGCCGAAGTGGATGATGATACGACTCCCCTGCTGCGGCTGACGAATCGCGACCAACTCGTGGGCACGCTCAGCGGGCAGCTCCAGCTTGAAACGCGGTTCGACAAGATCGCGATCGCCGCCGGCAGCTTGCGATCGCTGACTCACTCACCGCAAACACCGCTGGACGTGCAGGCCACCCTCTGGGACCAAAGCACGCTCGGCGGGCAGTTGCTTGAATCAGTCATTCCGTTCACCGCGACGAGCGGCATGACGATCAATGTACCGGTGGCCATGCTGCAAAGTTATTCCAACCCGCAGTCCCGCCCGGGCGATGCAGCGGCTGACAAGATCAAGGAGATCATCAAGCAACTCGGCGCCGATGATTGGAAGACGCGCGAACAGGCGGAAGCGCAACTCGTGCAAATGGGCCCGAATATCGTTCCCGTGCTCAAGGATTTAATGACTTCGCAATCACCCGAAGCCAAGTTGCGCATTGAATCAATCCTGACGCAGTTGGATCCGAAGCGCGCCAAACCTGCTCCGTCGGGCGGTGGGGAATAAGATTCAGAAAATACGGATTAGCATAGATGGCTGAACAGTCACCGCGTTTACTTCACGCCTTGGCGCGAAACTTGACCGCCATTTCATGCTTGCCGTTGCTCAAGGGGCGCGTGCGTACGACTTCACAGACATAGGACTGCGCGGGTGAGCCATTGCCGGCCACATCGATGCGGCACGTCTGTCCCACCGCCAGCGAATCTCGAAGCAGGAATGACACGCCGGCAGATGAGAGATCACGTGTCACGATTTCGTGACTGGTACTGGC
This sequence comes from Tepidisphaeraceae bacterium, assembly GCA_035545895.1. GTDB lineage: Bacteria > Planctomycetota > Phycisphaerae > Tepidisphaerales > Tepidisphaeraceae > DASZXJ01. The sequence goes on along the minus strand of DASZXJ010000218.1, from coordinate 2,183 downwards.
CAATGGTCCGTCCAATACTGTTAGCGTGGCCTTGGATTGCATCAGCCGGCGATGATCGCGACGGCGGTCTGGGCCATTGCCATTGCGCGACATGGGCGCATTAAATGCGGACTCATCCTGAGGGGTCATACACGTCCTATATCGTCGAATTGCCTTTGGGGTCTTCAACTTGAACTGGCCGGGCAGGTCAAATGCTATTCCACTGCCGTTCCAAATCGCTGATTTCCGACTCCCTTTCGATCCAGCGATGGAGTTTATAGTAACCGATGACCTGATTGCGAGCGATGGGGTCGTTGATGACATCATGAATCGTTCGCCGGGTGAACGCCAGCACCCGGTGAAGCACGTGTCGGACCAGAATATGTTCTGAAGCTGTGCCTGCGGGTTTTGGGAGAGATGGGTAGCCTGATCCTGGGAGAATGTTGGTCATTTTCTTACTTGAATTCTAGCCACAGAGAACACGGAGGGCACAGAGAAGAGGTTCGAATTACAAATCCATCTGTTCTTCGCGCTTAACTTCGTGTCCTTCGTGCCATCGTGGCTCTTCTCTTTTTGCGATATTAACTTTCCGGCTGACCAATGACCGTCGATAGGGTCGGCACGGTCGGCTGGCCGGTTAATGCGGCAACTATCTTGCTCACGTGCACATGACAGTTTTCAATAAAGACCGTAAACCGGTCCTGCGTGCCGCCAATCGCCGTGCCGGCGAGGTAAATTCCCTTGATGTTGGATTCCATCGTCGCGTCATCAAACACCGGCGACTGCCTTGGTCCAGCCAATTCTATGCCGGCCATTTTGAAAAGGGTTGTATCCTGCTCGTAACCCACCAGCAGCAGCACAAAGTCCGCCGGCACGTCAAAACGTTCGCTGCCGCGAGACAGTGTGACCGCCGAACCTTTGATCTCCAGCGGTTCGGTATTGAAATGCCCTCCGATGCGCCCGGACTTGATGAAATCCAATATCTCCGGCAACAGCCAATACTTGATGCTCTTTTCAGGCAGCCCTTCGCGACGATAGCTGATCGACACACGCGCGCCGGCGTGATGACAACGCAGCGCCGCTTCCACCGCGGAATTGCGTCCGCCGACAATCAGCAGTTCCTTGCGGAAATATTTGTGCGGGTCGTCAAAATAATGGCTGACGTGCGGGAGGTTTTCGCCGGGGATATTGAGAAGTCTTGGACGATCGGTGCCGCCGGTCGCGAGAACAATTCTCTTGCACTGGTACGAGCGAGTGCCGTCGCCGCCGTGCGGCTGGGAGGTGAGCACGAATCCATTTCCCTCGCGCTGGATGTTGGTAATCGGCTCGTAGGTTTGGATTTTCAGGTCGAATTGCTCGACGACGCCGCGAAGATAGGCGAGATATTGCTCCCGGCTGGCTTTGGATTCAGTGGGCGTATGCAGCGGTACGCCGGCGATGGCGATGCGCTCATTGGAACTGAAAAACTGAGTCTGCGGGGCAAACCACGAAATCGTGTAGCCAACCTGTTTGGCATCGAAATGGAGATAATCCACGCCCCGCTTCTTCAGCGCGACGGCCAACTCGATTCCGATCGGCCCAGCGCCGATGATTGCCACATCGGTCGATTGCATCGTTGCGACATATTAGGCCAAACACGCGAAAAACGCCCGCGGAATTACAGGCCCCTCACCCGGCCTCTCCCCTGCGTACAGGGAAAGGAGTGAGAAGCCGTGACCGGAATTCATCTCTGCGATATCCTGTATTTATCTCAACGATGAACAGGAGCGATTTTGTCCGCATACACTGCTGATCCCGCACGGTACGAGAACAAATCCTTTTACCGGCGATGTGGGAAATCGGGATTGATGTTGCCGGCTGTTTCGATCGGATGCTGGCACAACTTTGGAGGCACGGGAACCGATGCCGGTCATCATGGCGATGAGGCATCCTTCCACGAGAATTGCCGCCAGATGCTCTTTACCGCGTTTGACCTGGGCATCACCCATTTTGACCTGGCCAACAACTACGGCCCCCCGCCCGGCTCGGCTGAGGAACGCGTCGGACGAATTCTCAAATCCGACTTCGCCGGTTATCGCGATGAACTGATCATCTCCACCAAGGCCGGTTATCTGATGTGGGATGGTCCTTACGGCGACTGGGGCTCGCGAAAGTACATGCTCGCCTCGCTCGACGCGTCACTCAAACGGCTGCGACTGGATTAC
>DASZXJ010000217.1:0-8543 GCA_035545895.1 Tepidisphaeraceae bacterium | reverse complement strand
TTTTTCTTTTCACCGAGGTTTTCGGATTCGTCGTAATCCTTGCCGAACTTGCCCTTGTTCCAGCGATCTTCGATGTCTCGGAACAGTTCGATGCCGATTTTGTACGGATTGAAATTGCCCGGCGGCATGTGAACGGTGCCGCTGTGATGGTCGGCGTAGTCAACCACTTCCCTGGCTTCGACGAAATGCCTGGTCATCAGCGTGCTGTGCCAGAAGCTCGCCCAGCCTTCGTTCATGACCTTGGTCATGCCCTGGGGCGCGAAGTAATAGGCTTCCTCGCGAACGATGGAGAGGCAATCGACCTGCCAATCTTCCAGGCGCGCATGTTCCAGCAGATATTTCAGGACGTCGCGCGTCGGCCTTGAGGGAGTGGCGAAACGATGCTTGTCGCGGCTTTCGCGCAGCTTCTTCGCCTCGGCTTCCAAAGCGGCGGGCGGGTTGACCCATCGATCCAGATAATCCTTCGTCTTGAATTTCGTAACCGCCATCTCCTCACGCTTCTGCGGCTCGGGCTTTACATCGTCGGGGCCGCGGCGAAGGAACATGCCATGGGCGTCGATCAGGTCGTCAATGCTCAGGCAGACGTCCAGCCAGGACTCCACCGTATCCTGTCCATGTTTTTCAATGTGCTTGCGGACGCGCGTGGCGTGGTTGGCCATCTCGTCCATCATCTTCCGATTGGTCTGGCTGAACCAGAGGTTGTTCTTGAAGAAATCGGCGTGGCCGTAGACATGGGCGATGACCAGCTTCTGATCGACCAGTTGATTCGACTCCTGCAGATAGGCGTAGCAGGGATCGTTGTTGATTACCATTTCGTAGATTCGCCCGAGCCCGTAGTGATGCTGTTTTCGCAGGCGTTCGTATTCCGCGCCAAATCGCCAGTGCGGATAGCGCTGGGGAAATCCGCCATACGCTGCGATCTGGTTCATCTGCTCATAATCGCACATCTCGTAGATGACGTTGAAGAAATCCAGGCCATACGAGCGAGCCTGTTCGCGAATCTGCTTCTTGGCTGCGAGCAGTTCGGGAGGAAATGGGATGGTGGTATGCGATGGCATAAATAATCCGTCAACCGACCGGAGTGCTGGTGGAAATCAGTCCTGTATTCAACCCGTCGATGCTTTTCGCGTTCTTTTTATCGCGATATTCGCAGAGGGCGGCTTCGCCCTTTTTGGCGGCCCAGTCGGCCAGCGTTTCGCGGTGTTCGATCAATTTCATGCGCGGCACGGCAAATCCGCAGGAAGTCTGCAGCGATTCAATGTGCAGCAGGATCATCTGCCGTTCGCCGGGGAAACGTTCGAATTTCGATATCAGTTCTTCAAACTTTCCGCTACCGGCGGGCACCACCTCGCTGCGACCATACAGCCGCAGGATCAGCGGTTTATCATCAAAACTGCAGAACATCATGGTCAGCCGTCCATCATGCAGGGCATGAGCAGCCGTTTCGTTGCCGCTGCCGGTGATGTCGAGATATCCGACCGTCTTGTCATCCAAAACGCGCAGCGTATTCATCCCCTTTGGCGAAAGGTTGACCCGGCCCTTCGCCGCCGCCGATGCAACAAAAAACATCGGCTGCTTGCGAATGAAGCCGGCCAATTCGGGACTTAACTGTTCAAAAAACTGCGCCATCTTCTTTGATGTCCTATGGCAATTGGAAGATTTTCTTCAGGGGCAATGAAAAACCTGGCAAAACTCGATCGTCGCTGATCGATTGATTGACGGAGAAAGTGATTTTTTCATCGCCTGTGTGATGGACATCGATCGTCATTTTGCTCGAATCAGCTACCCACACCGATAGCGCGCCGTAAGCGAGCCACGCATTCACCTTCTCGGCAACGGCTCTACGCGTATCACCCGGCGAAAGAACTTCGACGGCCAGATCGGGTGCCCCGAGAAAATAGGTCTTTGGAACACCTCCAACAACTCGATCTTTTCGCACATAGCTCACATCCGGAGCACGGACTAGATCTGGATCGTTATCAAGTTTGAAGCCGGTTTCCGCGGCAAATGTCAAACCGAGATCGTGATCCACTACAAATTGTGAAATCGCGTGAAATATCCGTCCCGCCACCACTCCGTGCTCGGCCCCAGCCGGACCCATCATGACCAGTTCCCCGTAAATAAGTTCGCATCGACCAATGTCGCCCATGGCGAACAGTTCATCAGCAGTAATGGATTTTGAAGTAATAATCGACATTTCAACACATTATAACAGGCAAAAGATCAATGCCTTTTCCCAAAAAACGTCTTGATCGAATCGTAGATATCATCCTTCGAATTCATGCGACGACCTCCATAATCCGGCGTTTCCCCTCGCGATCCATGTCTACGGGAACAAACCATTCCCGCAAGTAAAGGTAGTCTTCGCCTTCTTCATCGATCACGCGCAATCGGCCGTCAGGATCGTTGTTGCGCGGTTTAATGATCTTGTACGCCTTGCCAAGTTGTAATGAAGCTTCATTGCCACGATTATTCACGCAAATCGCGAGATAGGGATAGCTCTCAGCGCGCGCGTCCCTTGATCTTCCAGCCGACGCGCCCGACCCCCGTGAGCCTCAAACCAGTGGACTTCCGCTTCATATATTTCTCCAATAGCCTCTTGAACCAATGCAATCCCTTTCATCTTACGCCAGCGACGACCTCCATGCTGGCGGCGTAATTGTTTCGCAATACGAACGCCGTTACCCGAAGCGATGATCTAAATGCTGCGAACTTCACTTAAAAGTTCGAAACCTTCAGGCTCCACTTGTCAATGCCCCTTCCCAAAAAACGTCTTGATGGAATCGTAGATGTCATCCTTCGAATTGACCCGGCTGGTCAGTACCTTTTCGTGATTTCGCAAATTCTCGTGCAGAACATTGATGAAATTGCCGCTGCCGTAGGCGCTGGCGACCTGGCAATAGCCGAACATATTGCAGCCGGGCAGAAGCTGCTCTTTGAGCAATTTCACGCAGTCGCGGCTGTCGGCTTCGGAACTGTTGTCGCCGTCGCTGAAATGGAACAGATAAATGTTCCATTCATCAGATGAATAGTGTTGATCGAGCAGCGCCTTGGCGGTCTTGAAGGCGCTACTGATCTTCGTGCCGCCGTCTTCGCGCAGGTGATAGAACGTCTGCTTATCGACTTCCTTGGCGTTGACATCGTGAACGATGTAACGGCTTTCAATACCTTCGTAATTCTTGCGCAGCCAGGTGTCGATCCAGAAACTTTCCAATCGCACCAGTTCTTTTTGCTCCTCGCCCATCGAGCCGGAAACGTCCATCATGAAAACGATGACTGCATTGGATTGTGGGCTTTTGATCTGCTTCCAGCTTCGATAGCGGATGTCCTTTTTCTCGGGAATGATGATCGGGTTATCGGGATCATAGTTGCCAAGCATGATCTGGCGCTTGAGCGCTTCCTTGAAGGACCGCTTAAAGTGTCGCAATGATTCGGGACCGACTCTTCGCAAGCTCGAATACTTGTCCTTGACGGTCGTGATCCGGTGTTTTCCTTTGGGCTCGATGCGCGGCAGCTTGAGTTCTTCGCCAAGAATCTCCGCCAGTTCATCGAGGGAAAGATCGACTTCCATGATGTGCTGGCCGGGCTCGTTGCCGCCCTGGCCTTTGCCCTGGCCGGGCTGACCTTTGCCGACGACGTCGCCCTCCTTGCCGTCACCAGCGCCCACGCCTTGCGAATTGTCGCCATACCGAAAATGAGGCAGATCGATCCCGCGAACCGGAATCGAGATCAGGTGCTTTCCTTCCTTGCCGATGAGTTCGCCCTTGGTGAGGAATTTGCGCAGATCTTCGCGGATTCGTCCCTTGACGATCTGCCGGAAGCGCTGGTGATCTTTTTCAATCTTGAGGACCATGGAGTCAACTCATCCGTTCCCCACGACGGCGCCGTGGGCGTTTATTCGAGTCTCATACGGTTTTGCGCATGAACAACCATATTCCGAAGCCGGCGATCAAAGCGCCGCCGCCGATCCCGATATATGTGCCGGGGGATGTCTGGATGATCGTATCGACCCATTCGCCCGACCTTGATCCCTGAGCCATCCCCATTTTCGCGTCGGTCAGCAACGAAAACGCAATCACCGCCAGCCCCGCGAGCACCAAACTCAGCCCTGATCTTCTTGTGTCTCTAGGCATATAGCTGGCAGCGGGCAGCGGGCGGCCGGCAGCCAAGCGTCACTGCCCGCTGCCTGCTGCAAGCTGCCTGCTCTTTTATTCATCCTGCTTCGTGTCGCCGCGGGCGAAGATGCTGGCGACGTAATTCAGCACGTCCGTCGCGCTGGTTTCATTGTAACCGAAATACTTAATCAGCCTTTGTTTGACAACGTCAATCTTCTGCTGCGTTTCATCGTCCACCACGCTGCTGACCAGATTTTTCAACTTGATCGTATCGCGCTGATCTTCGAACAGTTTCAATTCGAGCGCCTTGAGCAGCCTCGCATTGGTGTTGTATTCAAACTTCTTGCCATCCAGCGCGAGCGCGCCGATGTAATTCATGATCTCCTGCCGAAAGTCGTCCTTGCGACTTTCGGGAATATCGATCTTGTCCTCGATCGAGCGCATGAGCCTTTCATCCGGATCCTCATCACGACCCGTGTAGCGATTGCGCACGCGTTCGTGCTGCGTGTAGGCACGGACGCTTTCAATGTAATTCGCAGCCAGGCGCTTGATCGCATCTTCGTCCGCGCTGATGGCCCGCTGAACCTCGCCCTTGAGGATGTCTTCGTATTCCTCGCGGATGACAGCCAGCAATTCCTTGTATTCCTTTTTCAACTCCTCATCGGTGATGAGCGAATGGTGGGTCATACCCCCTTCCAGTTCGTTCATGACCATGAAGGGATTGATCGCCTTATCCAATTGGGCCTGATGACTGACCAGCGCATTGCTGATCTTGTCCTGGATATAGCGCGGGCTGATCCCCTGCATGCCTTCGCGGGGGGCTTCTTCCTTCAATTCCTTGATGGAATCCTCGGTGAAGCCGGGAATTGATTTGCCGTTGTACAGCTTGAGTTTCTGAATCTTGGTAATGCCTGCTTTTTTCGGCTCGGCCAGCCGCGTGAGCACCGCCCACATCGCAGCCATCTCGATGGTGTGCGGGGCGATGTGCATCCCCTTCACCTTTTCGGGACCGAAGTCCTTCATGTAAATCTTGATCTCATCGTCCAGCCGAATGTTGTAAGGCACGTCGATCTTGATCGTGCGATCGCGGAACGCCTCCATCATCTCGTTGCCCTGGAGTTTTTTATATTCCGGCTCGTTGGTGTGGCCGAGAATCACTTCGTCGATGTAGGTCTGGGCGAATTTCTTCGGCTTAATCATGTGTTCCTGCGATGCGCCCAGCAAGTCGTACAGGAACGCCACATCGAGCTTGAGCACTTCGATGAATTCGACAATGCCGCGATTGGCGATATTGAGTTCGCCGTCGAAGTTAAACGCGCGGGGATCGCTGTCCGAACCAAATTCGGCAATCTTGCGATAATTGATATCGCCGGTCAGTTCAGTGCTGTCCTGGTTCTTTTCGTCCTTGGGCTGGAACGTGCCGATGCCGCGGCGGTCCTTTTCGCTGAGGATCAGGCGCTTGACGCGCACATGATCCATGACTTTCTTCCAGTCGCCGTCGTAGCTTTCAAGAAGATCGGCATAGACCTTGCGACAGAACGGGCAGATGTCGCCATACAGACGAATCTTGTGTCCATCCGGTTGCTTGTCGTTGAGCGATTCGAGCACTTCGTGCCGCGCCTCGCGCGGGATGAGCAGCAGCGGTTCTTCATGCATGGGGCATTCGATGTATTGCTCCCCTTCATCACCGCCGGGCGTGCGATGATGCACCCGCCACATGTAGGTGTAGCACTTGCCCGTTTCGGAGCGTGAATAATGCTCCAGCCCCTTTTTAAGCAGCCGGGCAATGGTGCTTTTGCTCGATCCCACCGGCCCATGCAGGAGAAGGATGCGCTTTTCCGTGCCGTATCCCTGCGCCGCCGACTTGAAAAAATCGACCAGTTGCATGAGCGGCTTTTCCAGGCCGTAGATCGCGTCGCCGCCATGATCGATCGGGTCGCCGAAGAATTTGTATCTCGTGTATTCGTGCTTGAATTGCGTGAAGGTTTCCGAGCCGTAGCTGAGAATCATGTCATACACGCGCTGAAAGGCATTGCGCGCAACAAGAGGGTTCTCGCTGACGACGTCCATGTATTCCCAGAAGATTCCTTCCCAATGCTGGTCGCGAAAGTTGGAGACGTCGAGCTTGCGATCGATGAGGGCAATAAGCGAATTCTGTTTGCTCGCCATTCGAGTCACTCCATTTTGTTGTGCGCGTCACGAATACAACCGCAGGATGCAGGCAGGGATCACATCGGGGATACAGCCATTAGACTGCGGACGAATCAATGATCGCAAATGCCAAAGAGCCGGGGTTGGCCGGGAACATACAGGACCGGCAGGGGTTGGATCGGACTCCCGTCATAACAATAGTCATCGGACAACTGATCGTCCATTATAAAGCGAGAATGGAAGCATTGGAGAAAACAATGCTTACGGGAGGAAAACCCGTTGGCTGGCAAAGGCCGCAAAAGCTATAAAAGTTAACTCGCCTCTCCTTCGTCCATTTCTTCACGAGCCAATCAGACGCGTTATGCCTTAATGACCGGCAGCGTCGGGAATTGATTCCCCAGAATTGGCTTGCTTGGCGTTTCCAGCCAGTTCTGCAGGACCGTGGCATAGATGCTGCGGAAGTCGATGGCGAACTTCAGATCGCCGCCGCCGTCGAGATCGGTCAGCGATGGATGTTTGCCGACGATTGGCTGTTTGCAGGCCGGGCCCATCAGGAACATTGGAGCTGCCGCGCCATGATCCGTGCCGCCGGATGCGTTGGATGCAACTCGCCGACCAAATTCGCTGAATGTCATCATCAACACGCGCTGATGATTCTTCTGGTCCTGCATGTCCTGCCAGAATGCGCCGACTCCCTGGGCAAATTGCTGCATGAGCTGGTCATGGCGATTGCGTTCGCCGGCGTGAGTATCGAACCCGCCGAGCGTCACGTAATAAACCCGAGTAGGCAGGCCGCCTTTGATCATGGCTGCGACGGTTCGCAATCCTTCGCCGAACTCATTCGGAGGATAGGCCGTCGCCGGCGCGTGGTTGCGGGTCATCCGCAAAATGTCGTCGCTGCTGATCTGCGCATCCATCGCGGTGCGGGTGAGGAATTCAAGCTGCGAGCCGGGCGTGATGATCTGCGGCTTGGCGCCGGGCTTGCGGATTCCCGCTGCGGGCTGAGTGGCTGGCGCGGTTCCGTCGGCGGTGTTGAGGCTTTGATATTTTGAAGCGTCCGGGCCGTTGTATCGGAAATTTTCCGGTTTATCGAACGACAGCGGCGTGACCTTTTCGCCCTTCATTGCCAGCGGCAACTGGTCCCCCACCGCCAAGCCCACCTGCGGATCGCAACCGGGACAGGCGTTGTCGAAATATCGTCCCACCCAACCCGTCGTCACGACCTCGCTCTCCGGATTGCCGCTCTGCCAGATATCCATCGAACGGAAATGCGAACGATTGGGGTTCGGATATCCCACGCCCTGCACGACCGAAAGCATGTTCTTGTCCATCAGATCGCGAAGCGGCTTGAGATTCGGATGCAGGCCGACGTAATCATCCAGCTTGATGACGGTCTTGGCATCATGCGCGATATTCGACCGCGAGCGGTAGTAAACATCGTCCGCAAACGGAATGATCGTATTTAACCCATCGTTGCCGCCCGACAACTGCACGACGACCAGGATTTTGCCGTCCTTGCCGGTGGGTTGTTGAACGCGCGACGTGTCAGCCCCCAAAGCCATCATCGTGTTGTCCAGAAACGTCGGAATGGTGGCAGACACGGCCAACAGGGACATTCCGCGATGCAGGAATACGCGACGGGTCGAGAGGTGGTCTAGCATAGTTTTTCAGGGGCAAGGGGAATGGGGCAAGGGGCAAGCGAAGATCACGTCAGATCTTTTACTTGCCCCTTGCCCCTCGCCACCTGCCCCTCTCCTGTTAGCAAAGCTGATAGTCGGGCATCGACACGATCAACTGGATCATTTTCTTTAAAGCCGATTCGGATTCGACTCGATCTCCAAGGGCTTCGACCAGTACCCTTCGTCGCTCGTTGGAAATCGGTCGTTGAATCAATCGTGCAACCCAATCATCGACGACTTCCTCGGCACTATTACCAGCCGGCTTGGGGTTAAAGCGCGGGAGGTTGGCGCCGCGGAAAGGTCCGGGCCCGCGTCCGCCGACGAACCGCGCCACGCCGCCCCGTCCGCCGGCGATGGGCACCCCGCCGCCCGCCAGCCAGACCGATGTATTGTATCGAACAAACAGCGTGCTGGTGTTGATCCAGCTTCGCCCGCCCGGCCAGCCTTTCACGTTTGGCGGCGCGAATGGCACCTGGCCCATCTGTTCCAAAGCCGTCACCAATTGCTGTGGATTGGGGACCTGTGCATCGAGCAATCGCATGGTCCCAATCACCAGTTGCACCGGGCTTTTGATCTGGCTGCCGATGGTATTCGGGCT
>DASZXJ010000216.1:0-60950 GCA_035545895.1 Tepidisphaeraceae bacterium | reverse complement strand
CACTATTTGCTGGACCGGGCGCTGGAATGGATCGAACTCAGGCTCGGCGAGCCATTCAGCGTCGGAGAACTGGCTGACAATCTGGATCTATCCGGCACACATTTGGTGCGTCTGTTTCGCAGGCATCTGGAAACAACGCCCGTGGCCTACATTCGTAAGCGCCGCGCCGAACACGCAAAGCACCTTCTAATTCATACGACATTGCCGATGAAATCGATCGCCCGGCAAATTGGGCTGACTGATTTACAGCAGTTCAATAAACTACTGCGCAAGACGCTCGGGCGTTCACCCCGCGCGATTCGCTTCGCGTCCTAGTGAAACTCATGCTGCCATGAGTCACAACAGATTAGATTTCCCGGTGCAACCGGCGGATGCATCCAGCGATTGACCAAAGCTACTCAACCGCCGTCCATCAAGGCCCGCCACCGTGCCGGCTACCGCAGCACTGGCCGAAAGAAAACTTCGACGTGACAATGACATTCAGACCTCCTGAGATGGCACGAAACGCTACAATAACGAAATCATTTCAATTCCCGAGCGGCACAGCGTTCACCCGGCTTGGGCCTTGCGACAGAGGCCATGGCCAACAAGGCAAATGCAACGATGCCGCCTGAGCGAGTCGCGAATGGTGTGTTCATATCAATGTCCTGTTGAATGGAACTTCGTTCTTGAGCCACCACCGGTTAACCTGATAGCAACGCAGGTGAGGCAGAACCACCTTCCCACTGTTGTTCGTTTGTCCATTCGAGTGTGACAGCCGTTGGCCTGATAGATATGAAACGGCGTTTCTGCGAATCAACAGGCTTGCATAATTAAAGTATTGGATCTTGGCAGGTCAGCCCCGAAGTTATTTGCCTCGCCATTTTCTGAAATAGAAAATCAACGCTCAGCATTTGCTGTTCTATTGATGTTACGCGAAGGGCGCATGCTGCAGAACGGCTTTTGGAGGATCGTATGAACCAGCTTATCAAGTTGATCGGCTTCGTCGTTGTCGCTGCAGTGACCGCACTCCCTGCACTGGCGCAAAAGTACACACCGCCTGCGACACCGCGTGCGACGTATAACTTCAACCCCGGATGGAAGTTCGTGTTCGAGGATGCCGCCGGCGCGGATCAGCCGGGCTTCGACGACTCGAAATGGGCCGATGTGAGCCTGCCGCATACTTGGAACGAGACTGACAGCTATCGCAACTACATCAGCCACAGTGGCGGCGACCGTGGCGCGAAGACCGGCATCGGCTGGTATCGCAAACACTTCAAGCTCCCCGCCAGCGCACAAGGCCAGAAGGTTTTTATCCAGTTTGACGGCATGCGGCAGGCCGGGCGATTTTTCCTCAACGGCCAGCCGATCGGCAAATATGAAAACGCCGTCACGCCCGTGGGTTTGGACATTTCCAAATTTGCCAAGTTCGGCGATCAGGAGAACATCCTCGCCGTGAAAGTGGACAACAGCCCCGGTTACCGGGAAGAGGCCACCAACACGCCGTTCCTCTGGAATTCCAAGGATTTCAATCCCAATTTCGGCGGGCTGAATCGCGACGCCACATTGATCGTGGCGGGCAGGATCTACCAGACGTTGCCGCTATATGAAAACCTTCAGACCACCGGCATCTATGTCTATCCCGAAAACATCGACCTCGCGAAGAAGACGGCCGACATCAAGCTGGAAGCTGAGGTCATTAACGACTCCAGTGACTTCGCATTGATCACCCTCACGGCCTACGTGGTGGATGCCGACGGCATCGTGCGGGCGAAATTGGAGGGCGAATCATCCGACCTGGTCGCCACCCAGTCAGAAGTCTTCAAAGTCTCCGGAAAACTCAACGATGCACGGTTCTGGGACATCAACGATCCGTACCTCTATCGCGTTTATTCGGTGCTCAGTGTTGATGGCAAGCCGGTGGATGTTTGCGAAACCAAAACCGGGTTCCGCAAGACCGAATTCAAGGGCGGCGTCGGCACCGGCGGGGTCTGGCTCAATGGCCGGTTTGTGTGGCTCACCGGCTACGCCCAGCGCTCCGCCAACGACTGGGCAGGGCTGGGCGGGGCTTATCCCGATTGGATGCACGATTACACCCTGGCCATGATCCGCCAGGTCAATGGAAATTACATCCGCTGGATGCACGTTGCGCCGCAGCGGGCCGACTCCGATGCGTGTGACCGGCTTGGCATCGTTCAGGTCTGCCCGGCAGGCGACAAGGAACGCCTGGTCACCGGCCGGCAGTGGGATCAACGCGCCGAAGTCATGCGCGACACGATGATCTTCTACCGCAACAGCCCGAGCATTTTCTTCTGGGAAGCCGGCAACACCATCGTCACGCCCGAGCAGATGGTGCAGATGGTCGAGCTTCGGAAAAAACTCGATCCAAACGGCGGCCGGGTCATGGGCACGCGCGACAATGATCTCGTTGAGGCCAACAAGGCGCTGACCCCGATGTCCGAGTGGTATGGCGTGATGATTGGCCAGGCCGCTCAAACCGACCGAATCAGCGGTGATGATATTTTCCGCGGCTACAGCATCTCCCGCCGTGACAAGGCGCCACTGATCGAAACCGAAGACTTCCGCGATGAAGCCGGGCGAAATGTATGGGATGATTTCTCGCCCCCGCATTTCGGTTTCAAACCCAAGGCCGGCCAGGGTGGAGATGGCCGTCCCATCGACACCTGGCACTGGAATTCTGAAACCTTCGCGCTCGCCCAGTCCACACGCTATGCGAGCTATGTCCGCAACCGGATCGACAACACCGATCCCGCACATTCAAAGTGGTCGGCTTATTGCTCGATCTATTTTTCGGACTCCGATGCCGATGGCCGGCAGCAGGGCAGTTATGTCCTGCGAGTCAGCGGCAAGGTGGACGGCGTGCGAATCCCCAAGTCGATCTATTACGTTTCGCGCGTGATGCAGAACGAAAAGCCCGACATCCACATCGTCGGCCACTGGAATTACCCCGCCGACACGAAAAAGGCGATGTATGTCGCCGCTTCAAATTGCGACCAGGTCGAGCTGTTCCTTAACGGCAAATCGCTTGGAGTGGCGAACAAGCCTTTCAAATTTGTCGATACGTACGGCGGCCGGACCATGGGTGCCCAAGAAATGGCTTCAGGCCCGGACACCGGCTACATCTACGCCTTCCCCGATGTCGCGTTCATCCCCGGCACGCTAAAGGCCGTCGCGTCCAAGGCCGGCAAGGTCGTCGCGCAGACGGAACTCCAGACCGCAGGCGAAGCCAAGTCGATCAAGCTCACACTTCGCACCGGCCCGCAGGGCCTGCGCGCCGACGGCAGCGACGTGGCATTGGTTGATTTTGAAGTTGTCGATGCCCAGGGTCGCCGTTGCCCGACGGATGAAGCCCGGGTCGATTTCGCGATCACCGGCCCCGCCATCTGGCGCGGCGGGTTCAATGCCGCCAAACTCGGGTCAACCAACAATCTTTATCTCGACACCGAATGCGGCATCAACCGCGTCGCGATCCGCTCGACCCCGACCGCGGGCAAGATTACCCTGACCGCCAGGCGTGATGGCCTGACGCCCGCGACAATCACCATCGACGCCAAGGCGGTTGAGATCAAGGATGGCCTGACGCTGGAAATGCCGCAGACGCTCAAGAGTGCCTCATCGATATTGCCCTGAGGGAGTTACCATGAATCGATCGATTAACTGGACCGTTTTGCTCGTGGCGACATTGTTGACTGCCATGCCGGTGCTGGGGCAGAAGTATTCCCCGCCCGCGTCGTCGCGCGTGACTTACAACTTCAATCCCGGGTGGAAGTTCATCAAAGAGGATGTGCCGGATTCCGAAGCGGTTGCTTTCGATGATTCCAAGTGGGGTACCGTCAGCACGCCGCACACGTACAACGATATCGATTCATTCGACGAGTTGATTCGAACCAGCGGCGAAGTGACGATCTACACTGGCCCGGCGAGGTACCGCAAGCGATTCAAGCTGCCGGCCAGCGCCGCGGGAAACAAGGTCATCATCGAGTTCGAGGGCATGCGGCAGGCGGCCAAGTTCTGGGTCAACGGCAAGCTCGTCGGCAAGTACGAGAACGGCATCAATCCGATGGGCTTGGATATCACCGATGCTGTCACCTTCGGTGACAAGGAAAACGTTCTGGCCGTCTGGCTCACCAATGTTCAGAACTATGCGGAGGAAGCCACCGGCCAGACCTATCAATGGGAAGGCCGCGGTTTCAACCCCAACTACGGCGGGCTCAACCAGAATGTGTGGCTGCATGTCGTCCCCAAGGTGTATCAGACGCTGCCCCTGCTTTATGGCTTGAACACGACCGGCACCTACATCTATCCGTCCAATTTCAACCTGTCCGGCAAGACGGCGACGGTCAATATCGAGTCGCAGGTCAGGAATGAATCGGGTCAGCCGCAGGCGGTGGAGTTCTCCGCGGTGGTCGTGGACTCGGCCGGCAACATTCACGGGCAGGTCAGGGCGCCCAGCCAGAATCTGCCTGCTGGTGAAACGGCCATCATCAAAGCCGCCGGCCCGATCCAGAACATCACCTGGTGGAGCCCGGATAGTCCGGCTTTGTATGACGTTTACGGGATTCTCACCGTCGGCGGAAAGACCGTCGATGTCTACAAAATTAACACGGGCTTTCGCAAGACCGAGTTCAAGGGCGGCACGGGCACGGGTGGCGTCTACATCAACGACAAGTTCACCTATCTCAAGGGCTATGCCCCTCGTTCGGTCAACGAATGGGCGGCCGTCGGCGGGGCCTATCCGGACTGGATGAGCAACTTCGACATGGACCTGCTCCACAGCGGCCATGGCAACTACATCCGCTGGATGCACATTTCCCCCAAGCCGCGAGACGCGCGTTCCTGCGACCGCATCGGCATCGTTCAGGTCTGCCCCGCCGGCGACAACGAAGGCAATCCGCCTGAAGGCCAGTGGACCCAGCGCGTGGCCGTCATGCGCAATTCAATCATCTATTATCGCAACAGCCCCAGCATTCTGTTTTGGGAAGCGGGCAACGCCGGGATTCCCGCCGCCCGCATGCAGCAGATGGTGGACATCCGCAAGGAACTGGATCCCAGCGGCGGGCGCGTCATGGGGTGCCGGACACTCAACGATCCCGGGAACACCCGCGTTGCCGAGTATTTCGGCGTCATGGTGGGTCAGGATCGCCAGACCGATGCACTGACCATGGATAATCCAACTCAGCAGTTTCGCGCCTTCAGCTACGAGCGCCGCGACCTGGCGCCGTTCATCGAAACCGAGGATTTCCGCAACGAATCCGCCCGGCGATTCTGGGATGCCTATTCGCCTCCCAATTTCAATGCAACGCGCGGCCCCAACGATGTCCAGGGTATGTTCCATCCCAATTCGGAGGACTTCTGTCTGGCCGCAGCCAAACGATACAACGATTTCTGGTCCAATCGGATTTCCAACACCGACCCGATGCAAGCCCGATGGTCCGGCTACGCTTCGATCATCTGGGCCGACAGCAATCAGCATGGCCGGATGGGCAGCAGCGCGGTTTGCCGGATCAGCGGCAAGGTCGATTCGGTGCGCATTCCCAAGCAGGCGTATTTCCTCCATCGCGTCATGCAGAATGAGAAGCCCGACATTCACATCATCGGGCACTGGAATTATCCAGCCGACACTAAAAAGATGATGTACATCGCCGCCAGCAACGTGGACAGCGTCGAGCTGTTCGTCAACGGCGTATCGAAGGGCAAGACCGATCAGGCGACCAGCGGCTTTATCTATTCCGTTCCCGATGTCGCTTTCGCGCCCGGTTCGGTCAAGGCCGTCGGCTACAAAGCCGCAAGGGCGGTCGCCGAGCACGAAATCAAAACCGTCGGCCCGGCCAAGAGCATCAAGCTCACGCCGCACACCGGCGACAATGGTCTGATGGCCGATGGTTCGGATGTGGTTTTCTATGACGTGGAGATCGTGGACGCCCAGGGCAACCGCTGCCCGCTGGAGGAAGGCCGGGTCGATTTCGAACTGACCGGCCCGGGCATCTGGCGTGGCGGGGTGAACGAGGGCATCGTCAACTCGACCAACAATACGTATCTGAATACCGAATGCGGCATCAACCGCGTGTTCGTCCGATCGACGCTGACCGCGGGCAAGATCACGCTGACCGCCAAGCGGCAGGACCTGCCGCCCGCGACGATCACGATCGACGCCAAGCCTGTCGCCATCAAGGACGGCCTGACGCTGGAGATGCCGCAGACGCTTAAGAGTAGCCCATCGACAACGCGATAAGGGAAAATTCCATGAATCGAAAACTCAATTGGCTGGTCGTGTTCACTGTCATGCTGGTGACCGCGATGCCGGTATTCGGGCAGAAATTCACCGCGCCAGATTCGCCGCGCGTGACTTACAACTTCAATCCGGACTGGAAGTTTATCCGCGAGGATGTGAGCGGGGCGGACAACGCCGCTTTCGATGACGCCTCGTGGGCGAATGTCGGGTTGCCTCACACCTGGAACGATATCGACACTTATCGCAAACTCATCAGCCACGGCGGCGGCGATCAGGGGTTCTTTCAGGGTATCGGCTGGTATCGCAAGCATTTCAAACTGCCGGCCACCGCAGAGGGGCAGAAGATTTTTCTTGAGTTCGAGGGGATGAGACAGGCAGCGCGTTTCTATCTCAATGGCCAGCCCGTGGGGCTTTTTGAGAACGGCATCACCGCCTGCGGCCTGGACGTCACCGCGCTGGTGAAATTCGGCGGGCAGGAAAATGTGCTGGCGGTGAAGGTGGACAACCGCACCAATTATAAAGAGGAGGCCACCGGAACCGAGTTTGAATGGAAGAACACCAACAGCAACCCAAATTTCGGCGGGCTCAACCGCAACGTCTGGCTGCACGTCGTGGGCAAGGTTTATCAAACACTGCCGCTTTTTGAGAACCTCAAGACGACCGGCGTTTATGTGTACGGCAAGAACTACGATATTCCGGGCAAGACGACTCAGGTCAATATCGAATCACAGGTTCGCAACGAATCGGGCGCACCCGCGGCCATCGCGCTGTCGGCGGCGGTGGTGGATGCCGATGGGATCGTGCGTGCGACGATCAAGGGTGGGGAAAAGAACCTTGTCAGTGGACAAACCGAAACGTTGACCGCTGCCGGGCCGCTTACCGGGGCGCGTTTCTGGGATGTGAACGATCCGTACCTTTACGATGTCTACTCCATCGTTTCGGTGAACGGAAAAGCTGTTGATGTATGCAAGATTCACACAGGTTTCCGCAAGGCCGAGTACAAGGGCGGCGCGGGCACCGGCGGGGTTTATCTCAACGACAAATTCGTCTGGCTCACAGGTTACGCGCAGCGCGCCGCCAACGATTGGCCGGGGCTGGGATCGGCGTATCCGGATTGGATGCACGACTTCAACAACGCGCTGCTGCGTGAAAGCAACAGCAACTACATCCGCTGGATGCACATCTCGCCGACGCGCGTGGATGTCACATCGTGCGATAAATACGGCATCGTCAACGTCTGCCCGGCGGGTGATGGTGAGCATGAGACTTTTGACCGCCAGTGGGACCAGCGCATGGAGGTCATGCGCGATTCCATCATCTATTTCCGCAACAATCCCAGCATCCTTTTCTGGGAGGCGGGCAACGCCGCGATCAATGCGGCCCACATGCAGCAGATGGTTGAACTGCGCAAGGAACTGGATCCAAACGGTGGACGGGTCATGGGTTGCCGTTCACTCCGCGATCCAGGAGCAATCGCCGCCGCCGAGTTTTTCGGCATGATGCTCGGCAGGCCCAACAGCGACGAGATGCGCGACAAGGCGCCTTTGATTGAAACTGAAGATTTCCGCGATGAAGGCCCCCGCGCGATCTGGGATGACTTCTCTCCGCCCACTTTCGGCTTCAAGAAGGGCCCGCAGGACAGCTACAACTGGAACTCCGAGACTTTCACCCTCGCCGGCATCCGGCGCTATTTCAGTTTCGTCTCAAACCGCATCGACAATCCGAATCCCGCGAATTCCAGGAATTCAGCCTACGCTTCAATTTACTGGTCCGACTCCGACGCCGACGGCCGACAACAGAGCAGCCAGGTGCTGCGCGTCAGTGGGAAGGTGGACGGCGTGCGGCTGCCCAAGCAGATTTTCTACGCCACGCGCGTGATGCAGAGCGATAAGCCCGACATTCACATCATCGGCCACTGGAATTACCCCGCCGGCACGAAGAAAGCCGTCCATGTCATCGCCAGCCTGTGTGATTCGGTCGAGCTATTCCTCAATGGCCAGTCGCTGGGCGTCAACAAGGCGCCTCAAAGCGGATTTACCTATTCGTTCGCTGACGTAGCCTTCGCGCCCGGCTTGCTCAAGGCTGTTGCGAGCAAAGACGGCAAGATCGTCGCCCAGCAGGAACTCAATACCGTCGGCGAGGCCAGGAGCCTCAAGCTTACGCTCCACACCGGCCCGCAGGGTCTTGCAGCCGACGGCTCCGACGTGGCGTTGATCGATTTCGAGGTCGTTGATGCTCAGGGCAATCGCTGCCCGACCGACGAAGCGCGGGTTGATTTTGCAGTCACCGGCCCGGCCATCTGGCGCGGCGGGTTCAACGCCGCCAAGCTCGATAGCACCAACAATCTCTATCTCAACACCGAGTGCGGGATCAACCGCGTGTCGATTCGATCGACCAGGAACCCCGGCAGGATCACCGTGACCGCGACACGCGAAGGTTTGCGACCCGCGACGATATCGCTCGATTCAAACCCGGTTGTGATCAAGGACGGCTTGAGCCTGAAGATGCCGCAGGCGATCACGCCGGCGGCGGGCGATCCAGCGAATGCGAAACCATAAGCCGGCGCAATCGGACGCGTCGAGGCTGCGGGGGCCGGGCTATTTTGGCGCAGTACCGCCGCTGGGATCGAGCGGCGTGCCGGTGGATTCGGACTGCATCGATCCGCCGGAAGTCTTGGCGATGCGAACCGGTTCGGCGAACTCCATCGCGATGACCGCCACATCCGGATCGGGCGCAGCGCCCGGAAGCGTCAGGACTAGCCCCTCGGGGGATTTTGCGAATGACACGGCTACGCCTCCCGCGAGCATTCGGCTGCTCAGCGCCGGCTGCTGAATGCCGGTGAGGACGAGCTTGCCATCCGCCGGCCAGTTCCAGATGTGCACGTAGAGCGTCGTGCCGCCGGTCGGCTTGGTCTTCTGCGTCGCGCGGCCCCATGCGGGGGGCTTGGAGATGGAGAACGGCCCCGCGTCGGTTCCGTAAATCGCTTCACCATTGGTATTCAGCCATTTGCCCATCGCCTGGAGTCTTTCGATCTGTGGCTGAAGAATCGTGCCGTCGGGCATTGGTCCCACATTGAGCAGATAGTTTCCGCCCTTGGCGGTGATGTCGGAGAGATTTCGGATGAGCTGCTGGGCGGATTTGTAGCGCATGTCGCTGGCGTTGTATCCCCATGAGCCGTTGATGGTCATGCAGACTTCAAAAGCCCGTCCCAACGGATCGGTGGCAATCCGCTGCTCGGGACTCCCCGTGTCGCCGAGTACTCCGCCGCCCAGGCGGTTGTTGATGATCAGGTCAGGATAGTTGCAGGTCAGATCGAAGATCGGCCGGGCGCGCTCTGGCGTCATCGAATATTCGGTGTCGAAAAAGAGATACGCGGGTTTGTATTTGTCCAGGATCTCGTGGATCTGTGGGACCGCGATTTTCGCGATGTATTCGTCCAAGTTTCCCTTCTTCTGCTCCTCATCCCATGGTTCGTTCCTACCCGTGCCGCCGCCCAGATTGGTCCAGTCCTGCGATTGAGAATAGTACAGCCCAAACCTTAGGCCCTCGGCGCGCACCGCATCAGCGAGCGGCTGAATCAGATCGCGCTTGGCGGCGGAGGATTTGACCGCATTCCAATCCGAGACGGCCGAATCGTACAACGTGAATCCGTCATGATGCTTGGCGGTGAGCACGACATATTTCATCCCTGCTTCCTTGGCCAGCGCCACCCATGCCTTGGGATCATACTTGGCGGCGGTGAAGTCCTTGGCGTATGCCTTGTACGTCGCGACGGGAACCTTGCCGTTGTTCATGTACCATTCGCCGCGCGCCGGCACCGAGTAGACACCCCAGTGAATGAACATGCCGAAGCGCGCCTCGCGAAACTATTTCATCCGCGCAGGGAAGTTGGCGATATTCAAGCATAGAAACTCGTTGGATAGCAGGGGCATAGATCAGTACCGAGCGCAGAAGACCGTGTTGACCCGCCGTTCCGTCTTCTTAAGCAGCTTCGTTCAAGCGGGGCCGCGCGACGATGGCTATCTCGCATGCCCATGCAGTTCCCGATGCCACAATCTTGCGATCAAGGTTGCAGATTGAGAGGAGGCAAGACACTGGTTTGATATTACCCACGCCAGTGCGACGCAAAGGCTTAAGACTCATCGACTGGGCCACGAGTAGCCGAAGGACTGAAGCTATCGGACTCCGAGTTGTGGAAGGTCGGATTGAAGGAAATGAATGAAATCTGAAGCAGCTCCAGTAGAGGAACTTCAGGCGGCAATTCGCGCAATGACGGCGCGAATTGCCAACGATTAACCACTCATCAGCTCATCGCGCACACACCGAACATCGAGGCATTGTTCGTCCACTGCGGGTGTGTACTTCACCCGTGAACAAGCTTAACATAATAGGTATTATGGGCGGTGGTGGGGCGGTTCCATCTCGGCGTGGCCGGTGAATCCGCGTTGCGTGCAAATAATTCATTTATCGGTCCAAGTACCGTTTTTCACACTTATCCGTCGCCACACGCGATGCACTGACGCTGTCCGCAGCGCGGGCAGAATTGCTCGCCGTGCGGATAGCCGCAGCGGTGGCAGAAACTGACCGGAACATTCTTCGGTGTGACTTGACTTTGGTGCTTTGCGGTCAGGCCGCAAAGTTGATTCGGCGAATTTGCTGTTTTCTGTTGCGGTTGTTCCCGTTTCTCGGATTGCATGGACGCCTCCTGTGTTGGTCCTCAACAAAGCGAAGCGGGACCAACAGAGGTGGCGGTTAGCGGAGGGTGACGACGCATCGGGCGCAGGGGGCGGCACGGTGAGTGCCAGGCCCAAAGGGCACGCGTGTCGCAAAGCGACCTGGCGCGAGCGTGCTAACCCGAAGACCGACAAGCGAAGCGACTGTGGCGCCGCCCGGAGCGGATGCAAGTTGAGAAACGGAGCGATCGCGTGGCAGAGTTAAGCGTTCGCGGCGAAGTGGCTACACAACTCGATCGAGGTGTCATCTACGGCCAACCCCCCTGGCCCTGCGCCCCAGAAACCGCGCGAATGCGTCGGCCGGCTTCAGGTCGCAGGCCTCAGCCCAGATTGAGAACTCACCAACATCCACTCGGCGATAACCGGTCTCGCAATTGTGAATCCAGGATTGGGGCTTGCGCAGCCGCTCGGCAAGCTGCCGTTGCGTGAAGTTCTTTGATTCCCTCCATTCCCGAAGGAGAGCCGGAACAGGGGCATATTGCAGGGAATGCTGGGCTTTGGTCGGCATTGATTCATTTTCCGGTTCAAACCCCTTGACACACTTTGCGGATCAAAGAAAATGCGGGCAATGGACGTGGCTTGCATCAATTTCGATGGGTTTCGCCGGCCGTCCTGCTATGGGCTGGGCATTGTGGACGACATCTTCGGTCGGGGCTTCGGCCTGGTGATTGCTTATGTGCTACCCGGCCTTGTGGTGCTGTCGGGCGTTGCCCCGGTATTGCCCGCGGTCGATTCCTGGCTGGCGGCGCCATCAGCGGGCGATCCCGGGGTTGGGCGCTTTCTCTATCTGGCGCTAAGTGCATTGGGCGCCGGACTGGTCGTGAGCTGCGTACGGTGGTTGATTGTCGATACGGTACATGAGTGTTCGGGGTTGAACCGGCCGAAGCTGGATGACGCCAAACTTGCCGACGCTCGCGAGGCGTATGAGCTGCTCATCGAGATCCACTATCGTTACTACCAGTTCTATTCCAACACCCTGGTGGCGCTCCCTCTGTCCTATATTTCGTTACGGTTCGGTGGTCCTCTGGCCCGCTTTCAGTTCCCGTGGCCTGAACTAGCGTTTCTGTTTCTCGGCTCTGTGCTTTTCATGGGCTCGCGCGACGCCCTGCGAAAGTATTACAGCCGGGCTCATTCACTCCTTGGTTCCGTCGCGCAGCAGGAGGTTTGTATTCCAATGACCAACGGTGGCCATCATGAAGAATCGGGCGGCGCTTCGTCGCCGCGGAAAGAGGTCGTCCCCGCGGTGACTGCTCCGAAATCCCAAAGTCCGGTCCAGCCCCACTCACCACAGCAACAGGTGAGCAAAACGTCCGGCAAGCCCTGAAAATCGGCAGTGAGCCGCCTGTGACCCTACAACGGGTTTCAGGCGGCTCCTTTTTCCGTCAACTGGCCCACTGCATGATCAATTTCCTGGTTGTTGGTTGCGAAGCCAACCGATTCGGCCCAAACCGTTGCGTACGTGGTTGTATTTGAGTGCGAGTGCAGACGCCCAAGCCAGCTCGTCATTTCCTCCGTGCGCGATGTTGCGATCGTAATCGCTTAGCGCGTTCGCCCCGCGCTCCACCAACTCCGTATATCTTTGCTTGTCCTGTGCAAGTTGTGTCTCCTGGTCCGAAAGCAATTGCCTCAGCATCCTGGCGCGCTTCACCGGATTCTTTGGGAGTGTCGCCCGAAATGACTCGCCGGCCGCGGGCGCCGGTGGAATTTCCTCAACCGGCATGGGCTCGTTGCCATCGCCTTCAGGGTAGTAATGCCACGGATGCCCAGGGTCGTAATCGAAATTGCGTCCCACCTCCGCGTTGATTTTGCGGTCGGCCCAGCGCCCAAGCTGGTCCGCAGCAATCTGTCCAAAGTCCTCCGCGTACTTTCGCAGCAACGAATTGCGGGCAGCATCGTCTGTGTTCTCGATGAGTTGGTCTGCTACAGATTCGGTGATTGCCTGAACCTCTTCGGGTCCTGGGTCCACTGGGTCGCCATTCTCTTTGATTCCGAAGATGCCGGTGCGAACGGAAACCTGCAAAGGAGGCACAAGGGGAGGTTCGTCGGAAATGACTTCAATGCCGGCATTCGAGGCGCGAATGGCCTTGCGGAAGGCGTCCGTGGCCTCGGGGCCGAAGACTTCCTGGTATACATCCATCAAAACATGGAAGGCGTGTTGGAGTCGGGGCGGCTCATCTCTAAAGAGCAATTCCAATGCTTCCCGCTGCTTCGGCGTTCGTGGTGCCTTGCCGGTGAGCGGATCGACCCCCCTGCGTCTGGCATCAGAGATGGCATCCAGATCCGAGAGGAGGACCAGCGCGTGTTGCGCGTGCTCCTCGTGCAGGGCCTTGATGTTTTCGGGAGTCGCATCTTCCGGCTGAAGCCTGCCGGCGTCAATTGCATCTTCCAGTGGCTCGGGAAATGATGTGCGGAAATCCCACGGTAGGATTTGGACGAGGTCTGAGGAAGCTGGCAGGGAAACATGCGAGGCATTCTCCGCTACCTCCGGAACAGATTCATCTGACTCGGGGACATTTCTGGCCTCAGGCGCCGGTGCAGACCAATCGAATGACAATTGCCCCTGCGGAGGCACTGCTTTGCTTGGGTTGACCATAGACGACTCAGGGCTTCCACTCGGCGCGCTTCAAGACGGTGTCCTCTTTTGCCTTTTCGCTGTGCGCCGAAGAATGTGCCACTTCGTGAGTGGCGACAACCGTCGGAGCGATGTACTGCTCGACATTCGGCGGAGGCAAGTGTGCGTGAATGACCGCAGCGGCTTCCGGACTCAGGGGTGGCATCTGTTTCAATGGTGGAGCGTCGAGGATTGACGGCTGTCTGGTCTGCTTGGTCACAAAACTCCTGATTGATATGAGAGCCAGCGGCGCTTATTTCTTGTACAAAGGCTGTTATGACATGACGCAGTGAGATGGTGACTTAACTTCCACGCTGTCCTGTAAGCCTGCCGAGTTGATTGATTTCAAAACTAACAGACAGCCCGCAACACAATTCCGCGCGATCCCTGATTGACTAAACCGTTCTTGATGTTAAGTAACTGTTCGGTTCCTCTGGGAAGGCTGAATGCTCGCGGCAATGTTCCTTGATATGAATAGTTACTTTGCGTCGTGTGAACAGCACGACCGCGCGGAGCTGCGCGACAAGCCTGTTGCGGTGTGTGCGGTCGCCACTGATTACACCTGCTGCATTGCGGCATCGTATGAAGCAAAAGCCTTCGGAGTGAAAACGGGTACGGCAGTTTGGGAGGCGAAAAAGCTCTGTCCGCAAATCCGAATGGTCGTCGCGCGGCCGGAATTGTACATCCGACTTCACCATGAGTTTCTTGCCGCGATTGATACGTGCATCCCGGTCAAGGCCGTTCATTCGATCGATGAATGCGCGTGTGAGTTGCTTGGCAATGAACGAAAGCCCGACGTGGCCACGCGAATTGCAATGACGGTCAAGGCCGCTATCCGCCAGCGAATCGGTCCGGCGCTCCGTTGTTCGATAGGCATCGCGCCGAATTCGTACCTTGCGAAAGTCGCGGCTGATATGCAAAAGCCGGACGGCCTGACGATCGTTCAACAGCATGAATTGCCCGATAGGATGTACCCACTGGCGTTGGAAGACTTCTCGGGCATTGGTCCAAGCATGTTGCGACGACTGCGCACTGCGGGCATCACGACTGTCGAACAACTCTACGGCCTGTCAGAATCCCAAATGCGTTCGCACTGGAACGGCGTTGTCGGTGCCAGGTTGCATCGGCTGTTGCGCGGTGAAGATGTACCCGGTCCAATCATCAAACGCCGCAGCGTCGGCCACAGTTACGTGTTGCCGCCCGACCTTCGCACAATTGACGGCGTTCGGGGCGTATTGATGCGCCTGGTTCATAAGGCCGCTGCCCGAATGCGTCACTTGCGGCTATGGGCGAGGCGGTTGGAAGTGCAAGTCGAGTTGATGCGTGCTCCAGCATGGTTCGCGCGTACCGATGTGATTCCCTGCCAGGACACGCAATCCATTTTGGAAGCGTTCGCGGCAATCTGGCAACCGCCCAAAGGCACGCCGATTCGCGCGGGTATCGTGCTGTCTCGGTGCATTCACGATGCCAATATGCCCGCGCCCTTGTTTGAATGTGAGCAAAAGCGAATCGCATTGTCCCGGACGATGGATCGCATCAATATGCGGTTCGGAACAAACACGGTGTACTATGGGGGCATTCACGGGTTGAAGGCCGTCGCACCGCTGCGCATTTCCTTCACCAACATCCCCGACCCTTCCATGCCGTGGTGAGGTTACAATCCGAACATGTGCGGTCGATACACGATACGAGAATTACGATTGCTTGAAGCAGCATTAGGCGTGCTGTCATCGCTCGATTTTGAGGAATTCACGGAGAAGGTGAATCAGCACGGGCTGTACAATGTCGCGCCGTCACATTTCTGCCCGGTGATCCGCCCAAATAAGGACGGCAAACCCACCCTGGGCTTGGCTCGATGGGGATTGATTCCATCATGGGTCAAGGGCAAACCGAAGATGCAGCCGATCAACGCCAAGAGTGAGACAGCGGCAACGTCGGGGATGTTCCGTCAGGCGATGGAACGCCGGCGATGCCTTGTGCCCGCCGACGGGTTCTATGAATGGCAAGGCGCCAAACCGCCCAAACAACCGTACTTCATTCGGATGAAAGATGATAAGCCGTTTGCCTTTGCAGGGCTGTGGGAACGCTGGAAGCCCGCTGAAGGTGCTGAGCCGGTCGATACGTTCACGATCCTGACGACGCAACCCAATGACGTCCTGCGCCCGATCCACAATAGAATGCCGGTGATTCTTGCTCGCTCGGCATACGAGCGATGGATGGACCGCAACGATAAATCGGTAGACGTTGCCGACTTGCTCAAGCCGTTTGATGCTGAACGGATGGAAGCATTCAAGGTTAGCAGCAAAGTGAACAAGCCGGGGAATAATGACCCGTCGCTAGTCGAACCGATCTAGTTCACCATGCGTTTCAAAATCAGCTTGGCAACATCCCCGGCAATCTCGCGTGGATAATGTCCCATCACCGCGGTTTGGATCAATCCATCTTGCTGCGCGTACGCAATGTCACCGATGCTGAACGCATTACCGTGACCGGCATGGTTGAGGCGAACAAGCGTGGCGCAGGCAGAACTGGCGAGCGAATGTTTGACCAGGACGGGCAATCGACGCGGTTGTGGCAATTTGTGTTATCGGCCTTGCTCGCGCCACGCTCATCAACCCCTCCCCGCAGGTTGTCGATAAACCGGTTATGGAGAACTGGGGAAAAGCACTCGCGTCTATCGCTCTGGCGTTCATTTTCACCACGGTGGCGCACGCGGATCGGCTCATCCTTCAAGACGGGAGAACGATTGAGGGTGAAGTCACCGGCGAAGATGACAATGTAGTCACCATACAAGTGTCGGGGTTTGAATCTTCGCTCACCCAACGCATCAGCAAATCGCAAATCCAAACGTGGTACAAGCCGTCGCGTGAAGGGCAACCGTATGTCGTCATTCCGATATTCGGCGGCATCGGTGAGGATGTAACCGTTGACGCACTTCGCGCCGGACTTGCGGAAGCCCGTGCCGCCCAACCGCAGTACGTGATACTCGCAATCGACAGTCCGGGCGGGAACATCGGCCAGATGATGGACATGATTGACGCGCTGAATGATGCGTCGAAATCAATGAATATCGTCGCTTATGTCAAGACTGCATATTCCGCTGCCGCCGTGATCGCAATGTCATGCCCCCAGGTCTACATGAAGCCCGGCGCGACAATTGGTGCAACCGTTCCATTTCGGATGACGGAGAACGGCCCAGCAGACGTTGACGCAAAATTTCGTTCCGTCATTGAAGCTCGGATGCGTGCCGCAAGTGAACACGCGGGCCACGCGGATTTGCTGATCCGTGGCATGAGTGAACTTGATTTAGAAATGTACCTAGCTAACGAGAGCGGCAAGCCCACGCTCCGCACGTCCGGGCCGGGGAAGCTCATTAAGAGCAAGGGGCAGATTCTAACGCTCACGGCGGATGAAGCGGTTGAATGTGGATTCGCCCGCGTTGCGCCGACGATGATAGAATTAGGCAAACAGGTCTGTGGTGGTGCGTGGTATGAAGTGAATCGCAAGGCATACAACACGACCATTGGCACGGTCGCGATTCAGAGACAACGCGAGCGCGAAGCAGTTGAGCAAGCGAAGCGGTCGGTTGCCCAACGGAACGCTTACGCACAAGTCAAACCGCAGTTGGACAGCATCGAACGCCGCATGGCAGAGCTGGCGGCACGGGCCGTCGCCAATCAGAATGCTATCAACGATCTTAATGCACGTTGCAATCTGGAAATCCAACAAATCAACGCGGAGTACCAACAGACGGTCAACAATCTCCCACCGTATGTCCAACCACGGCAACCGATTTTTGATCGCAACACTACCTCGACCGATCTTGCAAACTACAACGCCTGGCTCAGGGAGAACGCTGCGCAGCAAGAGAGACAGCGGAATGCAGCAATTGCCCGTGCCGCTGAAATCGCCAATAACCGCGCGTCGGCGGCTCGGCAGTACCTACAGGCGAATATCGCACCGTTGCAAGCCGATGCTCAGGCTGCACAGATTGAACTAGGAATTTTACGCGACAAACAGCAACAGTTGCTTGCGAGCGTTCCCAACGATTGAGAGAAGCGTGACGACTTCAACACACATGCCAAGGATCATCGTTGACTTTTCGTACCTCAAGGGTTCAGGGCGTGACGCGATGCGGAATGACCTGAGCGGATACACCGTTCTTATTACCTTCGAGTTGATCTACGAGATTATGACGAATTCGGACAAGCACAATCCGCGCATGTATCTCGATCGGCTCGTGGGGCTTGATCTTGTTCTCTCACGTTCGCTCATCGGGCTAGTGAACACTGAAATCAAACAGAGTCATCGGATAGACAACGTGTTACACCCGGACAGCGAGCGGTTGCTTGAATTTGTAAACGGCGGGCAAAGCATCGGCGTTATCCCCGACGTCGCGCAAGAGGTCGAAGAATCATTTGAGAAAAACGAGCCGCGACGACTCCGTGAGGGATTAGACCGGATGTGGGAAGAAAAGCACGCCGACATTTTCACAAATTTCGGGTCGAACAACTCAGACGTTACGACGGATGCTCGAAAGTACCTTGAGTTGTTTGCCCCGCTCGGTGGGCAGGCAATCGCTGGACAGCATGGCATGAAGCAATCGCCCACTCCCGGTTGGCTGATCTACGAATGGGAACAACTGCGTAACTTTCTGGCCTTCCGGTTCCGACTCAAGGGAAATCGGTCTCACCACCTGAGTAATGACAAGACGTTGGCGAATAGCCTTGTAGACTTGACCTATCTCGCGTTCCTCTCACACATCGATGCGATAGCCACCAATGAGAAGTCAGTCGCCGCACTTGCGGAAGTGTTTGGCCCTGCAAATCTCAAGGTCATTCAGGGTTCCCAAACAATCGCAGCACAAGTTGCGTGAGCCGTCGCAGCACTTGAACTGGAACTGGCATCAGAGAATGATACCGCCGGATATCCAACGCCCGTGATTCTGCCGGGTCGATGCTTCGGACGTGCTATGGGTCGGCGCACGGTCGAATCGCGCGGCTCAGCGCGTCTGTCACCAGTGCGGCAAGCCTGTTGTTCAATTCACCATGCGTTTCAAAATCAGTTTGGCAACGTCCGGCTCAATGTCACTCGGATAGTGCCCCATGACGGCGGCCTGGATCAATTCATCTTGCTGGGCGTACCACTCCACCAGCCGTGACATCATCGCAACCTGGGTCATGCCGTGCTTATCGCTCAACGTCGAGAGCTTTTGCTTTGCGGGCCCGGTCAATTCGATCCGCATGATGAATCTGCGCGGCTGTCCCATCGTGATTCTCCAAGTGGGTATGATGCTCGTTCCAACACGGATGGAATAGTAATGCTTACTTGTTACTTCGTCACTTACGGCGGGGTTTCGCCACATTGACGTAGAACGGCCGCGAGCTGATCAGGTCATCGTTGCATTTCAGTTCAAAGAGGTACTTGCCTGGCTCCGGTAATGGCACATCGTGCAAAATCATTTGCACGTCACCGACGGTGAGTGGATCGGTGACACGGTATTTGTCCTTCCAATTCTTGACCTCGCGCCCAGTGCGGGCATCGACTAGAGACAGGACCATGTCGTAAGTCCCATGCCCTTCGGTGACGGTGTAGAGCACGGTGATGGTTCCAAACATGCAGGGAAATTTCGGGATGCTGAGGGCATGAAAGGCGTTGACGATCATCAAGTTTCCTGGCGTTCCCTCAATGCGATAGACACGCTCGCACAGGATGATGGATATGCATTTGAGGGGGGGCACCGGCATGAGAGTAAATCATATCCTGATCCGGTCTGAGGACCATCGACTCAGGAATAGCCGGCAATCAGTTCTATACCTTGGCTGAATTCTGGTGAGAGGCACGGTGGTGCGAACTAAAGCCTTCATCACCTTTGGGCTGGAACAATTCCAGTCCGGGGGAACAACCTAAAACAGACGAACTACACAGCCAGTGCCAAAAGCCTACCGGATCTGGAATCAGCTTCCAGCCTGTCACCCGCATTGGCATACTCGCCGGCCAAACGCGTCAGGGCATCCACGATCGCGAAGATGGTGAATCGTCCCTGTTGCTCGGCCATCTTCAAAGCCCGGCTTGCCAGGTCGCGGGGGATGCCGTTCTTGGCCAAGACCTTCGCGACATCATCAGCCTTGTCACCAAGATGCGTCTCGAACGCTTTCTTCATGACATGGGCGAACCCGTCACGTCGTGCATCACGTTTGGCGACAAGGTTTCCGATCATCCTGCGGACCTCGTTCAAGCAGTCATGCACATTGGCGGTGTGCTTGCGGCTCCAGTCAATCACTTCGACAGCGTCCCAGACGATGTGATTCTGGCAGACCGCCTGAAACCAAAAAGTCTGGATACCAACCGAGCGACAGCCGACCTCCGAGTTCCAAAGAAAGAAACCCGGAGCAAATGCTTCGCCTCCGATCTCGCACCAACCCAGCGGGTCGATGAGGAACACGAACATGTCCTGCTCGCCGCAGTACAGTCCTGTGCCTCCACCGATTGCCGTCTGGGGCGGCTGGAAATCCGTCGCGAATTCGGCCACGACACTGAGCAACTCAACATTGTGCAGCCGCGTGTAGCTGGCGCCATGGATCGACCGGATGGTCGAGCCCATCGTCAACGCCTGGAGCGGCTTGCCTCCATTGGGCATCGTCTCGCGCAGAACCAGCGCGGCCGTGTCGGGAGTGAGCTTGTTGAGCGTTTCCTTGCTCACCCCGGCCAGTTTGCAGACCTGCCCGAAGCTCCAGTCGTTCAACCGGTACGCACCATCCGTGCCCAGCACCATATCCAGACGTCCATCAATCGAGCGGGGCTCGATCTCCACCGGCGAGCGCCAACGGTCCGCCGAGCGGTCCCTGGCCTCCTGACAATGCCGGTACAGATCCTGAAATGAGGGAAAGATTTCATCCGGCGTACGCCGGAAAAGTTCACGATTCGCATGAGTAAGATTGGTCATATGACCATCCTTTCTGGGGGTTAAAACCAAAAGAACGCACCACCGTCCTCTCGGCCGTCGCTGCTGACGACCGCCGAGAGTTGGCGTGGATTCGGTCTACCCCAAGGCAGGAATGGAAATGATCAGTTTTAACTTCTGTTATGCGGCGGAGACGCGAATACGTCGCATAGCGCTTCGATTGAGCCGATTACAGACATTGGGTGTTCAACGCGGTCGATGGCTCGTTGCCAGTTCGATGTAACGGCGGATGGCGTACGGGTTGTATTGGCTCGACGCGCGGACGCGCAGCAGAAGGACGCCTGCGGCGCTCAGAGCCTCATCGAAGAAGGCATCCCGCACTTGCCGTTCGGGGCGTTGGTGTGAGCGGTCGTCCAGTTCGATGGCGGCAATAATCCGAGCTGTCTTCAGGTCGTACAGCACGAAGTCCACGTGCTTCTGCGCGACCCGCCGGCCCGGCGTTCCATTCCACAGTCGGTCGGGGCATTTGATGAGGTCGGCCAGCCTGGTCTTGAGCGATATCCCATACGTATGCCCCACGGCGGCAAAAAGTGCCCGGTAAAAGCATTGCTCGCCTTCGGAGAGAAGTGATGAGCGGCGGCGATAAGGCAGGCGAGCAGGCGCGCCATGATGATGATTGGTTCGGGTGAAGAGACGGCGTCCAGTGCTCATGGCTTCGATGCAAAAGTGAAGGCCAGGTGATTGGGGGGTGCCTTCTAAGTTAAACGCTGCTCGGCTGACGAGAACTTTTCTCGCCGCGCCGATTATCCTTGCCGCTGGTCTTTTCATTCGACGGTTCATCCCGGTTCATGGTTTCACGCTGCTGTGAGATCCATGTATGGGCGTCGAACAGGGCCTTGGCGGCGGTCATCAAGTCATCGAACCCCATCGAACGACTCTCCTTCCACTCCTCTCCGTCTCGATAGACGCGTGAGAGGGTCACGTTGTGCATCGGACCTTTTTCCGTCTGATTGATCCAGACGACGGCTTTGATGTTCCGGTGACGGACCGTATGGGCCGGCCGGTTCGTGTTGGACGTGTTGTTCTCTGGCATAAATGCCTCCAAACCTTGTGTTGCGAAGGCTCCTTTCTCACCTGGCTTGAGAAGGGTTATGCGCGCTGCGCCTGGGGATGTTGCATAATATTTAAGCCAGGCTGGCAGAGTGACACCCCACGATTTGGAGGCGATGAGATGACTTTAGGTTCGGAGCGATTCGCTGCGTGATGACTAATGACAAGTTTATCAGCGTTTCTTCAACGTGAAGGTCAAATCTTCATGGATGGTGATGTAGGTATTTTCATCTACTTGCGACCCCAACAGACGGTAAATTCGAGCCTTATCCTCCTTTGTAAAGGACGGAGGAATCATCTCGTGGAAGACCTTCTCTACCTCGTCTTGATACAAGTCCGGGCTGTTTCTTGTACTCAAAGCGAGCACCTTCGGTATGAGCAGGCGTGCAGTGCGTTTCAGTACATCGTCCCAAGTTGCGTCGTTAAAATCCACGGCCATCCGCGACAGGTCACGGCGCGGATAGTTAAGTCGGTCTTCAAAGGTTTCCCCGATGTCGGCTTTCTTGGGGTCGAGTGCATGCGTCACGGTATCGCTTCCAATTGCACGAAAAGAGTTCAGCAGGGTCGAGAGTTGAGCGTGCGTGTTCTCCATCACCTGTTGTTCATGGTCAAGAGCTGCCGCCAACGTTTGGATGTCTTCGACGTCACCGAACGTCGATGTTCCGCTTGCAAGTCCTCGGTCAAAGACTCCTTGGACGGTTTTTTCGGCAAGGGGAGCCAGTTCCGTCCCGATATGTTCCAAGGCCGGGTCACTGCCGGGACCGGTGTCGTCGCTGTTTATGTTGAGACGTGACCGAATCTCGTTCACTGCTGCTATAACTTTAGGGTCGAGTGTTTTTCTCTCAGCAAGGATGGCGGGAAATAACTTTTTCAATTCCGCAAATGCATTCATCCGGTCCGTCAAGTCCGTACTCTTTGTCTCGAGATCCTTTGCACGCTGAATGAGCGGCGTTAAAGAACGCACGAACTCCTGGTGCTGCGCTGCTGACATTGAAGCCGCCAAAGCTCGGTGGGCGTTGTAATCAACAATCCGCTTCTTCAAGGCCAGCAATTTGTTCTTGAGGTCCGCGTCAGTATCGGAAAGGCCATTGACGGCCGAATCGATATCTTCGGTCCCAACCGGTGGATGCAAGATATCGAATGGGTTGCGTGCAGAAGCGAGGAGATTCTGCCCATCTTTGCGGGCCTCGGCCTGCAAAGGGCTTGTTGGACCGCCGGCCTTTTCGACGGCGATGCCGACACTGTTAGCAATGTTCGTGAGCGACTCGGACGGCTTTGGTGCATCGACTCCAGGCCTCGCGGCAAAGACTGCTATCGACGAGACCAGTGCAAACAGAAACAATGTCGCTCCGCATGAACTCGCCCAAGCCAGGGAAAAACCCTTGTGTTGCAGCATGAAGGAGCGCCAGGACTGAAGCTCATCACGCAATTGCTGGCCGGTGGATTTTTGGGGAGGCCGATTCATTGCGTCTCCTCCCCCTTTTCATCTCGCGCAATGTCCGGCCGCATTTGTCGAGCGAGGTCGGGATTTCTTGCCTTCAGCCGTTCAAACGCCCCACCGTCGGAGTCGTTGGTGGAAATGTTGCCAGCCGGTACGACGGATTGGACTGAATGAGTGGGTGACGTCGATTCGAACCGAGGGACGGTGGTGGCTGTGGTCATTGCATCGAGCGTATTCAGCTCAAGCTCTCGGCGTAGGTAAAACTTCGTGCTGGCGATTCGAAAAGCACAGCCGCCGGCAATCACGAGGTATGGGCCGAACCAGTTGCGAAAAAGCAGGAGCAGCAAACCCAGACCGATGCAAAGAGCGGGCTGGTAGAATCGTTCAAACTCCCACTCGTCTTGCATGAAGGGAAGCCGGCGGAAAAAGGCACGCGGCCTGCCGGCGGAATAGGAGAATTCATCAGGAAACATCTCGCGGCGACGAACGGCGGCGAAGAGATGGGAACTTGCCAACGCGACATAAGCCAGAGCAAAGAAGAGCCACGTCAGCCAACTAAAGATGGGAACCGGGACTTCAACGCTATGCCATCCGTATATGGCGTAGAGACGCATCAGCACCAGATACCCAGCAAGCGAGAACCCTCCCAACAGTAATGTTACCGGATTCAAGTACCGCTCGCCGAACTCCTGACGACAAAAAACCGTCACGGTTAGGTCGATGACGTTTAACGCGTTGGGCGGCGGCCGCACCAGCCAAGGTTTGCTGGATGGACCGGCGAATGGTGTGCCGGTCGGTTTTGGGTGCGATGTTGGAGTGGACACGTTCATTGCGGTCTCGAAATGTTACCCTAGTTCCTTCTGCTGCTCAAAAACCGCCGTGATGTGATTGTCATTGGTCGTTTTCCACTTACGAGTCTGGGAGATAATCGCCTCGACCTGGTAGTGATTCGCTTTCGACCCTCTGCGGAGCATGGTGAACCGCTTTGCCGGCACGGTCGGCTCCGTGGCGTCACTCCAGCCGATGGAGGTGTTTTGGCCGCTGATGCTGCCGCTGTGCCTTTGCACAGAACCATATCCGAAGATTCGCTCGGCATACTGGTTCGTGGTTGGGTCGCTATTGGCATGAAAAATCTTCGTCCCCAGATTTCCAAGCAAACTGTCGGTATCAGCTTCAGCCTTTGCTCCCCCGCCCATGCGGGCATGATAGTTCCTCAGATTCTGGGTGAGATAGACCGTGGCGACTGCCGATGAGCGGGCCGTTGCCTGGAACGCTGCATCGTGCCCGGTGATGAGCTCCTGACTCTCATCGCACCAGAGAAACACGGGTCGCATGGGGTGGGACTTATCCCTTCGTTCGGCGGCCTTTTGCCACACGTACTTGAACACCATCTGAGCAAAGCGTCCGGTCTCGCCGTACTCCTTCACGGGCAAGTCCAGGAGGATTATTGCTCCCTCGTGAGTGAGTTCCGGTGCGAGCGTGAACTTGCCGCTGGCGAAGAGCCCTCCAATGGTGCCGCGGAGCAGCACATCAGCCATCGAGGTGAAGATGGAGACGATGGAGCTTCGGGTCCGTTCGTTGAGCCTGGGAAACTCGCGGTTGAAATAGTCCAGCGTGATTACCAGGTCCCGTTTCTGAACCTCGGTTTTGGCATTCGTCTGGGCCGCCCGAACCAATGCCTGCCAGTCCTCCCCCTTGGTCTCCTCGATGCTGAGCGGAGCCTCGTGAATGATTGTCGATAGCACGCGAAGCGACACTCGGCCGGTGGCCAACCGGGCCATGTCGATGCAGTTGGTGAGAAGCTGGTTGAGCGCCCGCGACCAGTAGGGGTCGGATGAACCGCCGCCCTGCCCCGCCGCTTCCAACACTGTGGAAAAGAGGCGTGAGATTTCCCCGGTTTCACCGGCGCCGGGGCCGGGCCTTTGAAGCTCGTATTCAAGAAAGTCGAACAGGTACTCTCCGCCTTTAGAAAGGATCAGCAAGTCCTTTTGGCGTCCGGTTTGGGCACAGTATCCAGTCTTCGGGTCCGCCCATTGTTTCCGCTCGTCATTCTTCACGGTCAGGATGAGCCCACCGAAGCCGAGCTGTAGCATCCTCCTGGCAAGAGCTGCACCGCTCCCGCTTGTCTTGCCCGATCCGGTCGCCCCGAAAATCTGAGTCCCTTCAAAGGCGTCCCGAAGCGTCCAGTTGTCTTCCTGGTGGCCGGAGAGCGTCAAAATCGGTGTGCCAAGGTCAAGTGTAATGAGGTTTTCGGCCATCGGGACGGTATGCTATCGAAAAGCCCTCTTGCGGCGAAATTTTGGAGGCGGAGCCACCAAAGGGGAGACGTCTGCATCATAAATCCGAATTGGCTGGGCTCTGGTCTTTGGCACAGAACATCGCAGTGGAAAGAGTTAGATACGGGTCACTAAGCGGATCATAGAACGATTCGACATCCATCATGATTCGGATGGTCGTCAGCTCGAACGCCGAAGGTGCGACACGGTATTTCACCGAAGCTTTGTCGAAGGGGGATTACTACACACAAGGACAGGAGTACGTCGGGAGCTGGCATGGCAAAGGAGCTGGGCAGCTCGGACTGACGGGCAGTGATTTTTCGGGACTGGTCACGCCAGACCAGTTTCGAGCCATGTCCCAGAACCGGCATCCAGGAAAAGATGAGCCTTTAACGGAGCGAACGGTCGGGAATAGACGCGTCGGGTATGACATCAATTTCCACGCGCCGAAGTCTATTTCCGTGCTGTATGGACTCACTCAGGACGCCAACATCTTGGAGGCCTTTAGGAGCAGCGTCCAAGAGACCATGGAGCAGATGGAAGGGGAAATGAAGTGCCGGGTCCGGGTCGGCGGGGCTCAGCACGACCGGACAGTGGGTAACCTGTGCTGGGCGGAGTTTGTGCACTTCACGGCCCGCCCCGTTGATGGCTACCCCGACCCTCACCTGCACGCCCATTGCTTTACCTTCAATGCCGTCTGGGATGGTGTCGAACAGAAGTGGAAGGCGGGCCAGTTTGGTGATTTGAAAAGGGATGCCCCCTTCTTCGAGGCGAGCTTCCACGCTCGGCTCGCCTCCAAGCTGGTGGGGTTGGGTTATGTGGTGGAGCGCCGGGGCAAGTCCTGGGAGATTGCCTCGGTACCGGAGCCGGTCGTCCGGCTTTTCTCGCGGCGGACCACCGAAATTGAAGCCAAGGCGAAGGAGTTGGGAATCTCTGACCCCGTGAGGAAGAGCCAGCTCGGAGCCAAGACGCGCAAGCGGAAGAACGATGCTCAACCCCTACCTGACTTACAGCGGCGCTGGAATGCCTTGGTTCATCCGAACATCAAGGCCTCGTTCATCAAGCGGCCCAGAGGCCGCGGGTCATTCGGACAAGGCATCGAACGCGTGGCGTCAGAGGCAATGGAATTCGCAGTCGGAACCTGTTTTGAGCGGGAGTCAGTCGTCAGTGAACGTGAGCTGCTGACGGCGGCGATGCGGCGTTCGTTGGGGTCCGTGCCAATTTCAATGTTTGAAGAGCAGCTTAAGCGTGCCCCCCGCTTTATCCGCCGCGAGTTGGACGGCGTGATGATGGTGACGACAAAGGAGGTCATGGCGGAAGAGGAGCGAATGATTGCATTTGCCAAAGCCGGGCGTGGGACACAGTTGCCGCTCGCGCGCAACCACATCATCAAGGACAAACGGCTGAACGAGCAGCAAAGGGCTGCCGCGATGCACGTGCTCAATTCAACCGACCGAGTCGTCATAATTCGCGGGATTCCCGGCACGGGAAAGACAACCCTGATGACAGAGACGGTCGATGCCATCAAGGG
Organism: Tepidisphaeraceae bacterium; assembly: GCA_035545895.1. GTDB lineage: Bacteria > Planctomycetota > Phycisphaerae > Tepidisphaerales > Tepidisphaeraceae > DASZXJ01. The sequence goes on along the minus strand of DASZXJ010000216.1, from coordinate 34,112 downwards.
CCTGGACCTGGGCAGGCTCCTGAACAAGGATTCCGTCACGCTCCTGGCGCCGTCGGCCGATGCGAGCCGCGGCGTTCTTCGTTCCGAAGGATTTAAGAACGCCGACACGGTGGCCAAATTCCTTCAGGATGAAAAGCGGCAGGAGAGGGCCAAGGGCGGCGTCATCTGGGTGGACGAGGCGGGATTGCTCGGTTCCAAAACAATGGCCGCACTTTGCCGTGTGGCAGAACAACTTAATGCGCGCCTGGTCCTTTCAGGCGACCCCGCTCAGCACGGTTCTGTCGAACGCGGCAGCCCCCTGAAGGTCTTTGAGAAATACGCCGGCGTGCAGCCGCTGGTCATCTCAAATATTCTAAGACAGCGTGGCTTGTATAAATCGGCGGTCGAGCATCTTGCGAATGGGGACGCCGCGAAAGGGTTTGCCGGTCTGGAAAAACTGGGGTGCATCCGAGAAATGGATGAAGCCGAAGCCCATCGCCACATCGCGTCAGATTTTGCAACCACTTTGGAGAGGGGCAGGTCCGCTCACGTTATCTCACCAACTCATGCTGAAGGACGGAGTTTGACGGGTGCGATTCGAGATGAACTCAAACGCCGCGGAATGGTCAAAGGAAAGGGCCAGCTCTTCGACCGGCTCGAAGATTTGCAGCTGACTGAAATCGAAAAGCGGCAACCGGACCAGTACGAAAAAGGGTTGGTCATCCAGTTCCATCAAAATGTCGGAGGCTTCAAAGCCGGTCAGAAGTATACTGTCACGGGATATACGCCCGGCGTTGGGGTCATGACAAGCAATCTGCACGTGCTGCCTCTCTCGGAAGCATCGAAGTTCAACGTCTACCGCCGTCACGAGAAATCGACGGAGCTTTGCATCGGGGACCGCATCCGCATCACCGCGAACGGAAAAACCGCGGGTAATCCAGAGAACCCATTGCGGGAGTTTCGACCACACGCAGTCAACAACGGGGCCGTCTATCGCGTGAAGGACTTCAGCGGAAAAACCATCGTCCTTGAAAACGGCTGGGTGTTGAGCGGCGATTTCGGTCACTTCACGCACGGGTACTGCACCACCAGTCAGGCGGCTCAAGGAAAGACTGCCGACGTGGTGTTCGTCGCTCAATCGGCCAATTCATTTGGTGCAACATCACTGAAACAATTCCTGGTTTCGGTCAGCCGCGGCAAGCATGAATGCGTGGTCTACACGGATGACAAGGAGGGTCTGCGGCGCCGGATTGAACAAACCGCCGATCCACGAGCAGCCGTCGAGCTGTCGGCGAAGCGATTCGAAGCGGAACAGCGCGAGCGTAACGCGGTCGAAATTGCCCGCCGCTTTGAAGAACACAAAGCATCACAATGGCGAACGATGCAAGGGCCGGAAAAATCCGCCCATCAGCCTGAAAGAGGGTACGACCTTGGCCGATAGCCGACTGAAGGACCTGCTGAAGGGCTCGAAGCACGAACCTGCTGAAGCACCGCAGGTGACGCCGCCGCCCAGCCCTTCGGTCCTGAGTCGGCCCGAGCCTTTCATGCTCGACCTGGAGCTGGTCAGTGGTGAGCGGATGGCGATACCCTACACCTCACTTCTTACCGTCACACTGAATCCGTCGAGCGGAATCACGGTGACGTTCAGCACGCATTTGGTCTTTATAACCGGCGTTAATCTGAGACCGGTTTACGAAGCCATCGTTGGACGGGCGGCAGCCACGCTCAAGGCGGTGGGCGACCGGCCCGCGCAAAATCGGGACGGTGTACCAGTCATTCTTTCAATCGAGGTATCCGAGCGAAAGCTCTAGCTTCGTGTACGTTTACGTCACGTGAGTTCATCGAGGACTCGGCTAAGCGCATTTTTCAGATATTCGAGAATCGCCTCAACTTCGGAATCACGTGCCGGAATATCCGAGCCACGATCCCACGAGTAGAGCATTTCGGTGTCGTTGGCCCGTTGAATCGAGAGTTTGGAGATTCGGCTGCGGCCGATTTCCCAGGCGGGATTTTGTGCGTGTTCGGAAAATACCAGGGCGCAAAATCGATACCCTGGGACTGTTCCGTTGATCCAAGTTCCCCCTACCGGGCGCCGCTGGATTCGATGGATCGTCATCTTAACTGCCAAGCTGTTTTGAGTTTTACTGTTCATGTCTCTGTTCCTCTTTTAGGGCCGGGCATCATTGCCCGGTAACGGATCAATGCCGGCGGCACGTCCGGCGGGTTGTCAAAAGTGGAGGCGGCCGACAGGCGGGGACCTGCGCAGCGGGGCAGCACTTTGATTACACGCCAGTGCCGTGGCAGAAGCAGTGAACGGGCAATAGTGCGCCTGAGGAGAAGAGACATGGCGACAAAGGGAAACAGCTCAGCAAAGATTTCGAGCACGAAGGATCGCGCGGTAGGGAAACCAAGGCAAGCGTCGATTTGTGCTGGCTATAAGGCAACGAAACAACGATGTGGAAGCGAGGTCACGGCGAGGTTGGCGTGATGGATGAAAGGCGAACTGCAGTTCATGCTGCGGTGAGTCGGCTCACGACGGAGAGTCGCTCGCGGGCTATCTGTGCGTACTCTGGATCGAGTTCGATTCCGATACTGGAGCGCCCCGCTTCCTGGGCTGCGACGAGGGTCGAACCCGACCCGCAGAACGGGTCGAGTACGAGATCACCGAGCGATGAGAACGCCTCGATGAGCGTTCGCAGGATGGGGACGGGCTTCTGAGTCGGATGAAACGTATTTTGGGTGTACTGCCATCCCATTACATCCGGCAGGAGGGAATTGCCAAGGGATGGATCCCCTTTGGTGAGCAGGTAGGCCTGCTCATGTCGGCGGCGGACCAAGCCGCAGGAGGAGTCGTACTGCTTCACGAAGACCATGTGTTCAGCAATCCTGAACCCGGCGTTTCTCCAGGCGTGGATGAACGCATCCGCGCGGTGCCAACCGTAGAAGCTGATACAGAAGGAATCCGGTTGCAGCACACGAAACATCTGCTCAAAGGCCGGCACGAGCCAGTCATCGCGATCGTCGTTGAGAATGCTTCTGCCGGTTCGGTCCGAGTAGCCGCACAGGTAAGGCGGGTCGGTCAGGATGAGGTTCACGCTCTCGTCGGGCATCGCGGCCATGACGGGGACGCAGTCGCCTTCAAGAATGTCTGTCGAGGATCGCGTCGTATCGAGTGGAAAGTTCATGATGTTGGCTCCGAAATAAATGGCCCGCCGGCCGGTGCCGGCGAGCCTGGTTGTTAAGCGGCCTTGACGTTTGATTGACTCAGCTCGGCGATTCGGCTGTGGGCCAGATCGACGACCTTGGCGAGAGTGAGCAGCTCCTCAACCCCGAAGCTGTCGGTGTACTGCCATCCCTTTTCATCCTTCCGTTTGAAGATCCGGCAGACGGTCACGTCATAGCGCGTGCGGCCATGCTCATTGGTCCGGGACCAAATCGCGGCTTTGACCGTGCCGATGCGAATCTCGTGGGTGGGTTTCGTTTTTACTTTCTGTGTCATGGTTTTGTTCTCCTAATTTAAGTGGGCCTCTTGGCCCGTTCACCTGCGCTGACGGGCAAGAGCGGCCACGTTGGAGAACGGCGCCGGTCAACGTGAGGACCGGCGAACCGTGACACAGAAATGAAATTCAGAACCACCCACGTTCAACGCGACGCTGGTGCAAAACGTGAAGGGACCGGAATGAGCAAAGTCCGCGCGCCGATGTGAATCACATTGCGGATCAGGAAGGATGCACGGATGGCGATTCAGATAGCCGGGGCAGGAAGGTGGTGCGTCGAGCCAAGGTCCGTGAGGGGCGCTTCAGCGAATCGAATCCGAGCCGGGGTCAATTCAACGCCGGCGGCCATCAATCAGGCGGCCTGGGGGCGAGACTCCGGAGCAACGATCATGCAATCCACCGATGCGATGCGCCGCTCGATGAAATGGGAATCGGGAAACGAAGTGACTCAGGCCGCGACGGACCTGATACGCGTGCGGGCCTGAACGAGTGCCTCTTCAAGTGCGGCGATCTGCCGATCGATGTCCAAATCGTCGGTGAGGCTTTCAAGCACAACCTGGACCTTCTGGTTGGTCTTATACACCTCGCGCAGCTTGATGGGGGCCTTGGGGCGCTTTCCCTTGGATTCGTCAATCCTACGGCGAATCTCGCGGTTTGGTGCGCCTTTCAGAAGCTCTCCGACCAGCTCGTTCTGAAGGTTCCCATCCCGAAGGCGCGCGACCTTGGCGACGCTGTCGTAGGTGATGGCGACTTCGGACGTCCGTAGTTTTTCCTGGAGCGGTGCGGGCATTTCCAGCACCTTGAGCATGTCACTGACCCACTGCTCGCTCTTGCCAATGACGTCGGCCAGCTTACGTTGGGTGGGAACGGATTCGTCCTCGTCGAGCAGCGTTTGCAGCGCCTCGGCCAACTCAATCGGGCCGATATTCTCCCGCTGCACGTTGGAGATGATGCTCTTTCGCCGGCGGCCCTGCTCGGCCTCCGGGTCGCGCACCAGCACTTCGATTTTGTCGAGCCCCGCGGCCTTGGCCGCGCGGAAGCGGCGATGGCCAGTTGCGATCATGAAGCTGTCGCCGGCGATGGGCGTGACCGTAATCGGCTCGATGATCCCCACCGACTTGATCGATGCGATGAGCCCTTCCATGTTGCGGAAGGTCTTGCGCTCGTTCTTCGGGTCCTCGACGATTTTCTCGATGGAGAGGACCAGCCGGCCGCGGCGTTCAAGCCCGGTGGTCATGCCGGCGCGGACGAGATCCAATCTGCTTTTTCCCGGTGCGATCGCCATCAGGCTGCCACTCCTTCAACTTGCGTCTGGTCCGGCTCTGACTCGGCGGCGCCGGTTTCATTCAACACGGCGAGTATTTCATCCGTGAGTTCAAGCATGTCCTGGGCGCCTTTGCTGGCGGGCCGGTAGGTGAAGATGGATCCGCCATGCTCGTCCACCTGCGCCAGCCAGCCGCAACTTCGGATTTCCGTCCGCGCGCGGGGAACTGAATCGCGTTCGAGAATCTCAATCACCCGATTACGAAGCCCTGACTGACGCGTGAGATTCGAGAGGACGTGCAGCACCTGATGCTGCTCCTGGGGCCGGAGCCGAAGCAGCAGTTTGTAGAAGTTGGCAAAGCTCTTCACCGCCTTGGTGCTTTCAAACGGCACGACGAACAGGTCCGCCGGAAAGATGGCGTTTTCCATGATGGGGCTGATCTGGTTCGGGGAGTCGATGACCACAAATTCGTACGGACCAACCCCTGGTTCAGTGAGCAACCGGGAAAGTATCGTCGGGTAGCTATCGTCCTCGGTGATCATGCGTCCCAGCTCCTCCAGACCTTCGGAGCTGGCCACGAATTCAAGGTTGGCTATCGGTGTCTGCTGAACGACCTGCAGGAAGGGTTCGCGCCCCACCATCGCCGCGGTCAGGGTTCCCTCGGTTCGAAGCCCATCGCCGGCGTTGAGCCAGCTTGTCACCTGGGCCTGCGGGTCCATGTCGATCAGGAGTGTGCGGTGTCTCTTGCCGGCAAGTGCCGCCGCCACATTCATGGCGATGGTGCTTTTGCCGCAGCCCCCCTTGGCGTTGATGACGGTGATGATTCGCATGGTGTCTCGCTCCGAAGGCGGACCCAAGCGTCGAAGCTGGGAACATCCTTCTCAAAGTATAATCGGACGTCCTCCAGTCGTTTCTCCAGCGAATCAAACCATTCCGCCAGACGCTTGCCCCCGACCCGGCTGTTAGCATAGCGCGGACGCTCCCGGTCCCGCCAGTCCATAAACAGCTTCCAGTCCTCCGGACGCTCGCTCTGGAGACGTTGCTCGATTGCCTGAATGTGTCGGCGGTATTCGGCCTCCAGCTCCTTCTTTCGCTCCTCCCCCCGCTTTTGGGCTTCAGCCTGGGCGACCCGCTTGAGCCTGCCCTGTAACTCAACGAAGAATCGATCGCCCTGGGTGCGCAAAGCCGTGACCAGTGACGTAACTGCCGGCCGTCCACTTTCCCGCGACTCCCGGACTAGCGCACCAAATTTGCGGCCCCAAACCTCCGCCTCAACCGCCCCACCGGCGACTGTTTCAAGCCGCCGTACAAACCGGGCTGCAACAGCCAGGTCGTTGGCCGACGGCTCGGCCAGTGGTTCGTCCGGGTTGTTGGCAAGACCTGCGTAGAAGCATGTGGCGAACCGCCCCGCCGGGGTTGAAACTACGGACGTCCGTAGTTCACCCTGGGGTTCGGGCCAATTCTCTTGGATGGCGCGGCGGAGCATTCCCAGTCGGTTCCGTGAAGGTTGGCGACGATCGAGCCAGGCAATCTGGTTGTAGATGGATTGGGGCTCCGCTTGGTTGAGCAGCATTGTCGCGGTGCGCGAGTCAAATCCTTCCTTGATGAGATTCTCAAGACAATCTGCAGCAGCCGCACTTTGCTGCTGTTGTTTGGAAGTGTTATTTGAATATGTCTTTTCTATAGTTCCCTTTTTGAACCGTTCGACTGGTTCCCGTTTTGGACCGTTGCTGGTTCCCTTCCTGTACGCTTCTGCTGGTTCCCTTTTTGAACTGTACCGCTGGTTCCCTTTTTGAACCGTTCCATGTGCTCCAGACCCATTTGGAGCTGGTTCCCTTTTTGAACCGTTGTCCGCCAGCCGGCTTCCGTCCTCGGCCCATTTCACCGCGTATTGCGCAGCCATTCCGTTGTGTCCGGCACGGGGATCGAAGACCCCCTCCTGGGCGACGCGGATATAGTTTGCCTGGAGCGCCTGTTGGATGGCGTCGGTCAGGTGCCGGCGTCCACCAATGCCGGTGTAACGCTGAAGGTAGTTGTAGGACAGCGGTGCCTGCTGGCGGCGGCCTCCGAACTGGTTCTGGTATCCGACCGTATGCCGAAGAACGGCCCCCACCACCTGGACCACGGCGAGCGATTCATCGGGGATGACCACATCGAAAAAGTCATTGGGAATTGGAGAACGATGTCCCTCGCCGGTGAAGAACCCGCGGAACTCCTTCGGCGTTGAAATGAAATCGCCGCTCTCATCCCAGCAAAGTTCAAAACGCGCGGCCTCGCCGGCGCGGCCGTTCTCATTAGCCCGGCCCCGCTTCACCCGGCGTACAAACCGGGCGTCGATGGCATCCTCAATGGCCTGCCCCACGGCGCCCCGGCTGATGCTCGCCGCGTCGATGAAGTCCTGATAGGAAACGGCAATCCGCTGCTCGATGGGATTGCCGTGGGTGTCGAGCCATCCCAGTGTCCGCCGGAGCATGTACGCGACCAGCCTGACGACTCCGCGGGAGCAGTGGGGCAGACACAGGTCGAAGAATTGGTTCGGGCAGTAGAGGAAGTTGGCTTCGAGCGAATGGAAACCACGGAACAGCGCGGAACCCTCGCCCGACACGGGGTGTCGGCCTTGGGGCATTCCATTGCGTTGACGGCGCCTGTCCATAGGCGGTGTTTCCAAAACCTGTTAAACGAGCAACGACTTCGAGAGCGTCTCCTTCCCGGCATCCGAACCATTGTGCTGTCGCCGCCGCCGGTATTCCTTCACCAAGGCGTTGACGAGATACGAGCGGTCGCGGTCAAATTCCTGCTGAAGCTCGGCGAGGTATTCGAGCACCTCGGGTTCCAAGTTCACGGTGGTGACAATCTTGTTTCTTCGGGGAACTGCACTATGACGGCGGGTTGACATAACGCCCTCCTGGCTAAGTCATCAATTCAGGCTGTTCCACAGCCGCAATAGATTGTATTGCACCGAACAGACAACGCAATAGGTAATCGTTCTTATAGGATGCAGGGGGGCAGGTTGAGGATGCCAAAACTACGGACGTCCGTAGTTCCCAATAGGCTGGAACCAGGGGTTATTCAGTTGGAGCCGGGGCCTGGGGCGGCGGAGGCTTGAGCAGGTTCATCAGCTCCCTGGGTGTGACGATTTCCAAGTCGGGCGCCAACTCGCGCAACAACTTGGCCGCGGCCGCCGAACTCTTGGGCAGGTCGAGAAGGCGGGTTTCCCATGTCACGAGATATTTCACCCGCGCGTGGATGGCCAAATTGAACAGGTGATCATCATCCGGATGCTGTGGCCAGGTGAACGAAGTCGGGACCGCCGGAAACATTTCAGCGCGTTCGACCAGTTGTTTCAGAAATTGCTCGACGCGCTCTTTGACCAGATTCGGCGATCGGGCCTGGATGGCGGGGCGGGTGATCAGGTCGCTTATTTCAGCCAGTGCGTCTGGACTCAGGCAGAGGTGGATGTCGCCATTTAATACAGCTTGAAGCGTTCCGTGCTGGCGTCCTTCTGGAAGCGCAGCCCACTGAAAAAAGACCATCGTGTCATAGACGGCACGATGGCTCACGCCTTCTTTGCCTTTCGTTCCTGACGCAGGGTGCCCAGCTCACTGCGGCCCAGTTCCATGATCTGGTCTTCGCTCATACCGCTACGGGCAAAGTCAGCCCGGACGGGAGCGAGCAACTCATCGAGGGTGGGACGGTTGACGGCTTGCTCGACCAGCTCGGAGGTATACTCAGCCACGTCGCGGCCACTCTCCGCAGCGCGTTCGGCCAATTTCCGCTTGGCCTGGTCGGAGAGCCGGAGCTTCATCGCGATTTCAGAAGTCTGTCCAAGGGTCGCAGCCATACGTCACCTCAATTACTCTCTACATCGGCACGCCCTCGATTATAGCCCATAACCGTCAAAAACTCACGAATATTGATGGCGGTCCGGCAGGGCGGTCTGGTCACGGATTTCCCCCTTCTCACCTCATCTTGGACAGAATTCCCTGCGGGGCGAAGCGGGGTCAAGGTGGAACCGTCGGAGAAGAGGCTCTGCGTACGCGCGGAGTAGCACCTTGACGCCGTGGAGGCCCGCCAGAATGGGAGAAAGAGGTGGGAAGGGGCGGCACTCGCAAGCCGCACACAATGGCCTGTGTGCGGCTCCACGACGCTCTTAAAGTGAAAAAGCCGGGCGGGTGGCTGGGAGGGGGGGAACCCAGCCGGGGATACCGCCCGGCAGCTTGGAATTGTAACAGCATTTGGGTGGTAGTGAATAGAGATCAAGAATGTGGCAGCATCGTCCGTTCAGGCTTTTGGCCTGTTGTTGTTGCTTCGTACAACGTACGTCTGCGTCAACGAGATTGAACGCTCGCTTCCGGAGTAACTCGCTACCAACGAGTGAAAGGCGACGGAGCTTACCGCCCGTCACGCGAGCGTCGCGTAGAGCCGGATGCCGGTCATCCCGGCCCGTCCGGTTCGAGGGAGGCTCTACGGAGTAAAAGCATTTCATGCTCAATCCCGTGGTTCTATCCCATATGGATTTGTCCCATTGAGAGGGGGCGACCGAGAAATTCCCTTCGGAATTATCGAAGGGCCGAGATGGTCGATGCGGGTGTGTGAAGCGCGAGCTTCACGAATCCCGTTCACGGGGCTGGGACGCAACGGCGTTCCTTCAACGTGAGAGGTGCGGGGAGCTTCGGCGTGGCGACACGACGAACCGGGCAAAGGGTCAACAGACCCACGACAATGCTCGGCGTTCCGCTGATGAAAAAGCGGACGGTGAAAAGCTCAACCGTGAAAGGGGCGAGAGGGTCTTCGGACCCAAGCCCTTACCTTACAGTGCAACAAGAGACGGTGCCGAATCGGGAGAGGACCAGGTGAAGCGAGAGCGGGGCCGAATGAGTTAAAGACTCAAGGCGCCGTTCATGGGTAACCCAAGCTTCTGTTTTCGTAGGGTGAAATCAGTCCCGCACGGTCGAAAGACCCGCGAGGCTGCAAACTTCTCTGTGGCGAGAGCCATCGAGTTACGCTCACGTCCGGCCATTGTGCATGTACCGACGTCTGTTGTTGTTCAGCGACCATCTGCTAATCGGGTAACGAGTGAAGTCGCCGGCTGGTAACCGGTGCGAGCAAGTCATGCTCGTGATTCAAACACTTCAGTCGGATAAGAGTGCCGCAATTAGAACTCGCCTAGCGGCGAGCCAGTTCATGGCAAGGCAGTCATGGACGGTCTGCGAAGTAACGGGTGGTGCCGACTTCAATGCAGGAACGAAAGCGGTGACGCGAAGATTCAGTCTCGTATGTGACGGTCAGCGGCGGGAGCCATGGCATTAAGTGCCCCATGCTCCCGCCGCCGGTTCCGGGAAGGAAGATGTTGCGGTCAAATGAGGTCTCTCCTAGCGGAGAGTCGTCTTTTGTCGGCGGAAAGATGACACACCGTACGGGTGTGTCCAAAGGTTCCCGGACGGTTGCGAAGGATTCCTTTTCGCAACCTGTATGAATACAGGGCGGGTGCTGCTAGAAAACAGCAGCCCCGCCCTATGCAGGCAGTGGAAAGTGAGGTGATGTGCCCTGCGGGGCTGGCTGGAGGCAAGGCGCGGCGATCAAAGATCGACCGTCGTCCGAGCCTCAGCAAGAGAATACGGTTTAGACAAAGGCTTTCGGGGAGTTGTGCCGCCAGAAGCAAAACAACTCCCCATCCATCCATAACCCTTTGCATGACTCCATGTGAAGCAGTTAGCATCGAAGGGTTCGTGCAACAGTTGGCGTGCAATCTCATTAGCAAGGGATACTGGCATTATTTCGCCTCGACCATCCCGGCCAACAAAGACCCCGCGGCCATCGATGCCAAGCTCATGGAGCGGTACGGGGCGAATCTCGACAAGTTCCGCCGGGCACGGCGCAAAGCCAAGGGCCTGGCGAACATCGCTTACCTGCGACACGGCCGTTTCTTCGTGCTCATTGCGACGGCCGGCGCTCATGAGATCTTCGATGAGCATCCGATGCGTGACATTCGGCGCCGGCCAATTCGTCACGCCGGTTACTCCATTGGTTGCGGTAGGGGGAGCGACGGGAAATATCATTCCAGCGTGAAAATCGAGGCGGAAGCATTCAAGGCGCTTCTGGCACACTTCCGAAACCTGGCCGTGCATCGCTTGGGGGAGAGTCTGGTCAGCGAGTTCCGCCAAATCTCCTTCATGCCATACGCCCGCATCAGGCGTCAGCTTCTTCGATTATTGCGAGAAGTGAATGAGGCAAGGCGAACAGCCGGTTTCGAGCCGGTTCCGATGTTGGCACTCAATCTTCGTCGGCGAATTGTGAAGGTGTTCGCCGACGAGAAGCCCCTAAACCCAAGGGTTGTATGTCAGGCCGTTGACACCTCGCCCGGCTTTCGGTCCGCCGTGGCGATCGCGGCCGAAGACTTCTCAAGTTCTGTTTTGACCTCTTCAAGACGCCGCCGCTGCTGAACGAGTTCGTCGGCGTGAGTGAAGGCTCGATCTTGCAGACCCGTCAATTCGACAATCTGCCGTCGCTTGGTTTCGGCGACGCGGTCGCGATGCCTGGCGTCGTCCTCAAGCTCGGCCATTTTTCGAGTAACCGATTCTGCTAGTCCACGCCCGGTGGTGATGTTGCCGGACTTCCACAGGTCGGTGTTTGGAATCTTGAACGAGTAACGGATTTCCGGGTCGGAGATGCGTTCCGGAAACAGAGAATCAGGAGCACGATATTGAATTTGGGATTCGACATGCACCGCAAACCCGTTGATGGACACTTGTGGCAAAGGGACCGTGGCGCGGCGGTCCCTGATGTCGCGAAATTGTTTGTCCTGGCCAAGTTGTTTGGCCAGACGCTGCGAAATGTCCTGAAGGTGTTTCCTGACGAACCCGTCTAGCACGTTGTAAGCGTTCTCCTTTCCCTCGCCGGCGCCGTCGGCCGTCACCACCTTGATTCGCTCCACATCCGAAAACGCTGGGCCAATCACTGCTGCCTGCCTGCGAATCTCGGCCGCCATTCTTTCGGCGTTCTCCGCCTCCATCCTGGCTTGCCGCAGATGATCGCGTGACCGGCTCTGGTCTGCTTCAAACTGGTATTGCAGCCGTTCGAGGTGTCGTATCTTTGTCTCCACGTCGAAGCGCTCACGAACCAAAGGATTGCCACTGATGGCGGCAAAGGCGTCGGCAAATGAGGTGATCGCTTCTGCGCCCGCATCCTCGGCCTCACGGTCGGTATTGGTCCCGTTCATGATCGACTTGATGAACTTCTCCTTCGTGTCCAGCCGCTGATAGGCGTTGGCGTCGAAGCTGCGGTCCACGCCATAGCGAAGGATCTCAACGGTCGGGTTTTCGTTCCCCTGACGCAGAATGCGGCCTTCACGCTGTTCCATGTCGGAGGGACGCCACGGTGCGTCGATGTGATGCAGGGTCTTGAGCCTGGCTTGTATGTTGATGCCGGTGCCCAGTTTCTCGGTGCCGCCCATGATCACCCTGACCTCCCCCTTGTTCACCCGCTCGAACAGCAGCATCTTCTTCCGGTCACTGTCATGGTCGTGGATGTCTTCGATTTGTTCTTCGGGTACGCCCAGGGCGACAAGTTTGGTCTTGATGTCCCTGAAGACATTGAACCGTTTATCATCCGGAATGGCGCAGCGTGCGGGCTTTCCGTCATCGTCGAATTGTCCGGGAATGCGTTCGCTGCCCGGACTCTGGTAGGAATCCGCGAACAGAACCTGTGTGGCCCTGGTCGCCATGCCGGCCCGCCAACGGTCGAATGTCTCCTGGACCACGCGATTCAACTTTGAGCCGGGATCGTCGGACAATTCGGGATTGACCAGCCGCATATCCAGCGCCGCCTTCTTGGCCAGACCATTGATGACCAACGGCTCCGAGGAATTCTCACGTTTCTCACGCCCGGTCATGGCATTCCATGCCTCGTACCGCCGGATGAGATACTGCATGTACTGTTGGACCTGCTCCGTCTGAGGCATCGTGATCGTCCTGGGGGCGCCGCCTTCTAAGGCGGGTTTGGGGATGTGTAACAAATCAGGGTCCACGACATCCGCGGCACTGCGGAAGAGCGTTTGCAGCTCCGGCAGGTTGGTGAACCGGGCCAGCCGGGTGACGTGCCGGAATTGGCCTGTGTCGGTCTGCTCAAGCTGCGTGACCGGCTCGGTAAACGCGGTTGCGAAATCGTCGAAGTTCCGGACGCGGTAATCAGCGAGCAGGTCCGGTCGAACATAGCGCATCATGGTCCAGACTTCGGCGACCGTGTTGGTGATGGGGGTTCCGGTGCCCAGTACGACATTGCGGTCCCCAGTCTTCTCCTGAATGTAGCGGGCCTTCATCACGAGACTCGAACTTCTCTGCGATGCGCCCTTGTCCAGCCCTTTGATGTGGTCCATCTGAGTTTCAAATTCGAGTTTCTTGTACATGTGGGCCTCATCCACGATGAGAGCGTCGATGCCCAACTGCTCGAAGGTGAGGTTGTTGTCGGTCTTGCGGTCCTGCAATTCCAGCAGCCGCTTTTCCAAGGCGTCCTTGGACTTGCGAAGTTGCTTGACCGTCGGTGAGTCCCTATCCCCGGCCGCGACCGTCCCGCAGATCGCTTCGACAAGGCTGGCAATGCGCTCGTTGATGTAGTTGCGTTCTCGTACCGGGTCATCCGGAATGCCATTCAGGTTGTCATGGGTGAGAATGACCGCGTCGTAGTCCCCTGTGGCGATGCGCGCCAGCATCTTCTGGCGGTTCTCACGCGAAAAGTCCTTCTCCCCTGGGACAAGTATTCGGGCCTGTGGGTAGAGCCGGCGAAACGCATCCTCAACCTGACCCAGAGTGGATTTCATAACCGCGATCGCGGGCTTGCTGGCCAGCCCCAACCGTTTCCATTCCATCGCCGTCGTCGCGTAGATATAGGTTTTGCCGCTCCCCACCGGGTGCGCCATCACATTGCATTCGACCATGTTCCGGGCGACGGCGGTCTTTTGATGGAGCCGCAGTTCGACCGTGGTTGACGAGTTGGGGTAATGCTTAAAGTCGGCGGCTTCCCACTGGCGCTGACGGTAGGCGTTGCGGACCCGGTTGTATTCGTCTTCGATTTCCGGCGCGAAGTCGGATTTACGCGCCCATTGAAAGTAGGCATCCTTCAATTTCTGCTGTGCATCCTGGGCTGCGGCCGTCCGCTCGTGGTTCTTGATGTACTTCGTCTTTCGCGTCTCGGGGTCGTGGATTTCATCGTAAGCGATGGAGGCTTTGAGGTTCAGGGAATCCTCAATCAACTGCTTGGCCGTTACGCCGCCGCCGGCATGGGTGTCGGTGTTCCTGGCATCGTCCCTGATGCGCGAATCCCAGTGAACATTGAACCGTCCGGTCTGAAGCGTCTGCGTTACGCGACCGGCGCCAGTGCGGTCGAACAGATGATCCAGCCATCCATCAATCACCCGTGCGGGCATCCAGGTGGCCCCGAGACTGAATTTGATCTGGTGGATATGGAGCGGTTCGGGCTGAACCGCCTGGAGCGCCTCGATGTTCCCTTTGTACTGGGGGTTCTCTCCTACGGCTTCCTCAGCCACACGCAATTTGTCCTTCACATTTCCGCTGAGGTATTCGTCCTTGGGCACAACGCGGCCGGTGGCGGGATCTTCAAAGCCAAGTCCCTTGGCGATGATTTCCTGTTTCACATCCTCCGGCGACTTGCCCAGCAACGTGCCCATGTAGTCCAAGTCGAACGCGCCCCTCCATGAACGGCTGATGGTTGCGGCGTCCGCTATCGAGTCGGCCCGCTCCGGCGGGACGGTCGGATACAGGGCTCGCCTGCTGAGGATGTCGGCGGGAACGTAGACCTGACGCAGACGCTCGACAACCTTCCCGGTTTTCAATCGGGACTGATACTTCTGCGTGACTTCATTTTCCAAGGCTGCCGGGATCGACGATTCGGGGTCGTCGATGAAAGCTCTGCTGCTCTTGTTCACCCGCCCGTAGGTTCCAACATAGCCGTCATACAATCTCCGCAGTGCTCGCCTGGTGGATTCGACTTCTTCCTCGCTGGATTGAGGGCTGAGTTCCCTGGTAAACAATTCCTTGGCGCCTTCGCGAATTCCGATCCAGTGTTCGGCTTGTTTGGCCAGCCACATGTCCTCCCCGAAATCCGGCGTAATCAACTCTCCGCCGCTGACCTGATACACCTTCCCATTCCTGATCTGGTAGCTACCTTCCTTCTGGTTGGCGTCCGCGTGGTCGAACGCCTGCCGCAGCGGTTCGGCGATGCAATTGCTCTTGCGGGCAATACCCACTGGCATCTTGCCCACCGCCTCCTGTAGCTGCGGCAGCAGTTCCTTGTCTGGATGAGCGATCAGTGCGGGTCTGTCGTCCTCGTACATCTTTCCTTCACGCGTCATCCTGCCGAGCATCATGTCCGGATGCCGGTGGTAGTATTCGTTGACTTCCACCGTTTCCGTCACGCCATCAATGACCTTGCCCGTCTCCATCGGCCGCGTGTTGATGAACCCTTCGGCGCGCTCGAAAGGCTGTGCATCCTTTTTGCGGAAGACCAGAATGTCGGTCGTGACTTCGGTACCGGCATTTTTCTTAAAGGTGTTGTTGGGCAGGCGAATGGCGCCCACCAGATCTGCCCGCTGCGCCATCCAGCGGCGGAAGACGGCGGAAGCGGTTGAGTCCATCGTGCTCTCGCTGGTGATGGCGACAATCAGGCCGCCGGGCGCGATCAAATCGAGACTTCGTGCGAAGAACTGGTTGTGCAGGGAGAACGGGTATTTGTCACTCGACCATCCCTCTTTGTTAAAAGGGAAGTTTCCGACGACAAGATCGTGGCTATGGGCCGGGATTTTGGCATCCTGGAAACCCATGACATGAACTGTCGCCTGCGGGTAAAGCATCTTCAGCATCCGGCCGGTGATGCTGTCCAATTCGCAGGCGATGAAGTGGGAGTTTTCTGCGATCCCTTCCGGCGCCAATCCGATGACATGACCAATGCCAGCGGAGTTTTCCAGAATTCGGGCGCCTTCAAATCCCAATCGCCGTACGATGCTCCACAGCCCATGCTCGATCACCTCCCGGCTGGTGTAGTGGGCGTTGAGTGTGCTGGCCTCGGCGCGCGACCATTCTTCGGGCGTGAGCACCTGCTTGAGCGTCAGATGATGTTCATGGAATCGGTCAGCCCAGTTCTTCAGAGCCTCGGGGCTGTTGCCATAGGTGTATTGGCCGTTGAGATGTGCCTGCCAATCTATTTCTTTGATTTCATCGAAGACCTGAGGTGAGTGTCCCCAGCCGGAGAACTTCGCCAGAACGCGTTTCTCTTCGAGGGTGGGAAGGCGGTCCTCGGATTCCAGTACACGCAGCAGTTCCAGCGCCCGCAGATTCGCCTTGATTCTGGCAAGCTGGCCGGTGGGAACGAGGGGTTCATCGCCTATTCGGTGGTTTCGCTCTCGCTCTGGTAGGTTCTGGGAAGGTCGGACAACGTGGCCTTGTACCGGTCGAGGAGTGTCCGCAGCTTGATCCGGCTTGCGGGGTCGTCCAGACGGCTCTGCTCCGCCGGGTCCGCCACGATCTGATTCATCACCAATTCGTCCGCCTGGTCCACCGGCATATTCTTGTTGATCACCAAGTCCGCTTGAGTCTGCATTGCCCGCCCCGTCACATTTCGCAGATTTTTCGTGAGTGTCTCCTGCTCCAGATGGTTCAGGAGCGCTGCCGGGTTCCTGGTTTCCAGATGGTCCAGCCTCGCACGGAAGTACCGGTGGTCCTCCAGTGGAATTTCGTCGCTCGTGTCCATCGAGTACCTCGCCTTCAATATCAGTTATTGAATTGCCACGTTCCGTCTTCGCCGGTACTGCTGCGGCATTCCAATCAAAGGCCAATTGTTGCCGTTCCGCTGTCCGGCGCGTAGCCACCCTCATCGAATCATGTCTGCAAATACGACTTGAAGAGGGTTATGGCGTTTGTTGTGTCGGGCGTGCCTTTTGCGGGGACTCGTGAAAGACCGCTCTTTGACAGGGTCCTACCCTAGAAATGTTAGTTGTGTCTCAGGCGAGAGACTTGGTGCCCGATCCACGACCTTGCTTGCGCCAGCCCCTTGCTGTCGCGGTCGATGCCGATGTACCTGCGGTCGTTGAGGATTGCCGCGATGCCCGTGACGCCGTTGCCGTTGAACGGATCGATCACTAGGTCGCCCGGATTGCTTGCTAGAAAGATACAACGCTCGGGAAGCTCGCGAGGCAGTTGCGGCGCGTTTCCCTTCTGGCCGAGCCAGGGGCAGCGCTCCTTGTCCTGCGAGGTGATGCGGACGAACGGCCAGACGTTGGATGGGAGTCTGCCGTGCTCCCTGCCCCGCGCGTCGTTGTATTTTTCCTGCCGGTCGCTTGGTAGGCGCGGTTCGACCACGTTGATTAGTGGCCGGTCTGACTTCGTGTACCAGTGCAGATAACGGGCGTTCTTGCTGAGCGATGTTTCATTGCTGTTGTAGTTGGCGAAGGTCTCCCAGCAGATGATTGTCGGGCGGTGGAGCAATCCCGTGTCTCGAAGCAGTATTCCGAAGTGGTCGGTGTACCTGTCGTCGATCAGAACGAACAGACTGCCGTCGCCGGCGAGCAGCCGCGCGCATTCGCTCATCCAAGCGCGGCATGCTTGAAGATACTCAGTGTCGGGGAGACGGTCTTTGGTCGGGTCATTGCGATAAACCCATCCGTTGTTGTACGGCGGGTCGGCGAACACGAGACGCGCCGATCCCGCGGGCAGCGATCGCATGATCTCAATGTTGTCACCCAGCCGCAGTTCACAGTCTTCCAATGACACGCCGGCGGCGCGTCGCAGTCTTTCAACGTGGCGATGCTTGAGCTGGTGCTCCATTTGTGAGATCGCTTGGGTAATCGTGAACTCGTAATCGGCCAAGGCGCGCTCGAAGAGCCTGGGCGACTCGTGCTTTAGCCGGATGGCTTTCTCGACATAGCTCGCCGAGACGCCGACCCACAAGGCGGCGATCTCGCTGGATTTCCCGTTCAAGAGCGTATTTGTCCGCTCTCGCCGATTGCCGCCCCATCTTCCCTTTAGCGCGTCGATGAGGTTCGCAGCAAAACAAGCCTTCTGCGTGTCGCTCAGATTTCTGTGCAGTGTGCACGACTTTAGGAACCCCACCGGGTCGTCACCTGTGTAGTCCCGATAGCGCGGCTTGATCCCGAGTTCATGACAAATCTGATCGCGGTGGCGGCCGTCGATAATCTTGCCTTCAAAGAGCCAGATGTCTTCGCGCAAACCGTTGTCTGCGAGGTCGGCCTTGAGCGCCTCGTACTCCTGCGGGCGCATCCTCGGCATCAGCTCCGAAAGAGGATGAGGCGTGAGCTTCTTCATTGCTACGATTCCGCGTGTCAGGGGCATTGGACAATGGATGGTTCTCAACTTTGCCCCTTTGGTTGAGATGCGAGAACATCAATTATCTTTTCGGGAAAGTGATGAAACGCTGGTGACGGGCGCGTCAGAATCGTGACCCCGCCGCGGCCGGGCGGTACACTTGTCGATCGTGACGCAAGAGTTGAAGGCGAAACTTCATCCCAAACGCTTCCCCGGCATGACGCCGTTCATGGCGGCGCTGGTGGGGTATGTGGTGGGGGAGTCGTTCACCGACCCGGAGATTGTCGAAGTCACTGTGAGTGAAGCGGAAAACCTGGTTTACATCCGCAAGGCTGGCGCCGTCGGTTTCGACGGCATCCAGAGCCTCGATGATTTGCGGAACAACTGGAATCGATTGCTGGATGTGGCCGGCTTGACAGAGTCTGAGCGGGGCGAAGCAGTAGCTTTGTTTCGATCCAGGGTCGAGACTGTTCCAGGAACGGGAATCTGAGCGGAGTTAAAATCGTTCATTTCCCCCCGGCAGGGAGCATTGTGGTGCTCTAAAGCGGACGCAACCAAGCCGCTTAATCTAATTGGGCCGGCGACTTTCCATCGTCACACGGGTTCCTATCCGGGTCCGGTCGAATGCAATTGACTAAGGAGTTGTGCCATGCGAGAAGGTGGTCGATGGGCTTGTCACACCATTGGAAGCGACCGACAGAGTTTGTAGTGGCGAACTTTCGCGCTGCGGTGGCGGACTGTCAGCAATTACTCGGGAACTTGCCTGAGTTGGCGGGATTCAATGGGTCAGGGCCGCCACTGTTCACCGACGAAAGGATCGTGTTCAACGGGCGCGGTACGAACGCGTGCGAACCATTCGAAGTGGCAGCCGTTGAATTCGATCGGAGAGGGCGCGCTGAGTTCTTCTCGTTTTGCAAGACGGAATATCAACCCTACGATCTTCATGTTAAAACGGCGCTGATCGTACTGGAGCATCACCTGAGACCCCAATTGGTGATCACCAGTGACGCTCCGGATGAGGAATGGGCGGATGCGCGGCGCCTGGTGCAGGACCGGTTGGGATACGGCCAAGATTTCAAGCTCGGATGAGGTCGAAGCTGCGCGGCCACGTCAGGTCCGTCGGAGAGTTGTCTCAGCCCCATGTGTTGACTTCATCGAACGGCAAATGCGACGAAGCAATGCGGCCTCTCGATTCCTTGAGAGCTCGTGTTCCCAGATACGTAGGACGCGCCAGCCCTGTGCGCGAAGCGTCTGAATGACAAGCTTGTCGCGCCGCTTGTTCTGGTCAAGTTTGCGTTTCCAAAACGGTCGATTGCTGGAAGGAAGACTTGAGTGTTTCGGACAGCAGTGCCAGAAGCATCCATCCACAAAAATCGCCAACTTGAGCTTTGGGAAAATGAAGTCAGGTTTGCCGAACACCGGCAGATGTCGGCGCCAACCGCTGATTCGATGCCGTCGGAGGAACTGCTTTAGGGCCAGTTCGGTGTCCTTGTTACCGCGCCCGCGGATCCGCGACATGACTCTCGATCGTTCTGCTTTGCTGAAGACGTCGCCCATGGTGTCTATGTTTTGAGATCAGGCGAGAACCCCAGTTCGCGTGCGCGGGTCATGATGCGCGCTCCCTGTATCGCCTGTTTGTCGCTGGGGATCGATCCTTTCGCCACTAGCCTTCCAAGACTATACGAGAGCGAGCGTTCCCAGCCTTCCAAGAAGCCGTGCTCCTTTGCCCATTTCGAGAGGGCAAACCAGTAGTCTGCGGTAGCTTGAGTAACTCCCTCCTTCGCCGCCTCGGTTTCGGGGTTGAGCTTTTTCGCTGGATAGGGGATTGCGGCGGACTGACGGAGTCCCTTGTTTAACGTGTCGCCCACGTCAAGCTTCATCGAACGAAAGTCCGCCCAAGTTTCGGGCTTTTTTGATGCTTCGCCGATGTTGCCGGGGCGGCCCGTCAAGAAGACGTGTGCCGCTCGGCAAGCTACGAGTAGCGCCGCAGAGACGTCGTCAGGAACCCGTTGTTCTTTCCAGATACGGTCGAGGTCGAGGCGGCGCCCGGATGCTTCGGCAACCCAAGCAACCGCATATGCAACGCTGTTTGCCCGGTAGCCTTCCAATTCAAGAGTGTCAAACAACCGTTCAGAGGAGCGCCATAAGACCGCACGAGCAACCACATGCTCAAAGAAACCGTGATCGACGGACGGTTGACCGTCATCTTCCAAGCGGGATGCAAAGGCCTCGAAATTCTTCTCGGCGCCCCGGCAAACCAAGTGCGGGAGGCCAAGCCATGCATGTTCATATTTGGCTAGGTCCGTCTTCGTAAACTTCTGTTGCGGAGGGTTTTGGCGCACCCATTCCTTCTGTTGACCTGGCGGTCCTTGTCGTGCCTTGTCGTCCAAGTAGGAGCCGCGGGCACGCTCATAGTACCAGTGAGTCCCGCGTTCTAATCCGCTTTGAGGGAGAGCCCACAAAGTTCGCGAGAGCTTCTCCAGATCCTGATGGAATTTCCCATTGGCTGAAAAATCCGCGGCATTGATCCTATTCTGCATGTTCGCATATTTGGAAATGAGCGGAACTATTTCCGTGACCTTCGCGGGTTCGGTGAGCACGGTGAGTTTTACCTGAACCACCACCCCTGCAATATCTGTTTTCTCCTTCTTCCAAGCGTGGAAGATGCTTGCGGTCGTTTGTCCACCGTTGACGATTTGAAAATCCTTCACCCGCTTGAGCACCGCGTGCCCATCTCTTCCCAACTCGACATCGACCTCGGCAGCCGTGCAACAGAGCCCGTTGTTATATGCCAAGAAGCGGTGCGGCTCTTCACGGAGGGTCTGCTGAAGCCCTTTGTTCACCTTATTTTTCGCTTGCAGGAAAGCGCGGACATTCCGTTCCAACAAGCGCTGACCGTGTTCTCCATAAATTCGCGCGAGTAATGGAGCCGGGAGGAATGCAAGGAATGTTTGATACTCATTAGTCGCATCGCGTGTGGCGATGCACGAGATCGCGCCGCCATAGTTGGCAGCGAAATCCAGTTCAATCGTTTCTCGCTGACCAACGCGCAATCGGCTTAACTTTTCGAGATCCCACAGCACATAGCGCAATTCCAGACCCGGCAGTTGCTCCTCATCCACATCCGCAGCACGCGTACCAACCACCCCGTCGGTGACGAAGAATAATCGCACCGTGGTGAGACTGTCCCTGCTCTCATGTATGCGTCGCGCCGCCTCGAACACCTCATGCGCTTCTTCAAGCTGCACATGGAATCCTTCCATGGCTCGCCGTAGAAAGCCGCGCGCGAGGCCGAAATACCTCGCAACATCCGGCTTGGACACCGGGGCGACGGCGCTGGTGCCGTGATAGAACGTGACAAAAAGGTCGAGCGTGGCGCCATCCCCTGATAATGCCCAAGCATTTATCTTGGCGGCGGGGGAACGGCCGCGAGAATCCCACCTCAGGCTTGGCAGAATCTCGGCGTTGTCAGCTTCATTGTGTTCAGCCAAACGCTCAAGCACACATTCAGTGAAGGCGTCCTCCCGCATCTGCGGCGATGCCGGGTCCGCGCATTTGACGAGCACCTCTTCGTGTAGATCTTGGGCAAATTGTTCCAGTTCAGGCACGACCCCTCCTTTTTGCACGAGGAGGCGTTTGACCGGCTAAGGCGGATTCCAGTTCCGTCGCCTTAACCTTAAACCGCTCGCACGCCGAAATGCTCAGGGCATAGTTTGCGTCGCCCACGCCAGGTGGCATGTCCGCCTCGATAAGACTTGGGAATCCTGGACCGACATGGAAGAAAGTCACTGAACGGACAGTGTAGCCCCGATCAATGTACCGCGGTGTGTGCGCATCGAGATAGCCTGCGAGAAGAAGCTCGTCCTCGAATTGTTCACGTGCAATGGCATCTGCCGTTAGTCTATCGCGAAGTGATGCGACCATTGCAGGCAATGTCTCGCCGCCGGCGTCTCGAACGTCCAGTGCAATTACGTTCAGAAAAAGTGCTGACCACGTCGTGTGGTCTAATTGTCGTTCGTTGGTGATACGTATAACTTGTGGCATTTTGGCCAGAGTTGTCTTCACCTCGATCGCAACACCTTCGAATTGAAAATCCTGGTGCAGACGTTCCCCACCCTTCCATGCCTTAACGGCGGCTGCCCCGGTCCATGAAAGCAAATGGTCCCGAAGAAAGCGAAGTTCACCCCAAAGGCCACGTTGTGTCTCGTCGTTTAAGCCTTCGACGGACGCTGAAAGGAACTTCTGCCAGCGGGCGAGCTGGCCCAGAAATGCCCGAGCTTGCGAGGCCGGATCTGCGGTTTCGGTCACGCGTCGGCACAAATCTTCTGCAAGGGCTGTGAATACATCCGTGAAGCGGGAATCCTTCAAGGCCACGCCGAAATGCGCATTTCCATCCAATGCAACTGCCAGAGGTTCCAGACCCTTTGAACGGGGCCAAAGGCGGCGCGACGGCATGTAGTCGGTCGGGAGCTGTAGGAGAATAGCACGGCGGCCGGATGACAGTTCCAACCCCACAAACAATGGGTGGTCGGCCGCTGGACGTGCCAGGCGCAGCAGCCAGCCGCCGGTACCTGAATGGCCCGAAGCGGCGTCCGCCTCAAGTGATTTCCACAACTCTTCAATTTGCATCCGTATAGTCCTCGTCGTGGAACGTGGCTTGCCACACCTTGTTGACTCTGTAGTCAACGGCTCGGGCGGTATGACTCGACGGGAAACTGAACGCGAGGCCCATGAATGGTGCATCGGCAGGCCAGCGTTCCTGTCCGGCGGATGTCCTCGTTGGGATCACTGGATAGATCAGAAGAAGTCCATGTGTTTCCGGACGAAGATTGCGGGCAACTTCTCCGTTGATGCGGGCGCGTTTGGCTTCCCCCTCCACTGGCGGCTTGCGGAGGGACGTTATGTGCTCTGCGGTCGCGGCCAGGTCGAGCCCGTTGCGGCAGCACTCCCGGAGCAGCGCCTCTTCCTCGGGCTTAAAGAGCGGCTCGCCATCTTCGACGGCGCGCTTGCCCAAGAGCTGGGCGAGAATTGCCGTGTCCAGTCTCATCTCTGCTAGGTCGAGTGCTTGATGCGAGGGGCTTTGAATATTCGCGTTGCGTGAAGCATATACGGCAGGAATCTTGTCGGTATCCCATGAGCCCTCCTCCGGCTTGCGTTCGGCGATCCCGGTTTTGCATCCCGCGAGACTACAAGTTCCGCCGTCTCCGCGCGTGTTCACGAGTGCAATGGTCCAATTGGTCAATTCACCAATTGCAGTCTGCTTGCGAATGAACTCCATCAATTCCGGCTTCTGTAGACGCCACCCCTCGGAAGCCACGGCGAAATCGCGCAGCAATCCATCCAGCAACTGCGCAGGTTGAACATTCTGCCACAGCCAGGCAGCGTTGGTTTCCTTGGCCGATTTGGAGCCCCCAATGCTTTGGAGGAATCGGTCAACGATATCGGAGTTATCGCGGACAACCTTTTGGCTTGGGATGAAATGTGCGGTCTGAACAAGCTGGCCGGCATAGGAGAGCCGCTGCGTTTGAGCGTGGGACATCTTGTTCATGGCGGTAACCAGCAATCCGCCAGGATGTTCTCGAACGCGCAATCCGTACCTCCGCGGCGTGAGGCCGGCGTCTTTCATGCGGTCAAATTCCCGCCGCAGCTCTATCTCTGCGAGCGCGATGTGCCTGTACCAGCGGCGCAGATCATCAGTCGTGAAAAGGCGGCAGAGGTCCAAGTATCCGGGACGGTAACCGAACCAGCGGCCCATCTGCATCAGCGTGTCATACATCTGTGAGGCGCGAAGAAAATAGCTTACCGAAAGGCCTTCCAGCGTGAGGCCTCGCGAGAGCTTGTCGCCTCCCACCGCCACGACATTGAATCCCTGGCGATGAGCGACGTAATCAAGCGCGTCGGTGGCGTGTCCGTTTATTTCCTTGACTTCGATGCGAGCCGCCGCTTCTGACAGTTCTGCGGCCACCTGCGCCCATGAGACTTTAGGGAGATTGTCATCGGAGGACATTGCGCGGATTGTTGCGCTTGTGGGTTCAAATTCGTCCTGCCAGAGACGCTGCAACTCTGAATGCAGAGTGTGCCGGCGTTCGCCCTCGCCCATTGCCAGCTTGCGGCGAATGGAGTCAACTTGTTGTTGGATCAGCTGTGCAACCTGATGTTGCACGTCCACGAACCGGGTGACATGCACAAGCATGGAGTTATGGACTTCAGTCTGGCCCCGCGCGCGGCGGGCAGCGCACACGAGCACAAACGAGTGCAGTGCATGAACCAGTGTGTCCGGCAGTGCGGGGACGTGAAGATCCTTCTTATGTTTGCTTGGGAATACCGCCTCATGGTCATTTACCAACCGGAAAAGCGGGAGTTCCTGTCTCGATTCGATGCCTGAATCGGGGTCGCCATCGAGACCGAACACGCGGGACGGGCTGACATAGTTTGATGGCGGGGAAACATTGAGAATAAAGCTGCGGGGAAAGAGATCCTCGCCGTGTTTGGGCGTTTCCGCGTCGGGGTTGATGAAGATGTTGGCGAACGGGGTTGCAGTGTAGCCGACGTACGCGCTCTTCTCGAATGCGTCCAGCAGCTCCCGAATGCGTCCGTTGATCGCGGTGACATCACTGTCCTCCGCCTTCTTTCCCTTGCGGTCCTTCGTGTTGATTGAGGCGTTATCCGCCTCGTCATCGATCACCAGCAAGGGGACACCGCGGATGATCTTGCGCTTCTCGCCTTGTAACTCCTCACCCCGGACATGAAGAACCCATTTAAGGAGATTGCGCAGGACGCTGCCGTTCTTCTTGACGACGAGGATTACTGGGTCGCCACCGATTGTGACACCTGTGTCGGCTTTCGGAGCGCGAAAATCTCCGTCGTCAAGGCTGCTGGTGAGGGTGTGTACGGGGAGCAGTTGACCGAACAACCTTCCGACGCCAATCAAGCTGTTGGCCTGGTCAAGTTGTCGATCCTTCTGGCTATCGCGCCCGAGAACGCCTTCATCCAGCCGGTATTGGGTCTGGCTGCGGAGATTATTGTGCATTCCTGCGAGTACAACGATAAGGCGATAGCCCGCGTCCATCGCCTTACAGATCAGGCCGCAGTAATTTGCCGTCTTGCCCGACTGCACGCTCCCGACAACCATCCCGCGACAATCCCAAGGGGGATTTCGCTCCGGCTGCTCAAGTCTGCTGAGGATTTCATCTGTGAGGCGGCCAAGCGAACTGACGACCGGCTCCGGCAGCTTCTTTTCCTGTTCGAGAAAAGCCTTATATCGGCTCCAGAATTTCCACGCGATGCTTCCGCGACTCGATGGAAGCCACTCGATGTGGTCGGATGGGTCCTCCATGAGAGTCGCATCCGGGACATAGACGTTGGCCTCGTGCATGAGTTGCGCGACGAGTGCCTCAATATCCACGTCGCCCATTCCCGCTGCACGGGTGGTCTGGACGGCGAGCGCGACTTGTGCGCGGATAACATCGGGGGTGCGAACCGGCTGAAGATTCAACAGAGTCACGGCGATCGATCGCGCATGGGTAATGGGGTCACTCACCGGTCCTCCTCCTGAATCGCCTGCAATAATTCTGGAAATCGGGGAAATGGTTCGAAATGGGCCAGTCTCAAAAGCGCATCATTCCGGGAGAGCCCGCTGGTGCAAAGCGACGCGAATACCTGGCGCATGATTTCAAGGATTTCTGAATCCTTCGAGGATTCGAAGGGGCCAATTGTCTGGTCCGGCTTCTCCCGGTCTGTGATCGTGATAAGGGGAACGGGGATTGTCTCCTCGATCAGCCGCAACAGGGCGCTGAACTTGGGCACATCCTCGCATGCGGATCGCACCTGTTTTACGAGGGGATGGTCACGATTGACGCGGTAATAAACCTGGTTGTGCTTCGCCGTCTGTTCCCAAAGGAAAACGCGTTCCTGACCTGCGGCCGGGATGAGTTTCGCGCCGCGATGTGAATAAACGCGCTTCGCCATGCTGCGCGTTCGTTCGCCGATGCGGGCCAATTCACGGCGCAGTTTTTCCGGTGGTCGGGCGCGGGATTTTGTAACGTCGATTTCCCACTCGTGGTCCAATGCGTTCGGGAGATTGATCCGGATACGGGCAAGCTTGTAGTGCTCCTCTTGTCGCCACCCCTTGATACCGAGCCAGTCACCCGGAACGAGCAAGCGACGGTTGCGGTAAACATAAAATCCCTGATGTGCATTCCATCCGCGCAATCCTGCTGCACGTCCATGCAATTCATCGCGCAATTTCGAAAGGTGTGGAAGCACGAAGGGCTCGACCTCGATCGTATGGCCTTGAAACTGGAGGTGTTCCATCGGAAGCCGCTGAGTGGCTGGTTCGTCTGACAAAAACGGATCCCATGCGGTAAGAGCCTTACCATTCAAAAAAAACTCAGCAGCACCT
Source organism: Tepidisphaeraceae bacterium (assembly GCA_035545895.1). Lineage (GTDB taxonomy): Bacteria > Planctomycetota > Phycisphaerae > Tepidisphaerales > Tepidisphaeraceae > DASZXJ01. Next base: position 7,640 of record DASZXJ010000216.1, on the reverse strand, counting down.
GGGCCAGTCATCAATTGGTGAAACACTGCGGAGAAATGTTCTCCCACCTGTTCAGCGCGCCTTAGAAAAGCATCTTCGTCCGCATCGTTCTCTGTGGAGGTGTCGGCAGTGATGCGATCGAGTTTCTCCCAAACCACCACAGTTCCGCTCCTGACGTTGGCGAGCTTCGCAGAAAGCTTTGCTGCGAGGGTTGACGGCGTGCGCAGCAATTGCCACATGTCGGTTTTCGCGATGTGGTCGAGATCCCAGCAACGGATTAGCGTCGAACCCTCTACGCGTTTTGTGAACACGGTGACTCGCCGGCACTGTGAAAACGAAGCAGTTTTGAGTCCGAGTCCGAAGCGCCCAAAATCCTTGGGATCGCGCGATTCGCGGGGATTGCGACTGCCCAGCCGCATCGCGTCCTTAAGCGTCGGCTCGTCCATTCCGGCACCGTCGTCGGCGAGCGCGATGGCTGACTCCGGTCCAGCCCAGTGAAAGTGGATGTTCAGATTTAGGGTGTGATGGAAGAGACTGTTATCCGCGAGGTCCGCCAATGCCGTCGCAAGGTCGTAACCGAACGCGCGCAGAGATTCGACCATTGCTGCCGCGCGTGGTTCGACGACATCGGAGGATGCTTCGTCCATCGGGACCCTTTCTGTGATTCCCGGCAATCACGCCAGAACCCTTTGCCGCTCTCGTTTCACTCCTTCAACCAATTCTGGATTGCGATAACACATGCCGGCGACAACAGCCTCGCTGCAATAAAACTCGTCGTCCTTCAACTCATCAGCGTCGTAGCGGCGCCAAGCTTCGTCGGCTATGGGTTCAAGCAGCACGGGCCAGCCGCTCTGAACGTAATAGGGAGCCAACAAGCGAGGTTCAATCTTGCTGAACTCGGGAACATCTTCGGTGCTGTTGGACACTTCAGCTCCGTGTTCCAATGCGCTGTCGGGATGCAATCCGGCATACAGGAATCCCACTGCGTACCAACCTCGCAAGAAATCAGCAGTCGATATGTTGCGAAGGGATTTGGTCTCCGCCGCATTCACAAGCTGCAGAAGCCATTGGACAGCTTGTTGGTGGTCAGTGGGCAGGGGGTCAAGAGCAAACGGAAGACGGATGTTATTTTTCATGTTCATCTCCAGATATGATTTGATGGCTATGCCGATCGCCTCGGCGACAAGCGGTGGAACAGCGTTGCCGATGACACGAAACTGGTGCGTCCGGGCGACAGGGAACTTGAACCAATCAGGAAAACTTTGAACCCGCGCGGCCTCGCGGGGGGTCAGTGAGCGATTTTGCGTTGGATGGATGAACATCAGGCCGTCCTTGCTCAAGTGGGCGACGATGGTTGAGCAGGGTTCGTTGCGATGCTGGCGAGTGTAACGATCCTTGAAAACTCCGCGGTCGTAGGGGAACTCGAAACGTTCACCTCGCTTCATTGCCTCGGCGCAGTGCTCGCCTTCGCGCAGCCGGGCGAAGTCACGGAGGTCGCGGTCACTATGCGGCCGCGCGCGATGTGCTGTCAGTTTCGCCGCCCGTCGGACCTCGAGCGTGTCGTGCAGAAAACGCCGGCCGTACTTTGCGACGTGCGTCTTTCGGCGCTCCATGTCGTAGTCGGCCTCTTCGGTTCCGCCACCAGCACGGACAGGCGGAAGGTCTCCGATTGCTTCGCCCAAAGTAGGAAGTTCCTTGGCGCGGGGGGCGGGTTGCAGCTCGCCTGCAAGGTACTCGAAATGATCAAGTCGGGTGCCGATGATGAGCTGCCGCTGTCGTTTCTGCGGCACACCTAGATTGAAGGCCTTTTCAACCTGCGGATGCACCCGGTAGCCCATTTCCCTCGCTTCCTTTTGAACCTCGGTGAAGTATTTACCGCCTGCGGCGGATTTGATGCCGGGGACGTTCTCCATGACGAATACTTTGGGGCGGAAGTATTCAACGTATTGGAGGAACTCCCGGAAAAGATGGCGGCGCTTATCCTCCACCATGCGCGGGCCGTTGTTGGCCCCGTCTCGCTGGCGAACCGTCGAAAAACCCTGGCATGGTGGACCACCCACAATCACGTCAACGCGTTGCGTACCAAGGAGTCCAGCCAGTTCTTGTGGCGGGAACAGCGTCAGGTCTCGGCACAGAGCATGGGCGATTCGAGGGAAATTCGTTTGAAAGACAGTAATCGCCTCAGGGTTGAAGTCGATGGCCGCCAGAACTGAGAATCCAGCTCGCTCCAGGCCGAGACTGAATCCACCGCATCCGCAAAAGAGATCAATACAGGTCAATCGCTTCATCGATGCGGTTATCTTACGGGATGTGCCGTTTTGTGCCCAACTATGGCGGGCGTCTTGCACTAATGGCAAGCAGTGCGGGTCAATCAAGCACGCCCTCACGGCTGGTGTCGGAGATGACCCAACTAGCAAATTACTGGGGAATAAGGGTCGAAATCGAGGAGAACGGGCACGGAATGTCGATTTGCCTGTGGCAAATCTCAGCGTAGGAGTATGGCAGCGGAGGGATTGGCAGCTTCAAAGGCGGCCTCCGTTTCGTATTCACAAACTGCATCATCGGACACAACGACCAATCGCCCGTCGGCACGAGGTAATTGAACAAGCCAGATGCCGCCACCGCTTTGCCAAGTTTCGCCCCCCAATGCCTTCGCCAAGGCCTCGGCTTTCTCTTCATCCATAACACGCATTTTATTCTCAAGCGCTCCTTTGTTCCAGGAGAATCTTGCTGACGACTAATTTCCAACGAATTTGAATACAGTCCGCAACCGGATTTCCACTCCACTAAGCTGGGAAGCCCAGTAACCCGAGTAGAGAACGACGGGATGGCCGCGGAACCGGACTTCCGCTTATGGGGCGGCGAAACGCCGCTTTTCCCATGCAGAGCCGATAGGGGGGCGGTGCAGCGGCCTGGGTCCCGGCGTTTTTTACGAGCCATGTTCGCGGACGTGATACGGGTCATCCGACATGGTTCCCATGGCTCTGCGTTCGTCCTGCGAGGAGTTTTTCGGAGCCTTTTGGTCAAACCCCTCAATTCAGCACGATCCGCTCGACTTCATCGAGGGTGACCTCGTCTTCTGACCGGTCGTAAATCTGCGTGGTTTTGAGCGAAGCATGCCCGGCCATCTTCTGTGCGATCCGGATGTCGCCGCCGGCTTTGATGTAGGCTGTGATCCCCGTTCCTCTCCAAGTATGGCAGCAGAGTCGATCGCTGACGCCGGCGTCCCGCGCCCGTCGTTTGACCATTTGAAGGACATTGTCTGGATGCAGCGCAACCGCCGTCAGACGGCCGGTCTTGCCGATGGTTGATCGGAACAGGGGAGCCTTCTTGTCATCGCCAACGCCGGCCAACAGCATGTAAGCATCCAGGTACTCTTCGGCTTTGTGATGCACGGGCACTTCGTTGAACACGTTTCCTTTCTCGTGGAGTCGCAACCACCATTTCTTGCCGTTCTGGTAGTAGTCGCCGACTTTGAGCTTTGCGACGGCGCCCACGCGGGCAAACGTATAGACCATGACGCCGATGATGGCCCGGTCGCGGAGTCCGACAACTGTTGAGGTGTCCAGACCGTCGAGGAATTCGCCGGCGTCGGAAGCCTGAAGCACCAGCGTTGATCCTTTGGCAACGCGAAGTTTTGGGCCGCGGACGCTGGAGGCGGGATTGAATGACGCAGCCCCGCCCGTGACCAGATAATCGAACAGCGCGCGGATGGCCGCAAGCTTGCGCTTCGTGGACCGAATCGAACATCCGAACCCACCATCATCCTTCGGCTTCATCAGAAGTTCGACATAAGCGGCGACGGTCATCGGGTCGATGTCGGCGAGCGGCCGGCGCCGCAGGTCACACCAGTCGAGAAACTGCCAGATGTCGGTGGAGTACGCCTTGCGCGTTTCCGGATTGCGGATCTCGGCCGTGAAAAACTCGAGGAACCGGCGCCGCACCTTGTCGCCGGCGTACTCGATCACGACTGGCATGTGAACCTCGCCAGTCCGGGCGATCGCCCGAGACACTGTTACAGGCAGCTTTTCGACCATCGAGCCTCCATCGGACGATAGCATAGGATAACGTCCTTTATCCTATGCTAAGCCAAGGCCCAACGCCAGCATGAAACATTGGTTTAGGGTGATGAATCGACAATGCCCCATTGGAAGGAGAGATTAGCGGAACCTCACGAGCGGGTGAAGAATCCGAGAGAATTCAAGCTCGATTGACTTAGCTCGACTTTTGCCGTTTCTGACGGCTATTTTCATGAACACGGACTCACAAGAAATCGGACTCCTCCGTACATTCGCTGATGCTTACTCGGCGAATCGGAAAGGAGTCCGATATGTTCACCCTGCCCAAAGCGGCGGTGCCGTTGGTCCGGGCCTTCTCTGTTGCATTCTCAGGTCCTACTTTCCAGCGTGTCACGCTTCTGATCGTCGGCGCGATTCTCTCGCTGCGTCAGCGCATCATCACGGGCATTCTTCGCGCATTCGCTCGCGTATCAATCAAAAGCGAGAGATGGTGATCGAACCAGGGCATTTCATTCGTATCGTTTCGCTCGCACGTCTTTCATCATAGTGACTGCCCAGATGGGGTTGAGACCTGCTTGTTGGGCCTTTTTTGCAAGCTCCGTGAGCATGCCTAAGCGCGGACAGTATTTAGGGATATGGTCAAGCCAGTCCAGAACTCTACCCTCCGTGATGGATACTGGCTCGATCGATGTTTGGGGTGCAGCAAGACGTCTCAGTATTTCCGCTTTAGCACGATGAACTGAAGTAATGTCGATCCCCGGAAGAAGGTCATAAAGATGCGCGGTCGCCGAATCCGGATCCAAGTGCGAGTCCTCCTTGGCTTCAAAAAGTTTCGCCAGCTCGGTCCGCACGGCGGGTGTTGTCTCGGCCAAATGAATGATGACCTGCGATTCTGATGCGATGCTTAGCCCGACCAGATACCGCATCGCCGGTGCCGCCTTTTCGATCCCCAAAATAGTTATCAGTTCGATCAGATCGCGTTGAAGCACGGGCTTGTTTCCCGCCAGCCCATCGACGGTTCGGGAAGAGCGGCTGCCAATTGAGGCAGGCAGCTCGCCAATCCACATCTCCACAGAATCCCATTTGCGACGAACCAGGTTGTGAATTCCCAGTGCAATGGCCGCAAAGTCCCGTACCTCAAGTGACGAATTGACCGCCTCATGCCAGCCACATAAATTGCGGTCGCTGAAGGGTACTGAGAGCTTTTGAAACAGTGATCGATATTTTTCCAGGTTTGGTAAGATGCTGGGAAGAGCGAAGACAATTTCGTCGCCGTGCTGAGCCAGTCGCTTCAGGAGTTCCAGCACATTAGATGGCGATTTTGTGTCCGCAATCTTGCCGATCAGTTCCTGCTTCAATGTAATGGAGTTTGTCCATCCGTGGCGGTGTCCTTTCGATAACTTCACGCCGAACTGATCGAAAAGACTTTGATAGTCGGCGAATGAGGCAATGTTTCGCGGGAGCTCGGTGGCAGGATCACCTTGCTTTTGTCTGATTTCGCGCAGAGCGTGCAGCACTGCCACTGGATCATGCACCTTGTCGATTCGCTTCTGAATCGCGTTGCGAGCCGCTACATGCCATGCCTCCTCATGTGCATGACTGAATGGCAAATTGAGTCTGTGGAAAAGGCCGCGGTAGCAATCCAATTCAGGCAACTCCAAGGGAAACTCGCGTTCATCTTGACCCTTGAGCCACGCAAGCTCTCTCAGCATCGGGAGGAGTCGCTCCACATCGTGCAGACGTTGCACTCTTTGCTCATATGAAGCTTCCATCTTGATTCCATCCGGAGACGTTCGCATTGCAAGCTCGAACGGGGCAAGCCGTTGCACTCTTTTGACGGAAGCCGGCGTGGCACCTTTTCGCCATTGACGTAGGACGGATTGATCGATTGCGATTCTGCCCGCCGTTCGCTCGAAGATCAGAGACGAGAGATCGCCGCACTGAAGGGATGGATTTTCCTCAATGATCTTCATTGCAATTGCGTATTCATCGACGGTGAACATTCGGCGTTTGGGACGAGACGCGCAGATTTCTTCCAAGCCGCGAATGTCGGCGGGTGACACGAGAAGCTCAAGCTCCCTAAACCGCTGAAGGTCGTTCTGATCCTGGATGACCAATTCGGCGCGATGGTCGCCTCGCACCAATGCAAGAACTCCTTCGCGCTTGAGGATGACGGCCACCTCGCTCAGCAACTTTTTGTTGTGCGATTTCACGACGCTTATCTTGTGCCACTCCGATCGGATTGCGGACCCGCACGAGAAAAAGAAGCCCTGTAAGAATGCACAGCGGCATTCCCGATCGGCCAACTCGCGGAGGGGAACCGACGTGTTTTGATTGGTCGCAGTAACGAGGTATCGCGCTAATGGATTGGAACTGATTCCGAAATAATGATATTTGACGCCGCCGTAATCCTCGCTCCTGGATGCGCCGCGTAGGGAAACCGCTTTTTCAAACGCCCGTGCCAGTCTTTCCACGAGTACGATATCGCGGCTGTGTATTTCGAAGCCCCGGTAGTGGCCGCCAATGCCGCTGCGGCCACAGAATACACCCAGGATGAAGGCCAATTCCGGCGATGGTTGGCTTGGAAGACTGATCGGCCTTTCCAGTTTTTGCCTGAACTTTGGATCAAGATTGAGTAATTTCCGGGGGATACTCCCTTTAAACCACCGGGCGATGGACTGATTCTTAAGCTGATCGCAAATTCGATTCACTGACCAGCCTGCGCGTCGGAGTTGCCAGGCTTTGCGGTATTGCTCCTCCAACCGGTCCACTTGAGCGAGCATTTTCATGGCATTGCCATCGCCATTGGCCTTGCGGAGCGCAAGGCGGACTCGGCCAAGTACTTCGTCAAAATGACGGATGTACTCGTGGGCGATCTTTACTGCTTGGTCGGAGTTACCGACGCCGTTTTGATTTGATTTCGGCATCGTTCTCGTAACGCATGGAGAACCAACACTTCGATGGAATGGATGTATTCAAGAGATGAACGCGAGGGTGGCCTCTATCATTATCCTTGAATCAGCACGTTTAATTTGTCAGATTTGCTTCACTGAATCGTTGGCAATTTCGCACTTTACTGGTCGAATTTTCACATGACATGCCCGATACCCTCCTTAAATATTCCGCTCTTGTCGCCGCCGAAGGTGCGACGAATCGCCATCTACACGCACGGGGCGATCCCCATCGAAAGCTGGAAGAACCTGGGCTTTTGGTGCATGCATGCCTACAGGTATTCGGCGCGCCTGCGACTGGATGACACGTGGTTTGAGCTTCGTCCCGGGCTGGTCAGCGTTTTCCCGCCGCAGTGCGAACTCGAGTATCGCTACCGAGGCCCGTCGCTCCACACTTACGCTCATTTTTATCTGGAAAATCAGCGGCGCGGTGAAACACAGATGGTGCCCGCGTTGATTGATCTCGGTTCCCGGTTTGAGAAATTTGCCGCCCAATTCGATCAGGCGGTTGCCTGGCTGCCGACGCAGCCTGTGCGCAGCCAAGCTCGATTGTGGGATTTGCTCTGGCAGTTGACCTCGTATCCATCCGGCACGGACACGCGGCAATCGGGTCACTATTTGCTGGACCGGGCGCTGGAATGGATCGAACTCAGGCTCGGCGAGCCATTCAGCGTCGGAGAACTGGCTGACA